>JBKJZM010000234.1:0-26389 GCA_046715295.1 Gemmatimonadales bacterium | reverse complement strand
CGGTAGGACCATAGGTGTTGAACCACCGAACACGGCCCGTTCGCAGGGTCTGCCAGAGGTCGAAGGTTTCCGGCCGCACCTGTTCCCCGCCAATCGAGACGACTCGTAGTGTGGTCGGCACTGATTGTCGCGATCGGTGGAGCTCCTCCACCCAGGTATGCCAAAAGGCCGTGGGAAGTAGGAGGATGCTGATAATGTCGTGTTCAAGGAGGTCGCAGAAGTCGGTGCCGCCGGAAAGCGGTCCAGGCGGTGGGACCACTACCCCAGCGCCGCTGAGCCATGCAGGGAACAGCTCCTCCACCGAGAAATCCGAAGTCAATGGTGCTGCGTGCAGGACCCGGTCGGCGGGCCCCAAACCATATTGCACCGCTGCGGCACTGCTGAGGTTCACCACAGCCAGATGCGGAACGAGCACACCTTTAGGCGTTCCGGTGGAGCACGAAGTGTACATCACGTAGGCGAGGTTGTCGGGTGTGACCCCACTGCGAGGGTTCTCATAACGCTGGGGCAGGTCCGAGGGGCTGGCCGGACCGACAGGGACAACGCGGCGGACCGTTGGAGGCAGGTTGTCGGCCAAGCCGGTTCCGACGAGCTCCTCTTGGATTACGAGCACCTCCGCCCGTGCATCCTCGAGCAACATTGCGCGACGCTCCCGCGGGGATTCCGGATCTATCGGTACATAGGCCCCGCCGGCCTTGAGGATTCCCAGTAGGCCGATCAGGAGCTCGGTAGAGCGCGTGCCGCAGAGTCCCACCCGCATATCAGGAACGACGCCGAGAAGCCGGAGAGAGTGCGCCAGCCGATTGCCGCGTTGATTCAGCTCATCGTAGCTGAGTGTTCCCTGGGGAGAGCGCACCGCTATGGCCTCGGGAGTGCGGGCCGCCTGCTCCTCGATCAATTCGTGAATGCACCGATCGCGCGGGAAAGCTTGCGCTGTGGCGTTCGCGGTCACGAGCACGTGGTGCCGCTCGGCCTCAGTGAGCAGGGGCAGAGCGGAAATCCTCCGGCCTGGATCGGCGGCGATGCCGTCGAGCAGCACGCAATAATGCCCGGCCATACGCTCGATGGTGGAGCTGTCGAACAGGTCTGTATTGTAGGAGAGGACTCCCCTGAGGCCCTCGGCTTCCTCAGCCAGGCTGAGGCCGAGGTCGAATTTGGCCGTACCTTTGTCGATCTCCAGGTGTTCCATTGTGAGGCCCCGAAGCCTACGCTCGGAGCGGGGGACATTCTGAAGCGCGAACATCACCTGAAACAGGGGTGCGTGACTCAGATCGCGCTCCGGCTGGAGCTCCTCCACCAGCTTTTCGAATGGCAGATCCTGGTTTGCGTACGCGCCGAGTGCCATCTCGCGCACCCGGCCCAGGAGCTCGCGGAAGGCGGGGTCACCAGACAGGTCGCAACGCAGTGCCAGGGTGTTGATAAAGAACCCGATGAGCCCCTCGGTCTCCGGCCGGGTGCGCCCGGCAATGGGCGAGCCGACCACGATGTCTTCCCGGTCGGTATATCTCGCGAGCAGGACCTGGAAGGCTGCGAGCAGCGTCATGAACGGAGTGGTCCCCTCGCGAAGTCCAAGGGCTTTAAGCCGCTCCACCAGCTCCCGTGGCAACGCAAAACGGACCCGTGCTCCGCGGTGGGTCTGAACTTCTGGCCTGGGATGATCGGTAGCCAGGTCCAGGGGGGCGGGGAGCGTCCGGAAGTGACGCTTCCAGTAAGTGAGTTGCCGATCCAGGACGGGCCCCTGAAGCCACGCACGCTGCCAAACGGCATAGTCAGCGTACTGAATCGGGAGTTCCGGCAGCGAAGAAGGCTCCCCCGCGGAGTACGCCTCATAGACCGTGCCGAGCTCCCGGAAGAGCAGGCCAACCGACCAACCGTCGCTGACGATATGATGCACCGTGAGGAGCAAGAGGTGCTCCTCCTCGGTCAGACGCAGCAGCCGAGTCCGAAACAGCGGTCCCACGGCCAGGTCAAAGGGACGTCGGGCCTCGTCCATAGCCAGGCGCTGGATCTCCGCCTGACACTGAGCCGGCCCCAGGATGCTCAGATCGAGCACAGGTAGGTCACAGGGTCCTGCCGGCCGAACAACCTGCGATGGCTCACCGTTTACCGCCGGAAAAATCGTCCTTAGGGACTCGTGCCGTTGAACCACAGTCTCCAAGGCGCGCTGCAGGGCAGCTCGGTCGAGGACGCCGCTAAGCCTGGCGCGGCAGGGCACGTTGTACGCGGCACTGTGCGGGTCCAGCTGGTCGAGAAACCACAGGCGCTGCTGGGCAAAGGAAAGTGGAGCGGGCCCCGGAGACCTTGGTCCGATCGAGGGGGTGACGGCCAGCGGTGACTCGGGCTCGGCGCTCTTCTCTCGAAGCCTGAGCTCGAGTAGCGCACGCTTGGCTGGGGAGAGGCCGGCGAGCCGCGCCGCGAGACTTTCCGGTGGGTTGGCGAAATCGCTCATTTAGCCAAGTCTCGCAACTGGGTGTCGAGGAGTCCCTCGGCCTCCTCCTCCGAAAGCTGGTTGAGCTCCTGCAGGAGGATCTCTGTTTCATCCAGATCCGATTCCCACGGCGGGAGCGCGAGTGTCGAGAGTGCCCGATCGGGGGCTCTGACCGCCGCCTCCAGCAGCATCCCATAGTGACTCATCAGGCGAGCGACCGTTGTTCGTTCGAACAGTTCGGTGCTATAAGTGAAACAGCAGGTGAGTCCCTCCGCAGCTTTCGTGATGTCCACTGATAGGTCGACCAGCGCTGTCTCGAGGTCCACCTTCCAGTCCTCTACTCGCAAACCGGGGACCGTCGCCTCGTGATCAGCAAAGTCCAGGTAGTTGAACAGCACCTGGAACATCGGGTGGTGCCGGGTGTCCCGTTCCGGCTGAAGCTCCTCCACCAGTTTTTCGAACGGGAACTGGTGCGCATAGGCGCCGATCGCCACTGCGCGCACTTTTGCGATAAGCTGCCGAAAGGTCGGGTTACCCGACAAATCGACACGGAGGACAAGAGTGTTGGTGAAGCAGCCGATGAGCGTCTCGTGCTCGGGGAGGGTGCGGCCAGCACTCGGGCTGCCGATGACGATGTCCGTTTGACCGGTCCACCGGCAAAGCAGCGCCGAAAAGCCGGAGAGCAGAGTCATAAACAGCGTCACCCGCTCCCGGCGGCTCAACGCGACCAGCGCCTCCATCAAAGCGGGCGGGAGAGTGCTGGAAAGCTCTTCACCGCGATGCGTCCGTAGCCGGCCCCGGGGCCGATCCCCGGGCAGGTCCACCGCAGCTGGGGCCCCGCTTAGCCGCTCCCGCCAGTAGGCGAGGTGGGGAGCGAGCGCTCCGCTCCGGATCTGGTCCCGCTGATCGCGAGCGTAGTCCCGGTACTGCACCGCGAGCTCAGGGAGCGGCGAGGGGCGGCCGGCAGCGAACGCCGTATACAGCGTATCCAGCTCCCGACGAAGCAATCCGCGTGACCAGCGATCGAATGCAATATGGTGCAGCACCAGCACCAGGACGTGGTCCTCGGGAGCCAGGCGCAACAAGGCAGCACGCATAGGTGATTCACGGGTCAGGTCGAAAGGACGGGCGGCCGCTTCAAGTATCCAGCCACGAACCCTGAGTTGTGGGGTAAGGCCGGAGAGACCGGAGCAGTCATGCACCGGCAGGTAAAATGTTCCAGCAGGGCCGACCTCTTGAGTGACGCCGCTGGCAGTTTGCGGGAAGCGGGTGCGGAGCACCTCATGCCGCCGCACCAGCTCGGCCAGGCTCTGCTCCAACGCCCCCAGGTCGAGCGGCCCGAGCCACCTGGTGGGGATCGCTCCGTTGTAGAGCGGACTCTCGGGTTCCAACTGATTGAAAAACCAGATTCGTTGCTGGGCGAAGGAAAGTGGATTCGGCATGTCCCGAGAGTCGTTCATGGGGGAGGTCACTCAACGGGCGCTGTTTTAGCAGCGCCGGTTAGGAGGCGCTCCGCCTCATCGTCGGACATTTGATCGACCTCGCTCAACAGCTGCTCGGTCTCGCGCGAAATCCGGCCCTGCTCGATCACCAGCGCCAGCCCGGCGACTGTGGGTGACTCGAAGATTGCCCGGAGCGGCAAATCGAACACACAGGTTTGCCGGATCCGTGCGGTCACCAGCGTGGCCAGGAGCGAGTGACCTCCCAACTCGAAGAAGTTGTCGTGAACACCAACTCGGTCGAGCTTCAGCACCGTCTTCCAGGCACCGGCGATCATTTCCTCAAGGGACGTACGTGGCGGTACGAAGAGATGGAGGGCTTGCTCGCCTTCGCCCGGGTTCGGCAGAGCCCGGCGGTCGAGCTTCCCGCTCGGTGTCAAGGGCAGCGTGTTGAGCAGCACGAATGCCTGAGGCACCATGTACTCCGGCAGTCGCTCCCGCAGATGATTGCGGAGTTGCGGCAGGAAATGTCGAATGCCGGCACGCGCCAACGGCTGATTGGCGTAGCCGCTCCAGCGAGGCGCATTACCTGTGCGCTCGATGGCGCGCTGATGAGGATGCTGTCGCCCAGCCGCATTATGGTTTTGGAGCACTACGTCGAAGCGGCCTTCGGGACCGCTGGTAGCCCAACTGACGTCGACCGTGTAGCCCAACTCAGTACCGAGCGTCCAGAACTCCTCCGGGTTCACACCTCCCGAGCCCATCCTGTCCCCTTGCACCGGACCGACCCCCGCGGTACGGGTTCCCGAGTCTGCCAGCAGCGCCGCGGCCCGCACGTCTGCCAAGACCCGCGAGTTTGGAACCTCCACGAACCCGAGCGCTGCCGGGCGGTCGTCCGCCAGTGTCTGCCGCAGCTTTGCCAGACTCCAGTCCCCCTCCTCCCACTCCGCCATTGCGATATCCAAACACGGGCCGGTGGGGGACCCGACGTGAAGGACGACGTCATAGCGGAATCGGGTGAGCTCGTTCTCGGCCTGGCCGCGCTTGGGCATCACTTCCACCCGGCCGATCTTCGGAAGGTGTGCCGGCAACGCGGTGAAAAAGCCTGGCGCGATGGTCAGTTCGCTCTCGGCGGCGAGTCGGCTTCGCAGCCGCTCGCGGAGCTGGTCCGGCGGGATCCCTTGCGGTGCCCGGCGGAGCTCGACGGAGGCGTGGAAGGCCTGCAACAACTCATAATTGCGCACGTCGCCCACGAACACCGACCCGCCGTCGGCCACTAGGGCGACAACGCCCTCGAGGACCCGCAACAGGTGATCACTGCTCGGGAAGTACTGTGCCACCGAGTTGATGATGACGACGTCGAAACCCTCGGATTCCAGGCTGGCCAGATCTGCGCTCTCGCGGTGGAGCAAGGTGACTCTGTCGGTCAGGCCGGCCACGTCCACCTGATCTCGGAGCCACTCGAGCACCGTGGGCGAGAAGTCGGTCCCCACATAGCGCTCGCAGACTGGCGCGAGCCGTTGCAGCAGGAGACCCGTTCCGCAGCCAATCTCGAGCACTCGCCGCGGCCTGAGCTCGAGAATGCGGTCCACCGTAGCAGAGATCCACTCTCGCATTTCGCCGGATGGAATCGGGCGATCGGTGTAGCTGCTATTCCAGCCTATCGTGTTGAAGATCGGCTCAGGTAGAGGAGAGCGGTGGCTGTAGATCTCCTCATAGCGCGCCTGCCAGTCTGCGATGTGCTGCCGCTCGATGCCAGCGCCCGGTGGGGCCATGTCCTCGTCGGGTCGACGCGGTACGACATATGCTACCAGCCGGCGCTCTCCAGCCGCGTCCTCACGCGCCAGGACTATGCTCTCGAGCACCGCGGGGTATTGACCCAAAACGGCCTCGACCTCGCCGAGCTCGATGCGGTAGCCCCGAAGCTTTACCTGGTCGTCGGATCGGCCCAGGAACTCCAGATTGCCATCACTCAGATAGCGGACCCGGTCTCCGGTTCGATAAAGCCGGGTGCCAGGAGCTTCCGTAAATGGATCAGGCGTGAAGCGCTCGGCAGTGAGTCCGGGGTGGCCGAAATAGCCCCGCGCCAGGCCCGCTCCGGCGATACAGAGCTCGCCCGGGGCGCCCATCGGCACCGGCTGGAGGTAGCGATCCAGCACGTATACGCGAGTGTTCGCGATAGGGCGGCCAATGGGAACAGTACGATGGCTGCTGCTCCGCTCGCAGGTCCAGAACGTGCAACTGATGGTGCCCTCCGTTGGTCCGTAACCGTTGTGCAGCGCGGCGCGCGAACGGAGAAACACGCGCTGCTGGAGCTCGAAGGACAAGGACTCGCCGCCGGTCGTGACCCGACGCAGCGAGCCGCAGCGCTCCAGCTCGGGTTCCTCGACGAACACGCGGAGCTGGGAGGGAACGAAACACGCCGTCGTGATCTGCCTCTCGGCGATCAGGCGCGCCAGGTAGGAAGTATCCGCTTCCCCACCTGGGCGAGCCAGGATCAGTTGTGCGCCGACTGCGAGGGGCTCGAATATTTCCCATACCGAGTCGTCGAAGCTCAGCGATGCCTTGTGGAGACCCCGATCCGCTGGGCCGACCGGGAAGTACTCCTGACGCCAGCGTAAATGATTGAAGATGGATCGGTGGGAAATCATCACCCCCTTCGGTCGCCCCGTCGAACCGGAGGTGTACATGACATACGCCAAATTGTCTGCCACGACGCCGCTCGTAGGGTTGTCGGCGGGTTGTTTACCGAACTCCTGTTCACCGACGTCCACACAGACCACACCCGCTCCCTGCCATGAGAGGGCCTCGAGAAGACTGCTCTGGGTCAGGAGGATCTGCGCCTGCGTATCCTCCAGCATGTATTTCAGCCGCTCGCGGGGATAGCTCGGGTCCAACGGTACATAGACCCCTCCAGCCTTGAGCACTGCCAGGAGCGCTGTAACCATCTCGATGGAGCGCTCGACGCAGAGGCCCACCCGTACTTCGGGGCCCACGCCGAGCGCCCGCAAATGATGGGCAAGCTGGTTGGCCCGCCGGTTGAGCTCGCCGTAGGTCAGCTCCCGCGTCTCGGAGATGAGCGCGACGCTGTGGGGTGTACGTGCCGCCTGTTGCTCGACTACCTCATGGACGCAGAGCTCGGGCCGGTAGTCTCGCCCCGTAGCATTCAACTGGACCAGCACCCGGTGCCGCTCGGCCGCAAGACAAAGCGGCAATTCGGAGAGCCGTCGATCGGGCCCGGCCACAATGCCTTCGAGGAGAACCCTGTAGTGGGTTCCCAGCCGCTCAATGGTGGCAGGATCGAACAGGTCGGTACTGTAGCTGATTCCACAGGAGAGGCCATCGGGCGTCCGGACCAGCGCGATCGAGAGGTCGAAGAGGGCTGTGCCACGTCCGATCTTCATCTCTTCAAGACGGAGCCCAGCGATCTCCGTGATCGGGGATGGAAAATCACGGAAGTTGAACATGACCTGAAAGATCGGGTGATGTCGCACGCTCCGCTCCGGATGCAGCTCCTCGACCAGCCGCTCGAATGGGAGCTCCTGATGGGCATACGCGCCGAGGGCAACCTCTCGCACCCGACGCAGTAACTCGCGGAAGGTCGGGTTACCCGACAGATCAGTGCGGAGAATCAGCGCATTCGCGAAGCAGCCGACGAGACTCTCCTGCTCCACTCGGGTACGCCCTGCACTGGGCACGCCTATCACCAGATCCGCTTGCCCGGTGTAGCGCCAGAGCAGAGTCTTGAAACCCGCGAGCAGCACCATAAAGGGACTGGCCCGCTCGCGTTGGGCGAAGGCGGTGACAGCCTGAACCAACCCGGCGGGGAGGGGAAAGGTGATCTGGGCCCCGGCATAGGTCTGTGCCACCGGTCGAGGACGGTCGGTGGGCAGTTCCAACACGGGCGGTGCACCTGCGAGCCGTTCCCGCCAGTAGGCCAGCTCCTGTTCCAGCACCTCGCCCTGGAAGTGATCACGCTGCCAGTCGGCATAGTCGGCATACTGAATGGGGAGCTCGGGCAGAGGAGAAGCGCACCCGGCGACGAAGCTGGAGTAAATGGTCGCCAGGTCCCGGAGCAGAACCTGCATCGACCAGCCGTCCGACGTGATGTGGTGGATCACCAGCACTAATACGTGCTCGTCAGGTCCGAGGCACAGTAACGACCCGCGCAGCAGCGGCCCTCGGGCGAGGTCGAACGGCTTCAGTCCCTCCTCCAGCGCCAACTGCTCCGCCTGATCGGCTCGCTCTGGTGCCGGAATAGAGCTGAGGTCCCTCAGCTGCAGCCGGAAGATGCCGGACGGGATCACCTCCTGGACGGGGCTTCCATCGATGACCGGGAAACGGGTCCTGAGCGCCTCATGACGCCGTACCACTTCCGCCAAGCTCCGCTCCAAAACGTCCACCTCGACTGGACCTACCAGTCGAATGACCCGACTCCAGTTATGTAAGGCGGTGGTATCCGGGTCCATTTGGTTCAGGAACCACCAGCGCGACTGCGCGAAGGAGAGCGGCGCAGGACCGGAACGGACGCGTCGTAGAATGGTCGGGGCGTGGTAGGGGGGGGACATGCCTATCACCCAGACGAAACGCGGGTCGCCGACGCGGCGTCATTCGCACCAGGGCGACCATCATGCAGCTGCAGCTTGAGGCAAAGGTCGGCAACGGTGGGTGCATCGAAGAGCGCGCCCAGCGGCAGGTCGACTCCGAACGCCCGTCGGATCCGCGCCACTATCTGCCCGGCGATTAAAGAGTGCCCTCCCAGCGCGAAGAAGTCGTCGTGAACGCCCACCCTCCCGACTCCGAATACTTCGGTCCAAATGCTGGCGACCGTCGCCTCGGTGGGGGTGCGAGCCTCCACATAGCCATCGGCCCCCTCAAGCCGGGCAAAATCCGGCCGCGGCAGCGCCAGGCGGTCGACCTTCCCGGTGGAGGTCACCGGAAGAGCATCGACCACGACAAACGCCGATGGCACCATGAAGTCCGGAAGCCGCTCGCTCAGGCGAGCTCGCAGCTCGGCGTTGGTTGGGGCAGGGTTTCGGGCCGGAACATAGTACGCCACAAGTCGCTGATCGCCGTTCTGATCCTCATGGGCGACTACAACTGTCGACCTGATGCTCCCCGACTCAAGGAGAGCTACCTCGACCTCGGTCACCTCGATAGTGTATCCCCGGACTTTGACGCGAAAATCCTTTCGCCCGGCATACTCCAGCAGCCCGTCCGCACGGATCCGGCCGAGGTCGCCCGTGCGGTACGTCCGCTTGCCGGAGCCATTGCCATCGGCGAAAAAAGCCTTGCCGGTCAGTTCCGGCCGCCGCCAGTAGCCCGGGCTCAGGTGCCGACTCCGCAGCGCGATCTCCCCCGCCTGGTCGGGACCAGCCGGACGGCCGTCGTCGCCGAGCACCAGGATTTCCATCTGATCCGCCGGCCGGCCGACGGGAACAGCGTTACCGGTGAGGTCCGTGTCGGCGGTGATAAAGTACTGTGCCGCCACGCTCGCCTCCGTGAAGGCCAGGCGATTGACCACCACACAGCGCGGCCCGAGGTGTCGCCGTAAGAGCTCCACGTCGCGACGAAAAACCGGCTCCCCGCCCAGCTCGAACACCCGGAGATCCGGGAATCGCTCCTCAACGGCCAGGCCGGCCAGGAAATGACGCAGCACGGTCGGCACGCATTGGCAGATCGTGACCCGCTCGCGTTGGAGGAGCCCAGCCAAGCGGAGCACTCCCTGGGCCTTCACATCGTGCGGGTACACCGTCGCGCCGTTCAGGAGCGCAGGATACACGTTCATGTTCGAGGCGCTGAACGCGATGGAATGGAGCCAGGCGATCCGGTCCTCCGGCTCGATCTGGAGGCTATTGGTGTAAGTGCGCACGAAGTGGAGCAGATTACGATGCTGCTGAACGACGGCCTTGGGCCGACCGGTGGAGCCCGAGGTGTACAGCATGTATGCCACCGCATCGGGCGAGACACTGAGGCCGAGGTTGTGGTCAGAGACGGCGGGATCCACGGCCTCGGCATTCAGCAGAGGCTGCGACCCGCGCCGAGGTAGCTGCTCGACCATCCTCTGATAGCGGCTGGTGGTTACGATCAGCCCCGCCTGGGCATCCTCCAGGAGCTCGGCCAACCTGGATGGCGGATACGTGGGGTCCAGCGGCACGTAGGTCTTACCGGATTTGAGAATTGCGAGCACGGCGACGAGGACCGCTGCGCCCTGGTCGAAGAGCATTACGACTCTCTCGGCCTCGCCGCCGACCTGGAGGATGGCCCGGGCCAGCCGGTTGGCCGCGCCGTTGAGCTCAGCGTAGGTCATCCTTAATCCGTCCTCTTGAACAGCAATGCGGTCCGGGTAGGCCGCCGCCTGCTTCTCGAACCGCTCCGCGATCGATTGCTCGATCTCCTCCGGCGGGAAATAGGGGCTCATGACCGGTCCTTTGCCGCGGTCCCGTGCCACAGTGCCCGGGCTGTCTCGTCTGTGGGATCTTCCGGTTCCCATTCGGACCCCGAACCCTTAAGCCAGTGGATCCGGGTGGGCGCAGCCGACGGCTGGCGGTCACTGCCGGTAAGGTTGATCAGCACCGTGTCCCCCCGCGGGAACTCGCCTCGCCGCACAAGATGGATGAGCCCCGCCAAGGCTGCCGACGCGGAGAAGCAAGGCGAGATTCCCTCCAGCTCCTCCACCATGCACCTTGCCTCGCGAATCTCGGCTTCACTCACTGCCACGAACCCGCCATTGCTCTGGAGCACGATGCCTCTCACATGGGGATACGCCTTGGTCGGATCGCCGCGGAGAATTGCTTCTGCGATGCCGGTCGGCTTGGGCACGATGTCGCCGGGACGGATCACCGGCGAGCCGGCCTCGAAGGCCCGGACCATCGGGGCGCAGGTCTCCTGCTGGACGCAGAGCAGCCGCGGGGGCCGGGAGATCCGTCCCATACCGGACAGCTCTCGGGCTCCCTTGTACGTTCCGTAGACCCCCATGGCACTCGAAACCGCCTGCACATACCAGTCAATTGGACTGGGCACCTGTTCCGTCGCTTCGAGGAAAGCCAGCTTCAACCCCTCGCGCCGGCCGGGGTTGAAAAATCCTCGTTCGGAGACGAGCTGGTGCCGAGTGGCGAAGGTACCCGCCGCGTTGAAAGCCTCTACGAAGCTGGCGCCGCGGAGCACGAACGAAACCACCTGGTCACCGCTGACATATTGAACTCGGTCCCGAAATGACTCCGCAGTGAAGAGGTATATGCGGCAATCTGGATAGCGGGAAACCGCGTGGGCGTACGCACTCGAACTGTTCCCGGTTGAGGAGGTGCAGAAGGCGCGAACACCGCACTCCCACAGGAATGCCAGCGACACCACCGCCATCCGATCCTTTGTGGTGCCGGTCGGCAGCACGGTCTCGTCCTTGAGGTAAAGCGACGGCATTCCGAGCGCCGAGCCCAGCCGTACAGCATGGACGCACGGGCTATAGGGCATCTCCTGTGGGAGAAGGCTCTCGGCGCGCTCAACGGGGAGAAGGTCAAGGAAGCGTTCCAGCGAGTTTGTGGATTCGTGCAGCTGAGCCCGGCCGAGATCGTATTCGACATCGACCATCCCGCCGCACGCATTACAGAACGGTGTGAACCCATGGGGGGAAACCCGGCGACAGTTCACACACCGGTGCGTCACTCGCTTGGCGCGCTCACGCCGCTGGGCCATCCGGCGTATCCCCGTGGGAGTGGTCACGATGTCCCCCCCACTGCTTCCAGGAAGGGCGCGTGTTGGTGCGCCTCGACTTCATCGAGCGCGGCGCACATCACATTGGCATGAGGGACGACCGCATAGGTGAAGCCGCTGGGGTGTTTTCCCTCGATCCAGCGCAAACCCTCCTCCAGTGATGCAACCGGGTGCAGCCCCAGCTTGGCCACAACGTCGCCAGGGAGCGAGCTCCATAGGGCAACGTCGACTCTTCTAGTGAGATGTCGCAGCATCAGGCTGTTGTGCCCGGTCAGGGCGTACCGATCACGAACAGCCCTTTCCAGCTGCGCATCAGACTCGATATCCGCCCAGGGCAGAAATCCCGGATTAATCCCCGCAGAGCATTCGGCCACCCACAGGATCGCGCCTCCAGGCCGGACCACCTCCTGCACGTTGAAGACCGCCTTCAGTGCCTGCATGAAATTGCAGTCATATGGATGACCACCGGCACTGGTGATGAGGACATCGAGCGGCTCTGGTACACTGATACGAAACATCCGTGCGGCCTGGCGGCACCCTTCCTCATGCGCCGCCTCGAAGTCTCCAGCTACCGCTGCAACCATCCGGTGATCGGTATCCAGCATTGTATTGAGACAGAAATCGGGCTGGGCGAGCCTGGCGCCCTCGACCATATCGAGGTGAACCGGGTTGTCGAGCAGGGCACAGAGCCGGACCCCGGGATGAATTCCGCGTTCCGGATGGAGGGTCAGCCTATGGTTGGCGAGGATCGTACGGAACCCTGCCACGCCGGGGACCAGCGCCTTCCTGCCGCCGCTGAATCCGGCGAAGTAGTGCGGCACGATGCGTCCGGTGAGGATCTTCACCTCGGCATCGAGCACTCGTCGGTTGAAGAGCACCGGGGTACCGAAGCTCGTGGTGCCCAGCTCGACCAATTCGTCCTTGCGGGGGTTGTGACCGAGGCAGCGGACCCTGGTCGCCAGCTCCTCGCCCAGCAGCGCCATGATATCGCTGGCGACGTGCTGCTCGTGAGTGCCGTCCGCGAGAAACACCTCGATGCCTCGATCCGGGATGCCGCTCTGGTTGAGTTCGCTGATGAGGGCGGCTACGTACTCGCGAGTGCCCGCAACTCGGGCCTTACCCGGAATAAGGATCGCGGCAGACCGTAACCCAGCGGCGATTTCCCGCAGCGGCGGCGATCCGATCGGCTGTCGCAGAGCGGAAGCGAGCACCTCTGCCGGCAATCCCGGGGGTGACGGTGTCCTGGGCACCAAGCGATGCACCAGCCGGCCCCCCGGCAATGAGAGCGGAAGCTCTCGATTTCCGTAGGGGATGGTTGCGTCCTTCACGAGGCTCCTCGGCCTACAATGCCTAGGCTCGTTGGAGAGCCGTCGACGTATCAGTGTAGTGACATCACAATGTACGCCCGATTTCTGCGGCTTGGAAGAGAGCAATTCCTACTGGTGGCCGCCCCGGTCTAGCCGTGCCGAAGCCCATGCCATCGGCGCCGCGGCCGCGCATGTCTCCGGGCGGCCGAGAGTTTTGGAGCTAAGAATGGATCCTCGGAGGAGTCTCGGCGCGGGTACAGGGCTCTGACCGGCTAGCCGACAGGAAGGACCTGGAAACGGCAGGTGGCCGCCCCCTTCTGGCCGGCCGCCGCCGGGTGCCGGTCGATCACCTGCAGGGTAAAGGCTGACTCGATCCGATCATAGACCCGTCGCCCCAGGGCGCCACTCACCCAAACGGTGGCATAGTAGACCCCTGGGTTCAGGTGCAGCGCCTCGATGCGCAGCTCGATCCGATTGGGGCCCTCCTTAACCTCGGTGGCGAGACCGAGCGACAAGGTATCCGCACTGATCAAACGGGCGCCCTGCTGGTCGTGCAGGCTGATCCCCAGGCTCCCGACCGTGCGATGACGGTGGGAGACGAGCTCGACCTCCAGCTCGAGCGGGCCGTCCGGGTAGGGATTGTACCCGATTCCCATGTCGTTGCTGCTGTAGGTGACCGCCTGAAACCGCACCTCATGGGTGCCGGTCCGCTGGCTCTGGGAGAGGTCGATCCGTTTTCGGGGCATCGCAGCATCCGGTGACAGGGCCAGATACCTGCGCAACACGTCCTCGGTAGTCCCATCGGCCACCAGAGAGCCGCCCTGCAGGAGCACCGACCTGGGGCACATCCGCTGGATGGCACTGAGATTGTGGCTCACGAAGAGGACCGTGCGGCCCTCGTTCGCGACCTCGCTCATCTTGGCCAGGCATTTCTTCTGGAACTCGGCGTCTCCGACGGCTAGCACCTCATCGACGACCAGGATCTCTGAGGGCAGATGAGCCGCAACGGCGAAGGCAAGTCGCAGATACATGCCGCTCGAGTAATGCTTTACCACGGTATCCAGGAACCGGGCGATATCGGCAAAAGCTACGATTTCGTCGAACCGCGTTCTGATGTAGTGCCGGTCCATCCCCAGGATGGCGCCATTCAGGTAGATGTTGTCACGGCCGGTCAGCTCAGGATGGAACCCGGTTCCCACTTCGAGGAGGGATCCCATCCGGCCGTGCACCCAGGCCCGTCCGGTCGTCGGTGTGGTGATCCGGGAGAGGACCTTTAGCAGGGTGCTTTTGCCGGCGCCGTTACTGCCGACAATTCCCAGAACCTCTCCCAGCATGATCTCTAGGGAGACGTCTCGCAGCGCCCAGATGGTATCAGCTCGCTCCCGGCCGTCCAACCCGCCGGGACTCTGCAGGTGGCGAAGATTGTGGAGGGGTGCCTTGACTACCCGTGCGACGGCCTCGCGCATCGTCCGGGGCCGGACCTGGCGGGCACCTATCCGGTATTGCTTGCCGATCTCCGCCATTCGGATCGCGACTGGCATCGGGATTTCCTAGCTCAGGCCACGTCGGCGAACACCCGCTCGGTGCGCCGGAAGTACACAATACCCGCGACGAAGATCGCCAGGCTGCCGAGGAGGGAAAGCCCCATCTGGCCCCAGGTAGGGCCAGGGGTTCCCAGCAAAGCCGCCCGAAATCCCGCGAGGGCGCCCGATAACGGGTTCAGGGAGTAGATCGAACGGTACGCCTCGGGTACCAGCGAGAGGGAGTACACGATCGGCGAGGCGTACATCCAAATCTGTACTAGAAAAGGACTTACATGTCTCACATCGTGGTACTGGACATTCAACGCAGCGAGCCAACTGCCGGTCCCCATTGCGGTCATCGAGAGGATAAGCAACCCGAAGGGCACCATCCACAGCGACTCGACTTTCGGGACGAGTCCGAACCCGAGCATCACCAGCACGAGCACCACAAGCGCGATCCCGAAATCGACCAGAGTTGCGAGGATCGAAGCCGCCGGAATAATGAGCCGGGGAAAGTACACCTTGGTCAGCAGGCTTCGACTGAGGAGGAGACTGTTGCTGCTTCCGGTGAGGGAGGTTGCGAAATAGGTCCAGGGCACCAGCGCCGCCAGTGAGAACACCGGGTACGGCACACCGTCCGATGGCATTCGCGCCAACCGGCCGAAAATTACCGTAAAGACCACCATGGTGAGCACCGGTTGAAGCACCGCCCAGCCGGCGCCCAGCACCGTCTGCGAATACCGCGACTTCACGTCGCGCCACACCAGGAGAAGGAGCAACCCGCGATAGGCCCAGAGCTCGCGGAAGTCGATCCTGGGCCACCCGTGGGGAGGCACAATCTCCACCACGCGCTCGGATTGAGTACGTCCCTGTGCCCCGTTTCCGGGGACTTGGATTGAAGGTGAGGCTGAGATAAACGATCCCTGGGTCGGTGACTGCAGCTCGGGGCGAGCGGCAAGTACAATCGGTGAGGATCTGACGACTGAGACACGGAGGATGGACGCTGGAGGAGAAGGTAGCGCTGCAGCGCAGACACGCAAGAGTGCGGCATTCTTCGTGACGGAGGCCCAGGGGAACCAGGGCGGCGTTACCGGAAGGTGACTTGCGGGCGGGCTAAAGTGGGGGCATGTTAGCCAAGGGCCAGCATTAGAACTCCATATGGACATCACATCGCAGCGCGGGGCGCCCACCTGCTTTGCAGCGCCGTAGAATTCCATGAGGTTTGTCAGTGAGGTTGCGGCTCCCCATTCCAGCGGCTTCGCCGACCTTGACCCGGCGACCGGTTCGCACTCCTGCGCGCGCTGACAGGAAGCGCCTCTCCATGTCTGTCGCTCGCGCGCTCGTGTCGGCAGCTCTTGTATGCACTCGAGCAGCTGCGCCAAGTGCAAGCCGAAGTGCTGGGGGTGGTTCTGAACGACATCGATCTGGACCACGACGCCGCCTATGACAGCACTTACAAGTACTTCCGGGGCTAGGAGTACAGTACCAGAGATCCTTAGCCCGAGGCGGTCATGGGGCAGAATGGTCTATCGCGGGACGATGGCCAGTCAGCGGATCGGGGCTACCGTGCTCGGCCCATATCGGCTCCAGAGCAATTCCCCGAGAAGCGATATTTCCGGATCGCACGCGTGGCTGACACGGCGATCGGAGTAGTCGCTCTCATCGGTGGGTTCCTGGCCGCAACCAGCGACCGGATGCCGGCCGGACTGCAGGATTCTTGAAGGTGCGGCTGACGGTCAGAAGTCTCCTGCTCGTGCTCGGCTACACCGTTGTGTGGCGGCTGATCTGTGTTCTCTTTGGCCTGTCCCACGTGAGGCGGACCAGTAATTGGCGGGCGGAGGCGCTGCGCATTAGCGGAGCAGTTACGTCGGCTTCCGCGGTGGCATTGATCTTTCCTCTCATCAGCGTCACGCGTGCATTCAGCCATCTTGCGGTCCTCTTCTTCTGGATCGGGAGCACTACGAGCATGCTCCGCCTCCGACTGGGCCTGAGGGCTGTGCTGAGGGTACCTTCGTCCGAGGGTCAGCAGGTCTTGATCGTGGGCAGCGGGCCGCGCGCGCTTAGCCCCTACTATGGCCTCAGCGAGGTGCACGGCAACGGGTTCCGCCTGCTTGGCTTCGTGGACCCGTCCGATGGGGAGGTGGCACCCGAGGTCCAAAGCCGGCTGCTGGGCGACCGCGCCGGTCTGGAGCAGATCCTCATGCGGCATGCCGTCGATGAGGTCCTCTCACAGGCTGCGCACGGTGCACCACGGCGACCGGTGGAGGGCGATCGAATGGTCAGGACGTCATCCCAATGAGGCCGCCAGATTGCCGGAGCGCGCGGGCTGGGTCAGGCTTCGATCCGGCCTCATTCGCCGTGGTCGAGGCCGGGTTCACTGAGGCCCAGCGCCGGTACCCGCGCGTTTGGGAGTGCCACTACCAGGTGGCCGGTCGGCTAGTCAGGCTCAGGATCGTGGGTGACCGCTTGGCCGATTGCCTCGAAAGGCCGTTCGCGCATCTCAGAACCGAGGCGACCGCCGAGCCGCCGGCGCTGACGATTGACGTGTGGCACGGAGCCGAGACCGAAGTTCGCTACGCTGTCCTCGAGGAACCGGCGCTCCCGGGCCCCTACAGTGTGATGTCGGCCTCACCGGATGGCCGTTTCATCGTGGAGCACCGACGGCACAGCCTAACGGCCGCGGATCGGCACGAGCGCCGGATCATCGCCGGCATCACCAACGTTGATCACCTGTACATCGACGAGCGAGCCCGCCCGTTCCAACGCATGATGGCGATCTGGCTCGCCGATATCGGTGTCCAACGCGTTCACGCTGCACTGGTGGCGAAGCGCGGCCGGGGCGCCCTGTTCGTCGGTCGCAGTGGCTCCGGCAAGTCAACGTCCTCGATCGCGTGCCTGCTCGATGGGTTCTCCTATCTGGGTGACGACTGCGTTGGGCTGTCGGCCATGCCCGAGGGGTCGTTCGCCGGCCATGGCATCTACGCCTCGGGCCTCATCGATCCGGGCCATATGGCCCGCTTCCCAGAGCTTGCGGCCTTCTGCGCGCCCGCGAATCATCCCGAGGAGGATAAGCAGGTCGTGTCTTTCGCCGGCCTCGCCGCCGGGCGGCTCGAGCGTAGGGTGACGATCGGCGCGGTCGTCCTGCCCCGGGTGGTAGACGCCGCCGAGACCGCCTTCCACCGCGCCCCCGCCGCGGAGGCCTTGCTCGCTCTGGCGCCGAGCTCCATCCTGTATGTGCCTGGCGCCGGACCGCGTTTGATCGATAACCTCGGCGGTTTGGTCGAGCGGGTGCCGGCCTACCGGCTCGAGCTGGGCCGGGACGTCCGCCAGATCTCCGGGCGGGTCGACGAGCTGCTCCAGGCCGGGTGAAGCCATGGTGGCCCTTTCCATCAGCTGCGTGATCCCCGTCTACAATGGCGAGCGCTTCCTGGCCGAGGCGCTGGACAGCGCGCTGGGGCAGACCCGGCCGGCGGCCGAGGTGATCGTGGTGGACGACGGCTCGACCGACGGCACCCTGGAGGTGGCCGCACGCTATAGCGGGCGCGTGACCTATCTGCGCCAGGACAACGCCGGGCCTGCTGCGGCCCGCAACCGAGGGGTGGCCGCCTCGCGCGGCGACCTGGTCGCCTTCCTCGACGCCGACGACCTGTGGCACCCGGAGAAGCTCGCCAAGCAGGCCGCCCGGTTCCAGATTCGACCCGAGCTTGGCATATCCGTCACACACGTGCGGAACTTCTGGATTCCGGAGCTCTGGCAGGAGGAGGAAAGGCTGCGTGGCCACCCGTTCACGGCCGATCATCTGCCTGGCAAGACGTTTCAGTGCCTAGTGGCCCTGCGCTCGGCGTTCGAGGCGGTTGGCCCCATCAACGAGAGCCTCCGCCTTGGCGAGGATACCGACTGGTTTCTTCGCGCCGCCGACAAGGGGATGGTTCTGGAGATGCTGCCGGAGGTCCTGACGTACCGGCGCATGCACCAGGCCAATGTAACGCGTCAGGTGGCCACCTTGCGGGCAGCGATGGTGGACGTGGTCCGCGAATCGCTCCGGCGGCGGCGTCATGCCCCGCCCACGCGATAGCGGTGCTTCGGGGCACAGAACCGAATTGGCGTTCGCGACACTGGCTTACGGCACAAGGAGCACATCATGGTGGCAGACGACAGCTATCTACGCGCCAACGGGCGGGACGTCGCCGCGAAGGTGGTCGATGGGGAGGCGATCCTGATCAACCTTTCGAATGGCCTGTACTTCAGTATGGACAAGGTCGGCGCCTACATTTGGTCGATGATCGCGGCCGGATCCACCTTGGAGCTGATCGCGCGGTCGGTGTCGGAGCGCTACGGCGTGCCGGTCGACCGGTCGAAGCCCGAGGTCCGGGGCCTCGTCGCGGAGCTCCTCAACGAGAACCTGATCGAGGCCGGCGACGGGGTGCCGGCTCCGGCTGCGTCCACGAGCGCGGGGACGGAACCTTATCAACCGCCAAAGCTGGTCAGGTACGACGACATGGCCGGCATGTTCGCGCTCGACCCGCCCTTGCCCGAGCTACCCGCCGTGCCGAAGACCGGGCACGCCTGAGGGGCGCCCCATAGGCCAACATGTGATCAGCTGCGTGATCCCCGTGTACAATGGCGAGCGCTTCCTGGCCGAGGCGCTGGACAGCGCGCTGGGGCAGACCCGGCCGCCGGACGAGGTGATCGTGGTGGACGACGGCTCGACCGACGCCACCCCGGAGGTGGCCGCCCGCTACGCGGGGCGCGTGGCATATCTGCGCCAGGACAACGCCGGCCACGCTGCGGCCCGCAACCGAGGGGTGGCGGCCTCGCGCGGCGACCTGGTCGCCTTCCTCGATGCCGACGACCTCTGGCACCCGGAGAAGCTCGCCAAACAGGCCGCCCGATTCGAGACCAACCCCGACCTCGACGTGAGCACCACGCTGATCCGGAATTTCTGGGTGCCCGAACTGCAGGATGAGCAGGAGGCCCTCCGCGACCATTATCTCACCCGAGACCTGCCGGGCTACATGCCCTCCGCCGTCGCGGTGCGGCGAAATGCGTTCGGCCGCTTCGGCTTGTTCGACGGAAGCTTACGACACAAGGCTCTCATCGCTTGGCTCGCCTACGCCACCCGTGGAGGCGGCGCACTCGAGTGCGTGCCCGAAGTGTTGGCGTTCCGGCGCATCCACCAGTTCAATATGAGCCGGACCAAACACGCCAGAGACGCGACGGAGCTGCTCGACGTCGCCAAGGCCTTGGTCGACCGTCGCCGCTCCGACGCTAACCCGACGTGAGTGTCGCGCTCCAAGGCGCCGCCTACCGAGCGGCGCTCGGCGTGATCCTACCCAACGAGGTCGAGACCGGGCTCCTGCGGGCCTGCCTGTACCAGGGCGAGGCGGCCGACCGGGCATGGCGGGCGTGGCTTTCCCGCGTGGGGGATCCGGCGACATGGTTCGAGCGCGAACGCACAGGTATCAAAGGCTTGGTACCGCTGCTCCACGTCAACCTCACGCGCAATCAGGTCGACGCGGCCCCGGCCTTCAAGACCTATCTCCGCGCGGCCTCCTTCCGTGAGGAGCTGCGTGGCCACGCCTACCGGCGGATCCTGGACGACCTGCTTGAGGCGCTCGGCCAGGCGGGTCTGAGCCCCATCGTTCTTGAGGGCTGCGCCCTGTCGGACACGGTGTACGAGGACCCGAAAACACGTCACTCGCCTGGCATCGAGCTGCTGTTGACGGAGACGGAGGCGCGGACCGCCGAGTCCCTGACGCCTCGGATCGGCTTCGCGAGGCGCCCGACCTGGGGTGGTCGCCGCCCGGCGCGCATCGACTTAATGCACCGCTCGGGTCTCCCCCTGACGCTGCGCATACGCCTCTTCGACCTCCCCTACTATGATCTGCCCGAAGATCGGATCCGGTCCCGCGCGGTTCCGCTCCCAGGTTTCCGCGGCGGGCCTAGGATGCTGGCGCCGGAGGATGCACTGGTCTGTGTGGCCGGGGCTGCCGGGCACGCGATCAGCCGGACAACGCTGCGTTGGGCATGCGATACCTGGCTGCTGATCCGGCGGCATCCGGTGTTGGACTGGAACGAGTTCCTCTCCACGGCCGTTCGGGCAAGGCTCGCGCTCCCGCTGAGCCTGACCCTGCGGTATCTGGTCGAGAGCCTGGACGCTGAGGTGCCCCCCGACCTTCTCGACGCCCTCGACCGCGCGGCGGATGAGGCCGACACCCTCGGACGAGAAGTGGCGCTCCACGGTGCTCTCACCGGATCGCACAGGCGAATGACTCAGGTCCTCCTCAACAGCCGAGGATGGGGCTGCCGACTCGCCCTCCTCCGGTCATTGGTCGCTCCATCGCCGGCCTGTGTTGCAGCGATGGGGAGCGTGGCCAACCCGCTCCTCCTGCCGCTCTATTACGTTGCACGCCCGCTGCGATTTGCGGCGCGGGGCGTCTCCGCGCTCGCCAGCCAGAGCTGACGCGAGGTGCGAGCCGAGGAGTCAGCTGATGAGGCCGCGCGCATGCCGGTGCTGATCACCGGGGCGGCCGGCAGCGTTGGCCGCAAGGTTAGGCGACATCTCGCGGCGGCCGGGCACTATGATCTGCGCCTGGTCGACGCCGAGCCACGGGACGATCCTACGATAGCGGCGGTCGATCTCAGCCAATGGGATGAAGGCTGGGCCTACCTGTTCCAAGGAGTAGTCGCCGTCGTGCACCTGGCCGCCGACTCTCGGCCTTGGGCGAGCGCAGAAGCCGTCCAGCGCAACAATATCGAGGCGACCCGGAACATCTTCTCGGCCTCAGTCCGTGCCGGTGTCAAGCGGGTGGTGTTCGCAAGTTCGACCTGGACAATGGCCGGGTATCGGTTCAGCAAAGTCAAACTAACCACCGACCTCCCGCCCCGCCCGGTTACTCCGTACGGGCACTCGAAGTTGGCGGGCGAGCGGATGGGGCAGAGCTTCGGTGTCTCTCATGGGCTGTCGGTGATCTGCCTCCGCATCGGTTGGTGCCAAGAGAGCCCGGGCAACCTGCCGGGGCCGCACATGGGAGGCCGCTGGGCGCAGGAGAAGTGGATCAGCGACCGCGATCTGTGCCACCTGATCGAGCGGGCGATCCTGGCCGAGCGAACCGGCTTCGCGGTCGTCAACGCGGTCTCGGACAATCCGGGCATGCGATGGGACCTGGAGGGGGCGCGACGGCTGCTCGACTATGTCCCGGTCGATGGCCACGCGGCGATCGTGACGCCGGCTACCCGCCTGAGGGACGCGGTCGCCTTCGTCCGCCTCCTCCGGGGAGGCAGGGGAGCGCTTCTCGGTTGAAGACATGGTGGATAACTTTACCAATGGCACTCTCAGAGCTATCAATGCCCCGCCATAACATCGCGTCGAGGCTGCTGGATCGCGCGGGATATTGCTTGGACTGCGGCTTGTCCCTCCTCCTGACAGGAGCGGAGGCAGCCGTACAGCGCCCCCACGTGATCACGGTCTATTTCCACGGCGTGATGCATGAGCCTGCGGATGGGTTCGTTGACCCGCAGGAAGGAATGACTCCCGGCTTTCTGCGGGAGTTCGTCCGGTTGATGACGGGAGGCGGCTACACATTTGTGACGCCGGATGCGATACTCGGCCCCAACCGGCCCGAGGGGAATCTCGCCATCCTGAGCACAGCGATGATGGTTATCGAAGCGTGCAGAGGCAACTGCCGGTCCTTGAGGAACAGGCTGTTCCCCTCACCGTCTTTCTGACTACAGAATACTCCCGCAGAGACGCCGTTTACTGGTGGGACCAGATTTACGTCGCGGGCCGCTCGCGGCCCCGAGGAATGTCCCTCCGGAGGCATGACGTCAGAAGTCGAGCGGAGCGGGACGAGGCTCTCCGGCACCTGGGGATCGATCCTAACGCGACCGCCTTCCGTGATAGCCATCGTTTGCTGTTTCCAGAGGACGTTGGGCGTCTCGCCGGGAATCCCGCCTCTCCTTCGGAAACCATACACGGAACCACCTGTCGCTTCCGTTGCCGGAGGACGGCCTGTTACAGGAGAAGGTCGAGGGTGCCCGGCGGGATCTCGAGGGCTGGACTGAAGCGGACGTGTCCGGTATGCATGTGCTTCCCAGATACCGCCTGCGCGCTGACCGGAGCGCTAAGTGGCAGGTCCGGATCATGAGCAAAGGGATCACTCTTGGTTCGAGGCTGGAGGTGCGGGTGAGACGCTGGCTTAAGGAAAGGCTGGGGTTGGTGCGAGGTACCCAGCCTCGAAGCGATCGTGGAAAGAAATGACGAAGGTTCTCCTCGACGGACGCTTTCGCTACCGGGGCATGGGGATCCCGCACCGATCGGTTTTCGCTCGCCACAAGACGCCGCCGAAGCCGGTCACGTAGCCGGTCACGTACAAATCGTCCAGGTCTGGTCCCCCGAAGCAGACGTTGGTTGGGAGCCCAGGAGCCGGATGCTCCTCCACTACCGCACCAGATGGCGCGAAGACGGCGATCCGCGGTCCCCGTCCGCTACGCCGCCACCACGGCCGGCGCCAACCGCACGCCGCCACCACATTGCCCTCTGCATCGATGGCCATTCCATCGATGCCACGGTGTGCACCGAAGTCGTGTAACACGCGGGCGGGGCCTAGGCTGCCGTCGTCGTAGACCGGATAGGCGCGCAGTTGTCGGCGGCCTCGAGGCGCCTGCGGCGACTCGGCCACATAGAGGATGCGCTCGTCTGGCGCGAAGGCCAGTCCATTCGGTCGTGTTGTGTCGAAGGTTGCCCGGGTGATGACATAAGACCCCTCAGATGTCGGGTCTAGCCGAAACACGGACTCGTGGTCTAACTCCATATTCTGACGCTGTGCTCCGTAGCGTGGATCGGTGAACCAGATGCGGCCCCGCGAGTCAATCGCGAGATCGTTGGGACTGTTGAGCCGTTTGCCATTGTTGCATTCGGCCAGCACTGACGTCCCGCCGTCCGGCTCGTATCGTATCACTCTTCGTCCATTGCCCTGGCAACCATAGATCCGCCGTTGCGGGTCTAGCGCGAGGCCGTTCGTGCCCTCGGTATTAGTATGCAGCTCGCAGCACTCTCGGGTGGGTAGGAGACAGCGCAGGATTCTACTGGTGGGGATGTCCGTAAAGATGATCCCTTCTCCGTCCCAAACTGGCCCCTCTGTGAACGCAAATGGTCCGGCTACCAGCTCAAATTGCCAGCTCCTTCGTGATTGTCTGCGATGCAGAAAGCTCATGGTCGGAGGTGGGTGGCAGGTTTGCCTATCGCCTTGCCCGGTGGGTGAGCGCTGATGTCCATGCCCAGGGATGATAGCGACCTGCCGGTAGGCTCAGCAGAGCCATGCCCAGGAACGGGCAACCGTTCGGCCTGGCGTAAAGGGACAGCTGATATTCGCACTGATCTGCGCGGCAGGTCGGTGCGTTCGGGATTCCTCCAAATGGGATCGCGGGCGGCGCAGTTGCTGCTCCTGATGGGCTCGGGTGCCGTGATGGCTCGCCTGCTCACGCCACAGGACTTTGGCCTTGTGGCTATGGTGGCCTCGCTAACTGCGTTCGTCAGCAGCTTCAACGACTTCGGGCTGACGATGGCGCTCGTGCACAGGGAGGAGATCGACGAGCGGGATCTCAGCGCGCTCTTCTGGGTAACCCTGAAGCTCAACGCAGTGCTGGCGCTGGTCATGGTACTCCTGGCCCCGCTCCTGGCCTGGTTCTATGGCGAGGCCCGGCTGACCGAGATCGTCCTGGTGCTGGCGATAAGCACCTCTGGGCTGGCGCTGGCTACGCAGCACCAGTCGATACTGATCAGGCAGATGCGTTTCGGTACCGTAACGTTAATCGAGGTTGGGTCGCTGCTCGCTGGCCTAAGCCTGGGGATTGCCGCTGCCCTGCTCGACGCCGGTTATTGGGCCCTCGTATGCCAGCTCGTCGGTACTGATCTCAGCAAGAGCGCGGCCTTGTGGGCCACGTCAAAGTGGCGGCCAGGACGTTACGATAGCGTTGTGCGCGCT
The DNA here is from genome assembly GCA_046715295.1 of Gemmatimonadales bacterium. Classification (GTDB taxonomy): domain Bacteria; phylum Gemmatimonadota; class Gemmatimonadetes; order Gemmatimonadales; family GWC2-71-9; genus CAVVWJ01. The sequence continues at coordinate 1,996 of JBKJZM010000234.1, read as the reverse complement.
CGGACCCCGGGTGTACGCTCGATGTTGGCGTACGGGTCATACCTCACCGGGTTCCGAGTGATAAACCATATTGGTTTGCACCTTGACCGGGTGTTGGTCGGATACTTCAGCGGGGCCACTGCTGTGGGGCTCTATGCGAATTCGCAACGGTGGTCGTTTTACTCGGTCGACCAGGTGTACCTCCCGCTCAGGAATGTAGTGGTGGCCAGCCTCAGCCGGGTGCAGAGCGAGCCGGCGGCGTACCGGGCCGCGTGCCGAGCCGCATTCGTGCCGATCTTTTCCTTGGTCATGCCCGCCCTCGCTTTCATGTTCGTCGAGGCCCGCGATGTGATCCTCCTGCTACTCGGAGACCAGTGGCTCGCGGCGGTGCCGCTCTTCCGAGTGATGTGTGTTGCCGGCTTCGCCAGCGCTGTGACCAGGGTCATCGGATGGCTCTACTTCTCCCAGGGTGCGGTGAGGCGGCAATTCCGCTGGGGTCTCCTGTACACGCCTGTCATGGTGATGGCTGTTGCGGCCGGAGTTCCTTGGGGACCCTATGGGGTGGCTGTAGGGTTCACGGTGGGCACGTACCTGCTCACCTACCCAACCGTGGCTTATTGCTTAAAGACCTCACATCTGACCATGGGTGATTTTCTTGCAATCGTGGCGCGACCCACGCTGGCGTCGAGTGGAGCGGCTGCTACACTAATGGCAAGTGACGCCTTCTTCCCTGCAGGGACGGCCCCGCTCTTTGCCGTTGTGTTAAAGTTGTCTGTCTTCCTCCTGCTGTACCTCGTATTGTGGATAAGCATACCTGGTGGCAGGCACGCGATGGCGAATGTGGGGCAGCTGGTGAGGGAAGTTCTGCCGCGGCGCGAGACGCGACAGACCTCCTCCAACATAGATTGATCGGCGGATTCGTACTGTCATGGTCCCTGCACTAGCGCCCTCGGGCACGAATGACTCCATACTATGCCAGTATAGATCGCCCGTGGCTCGGCGCAATTTCGTAAGGCGGAGTTCGAACCCCATCTAAGATGAACCAACATCCTCAGTTCTCCGTGATCGTACCGACGTATGGACGTCCCAACCCCCTGCGGCGTTGTCTGAAAGCACTGCGCGAGCTCGCCTTCCCGCGCAACGACTTCGAAGTGATCATCGTTGATGATGGAAGCGCTACGGCAGTTGATCAGGTGGTCACCCCGTTCCAGCGCGACTTGAACCTTCGGCTGCTGGAGCAACCGCACCGCGGGCCAGCTGTAGCCCGGAACACTGGTGCGGCGCATGCCCGGGGCGATCTGCTTGCCTTTACCGATGACGACTGCGCGCCACACCCCGACTGGCTCCGAGCGATGTACAGCCACTGCATCGCGGCACCTTATCGGATGATAGGGGGGCAAACCCATAATGGTTTGCCGGACAACCCATTCTCGGAAACAAGTCAGCAGCTCATTTCCTATATGTACGGGTTTTACAATGCAGATGCCATGCAGGCTCGATTCTTCGCATCGAATAATCTGGTGCTTCCGGCAGATCGGTTTCGCGAGCTGGGGGGGTTCGACAGCAGCTTTCCGAATGCGGCGGGGGAGGATCGGGACCTGTGCGACAGGTGGCGGTCCCGGGGGTACCAGATGCTCTATGCTCCGGACGCTGTCGTCTACCATGCACATCCACTGACGCTGCGACGCTTCTGGCACCAGCACTTCAATTACGGCCGAGCTGCCTTCCACGTGCATAGCCGGCGCGGTGAACGAAACCGCAGCGGACCCCGTGCCGAGTCCATGACCTTCTATCTGAACCTGCTACGATACCCCTTCTCCCAAGAGGCGTGCGCACGTCCCTGGCTGTATGCGATGCTGCTGGGCCTCTCGCAGGTGGCGACTGCCACGGGCCTGATCCGGGAGGCGGTCGGCCGGATTACGATGAGGACGGCATCTTAGCGTGTGCCGTTCGCCGCTCATCGCTCACACGAACACCGTTCGCGCCTCGGAATCCGCTCCCGCCGCGTCCCGAGAGT
>JBKJZM010000233.1:0-7152 GCA_046715295.1 Gemmatimonadales bacterium | reverse complement strand
ACTCGAAATCCGAGGGCATCAGCAATCTGAGCTCCTATTTCGCCGTCGGGCGGGAACTGGCGCACTGGCTCGATGCCGAGGTGTTTGTGCTCCAGAGCAGGCCCGAAGGCCTGCCCGTCGTCACCACCCCTCTCGCCAATCTGCGGTGGCGCTTGTCGTCGCGCGTCGGCCTCAGCCAGCAGATCTCATTTCATGACGGTCACCCCACCGTGCTCTTCGGGGCGAGCCTCATGACCCCGATCGGCGAGTTCGTGGCCGACTATCAGGTCGTCCACCAACCCTTGAAGCCAACCAACCCGTTCCGGAGCGCGCTGAACCTGACGGCGAGGCTACAACTGGGCAAATATTCGACCAGTGTCGGGACGTATGTGCAGCCTGACGGATCGGTGGACTACTCCGCGTCGGGAAGCACCTTCCTATACATGGGCTCGCTGGGTGGAGCGCAGCCCCAGCAGGTCGGCGGACGGATGGCGCGCTATGTGATCCGCGGCGCGGTTCGCGACGACCAGGGACAGGCTGTCGAGGGCGCCGCAGTTGAAATCGGGGGAGAAGTGGTCTTTACCAACTCCAGCGGAGAGTTCTTCCTCCGGGCAGGCCGGCCGACCCGCTCCGTGGTAAAGGTCCTGCTTGGGGAGTTCCTGCTGCCCGGCCGGTGGGAGGTAATGAGCGCTCCTGCCGAGGTCGAGGCTGGCCCGGAGTCGCGCGCCGGTATCGAGATCGTTCTGCGTCGCCCCAGCCCGGAGCCGACGACCCCAGAGTAATCAAAAGGCGCCCGGCTTGCCGGGCGCCTTCAGTGCTACCCTCAGTCCCGCGTCTCAGGGCACGGCAGCCAGCTGATCGGTAGCAATCGCGGCATGATCGATCACCAGCGCCACGCGCCGATTCTCGAGACCCGTGTCACCCGGGCCCTTGGCACCCGGCACGACCTGGCGGTTGCGCGACTCGCCATAGCTGACCGACTTCAGCGTCGTCGCCTCGAACCCTGCCGCCGACGCCAGATACTCCTTCACCGCATCCGCCCGGTGCTGACCCAACCGGCGGTTGTAGGCCGCGGTTCCGGCCGGATCGGTGAACCCCTCGACCGTTACCAGCGCACCGGGGTAGTACTCCTTGACCACTGTGGCGAAGCGATCGAGTACCGGGCGGTCCGCTTCGCGCAGCTCGCTCTGGGCGAACTCGAAGTGGACGGGGACATTGAACTTCATCATGTCCCTGGTCCGCTCGATGCTCACGTTGTACTCGCTGCGGAACGCGTGAAGCTCCTGATCCAGAGCGTCGAGCCGGCGGGTGTGATCGGCCACCAGCTGATTGGTGGAATCGATCCGCGCGCCGAGCTGGGCATCACCGGTCTGGACCTCCTCGCGAAGTCGCGCCACTTCGGAGGCGAAGTCCTTCTGCGTCACCTTGGCAGCGCACCCGCTCAACCCCGCCCCGACGCCGATCGCGCTGACAACCGCCAGCAGCAGCCTTCCTGCTACCGCATTAGACATGTGCTCCCCCTTTCGATTGACGGCATGAGCGACCCGAGTATGGGAACAGAATCAGCGAACGTCCAGCAGCTCGACGTCGAAAACCAGGGTGGCGCCCGGTGGGATGTCCGGCGGAGCCCCCGCGGTTCCATACCCCAGGTCTGCCGGGATGACGAGCTTGCGGCGACCACCGACCTTCATTCCGGCGACACCCTCATCCCAGCCGGCGATGACTTGTCCGGCACCCAACGAAAAGCTGAAAGGCTGATCGCGATCACGGCTGCTGTCGAACTTTTCTCCGTTCGGCAGCCACCCGGTGTAGTGGACCGAGACCGTGCGGTCCGCGGCGGCTTCGGCGCCTCCACCCGCCGTGATGTCCTGATACCGGAGACCGGACGGAGTCTTCGTCATCGCGGCGGTATCGACGCCGAGCGAGGCGTTGAAGCCCACGAGCGGGCGGCTGTTCTCCCGATCGGCCGACCCGCCGCAGGCGAGGAGGCTGATTGAAGTGAGGAAAACGAGAGACCGAAGCATATCGCCGAGGGTGTCCTGGAATTTGGACCGACAAAGCGAGCCACCGAGCGGCGGCTCGCCCAATCGGGACGGCGGGATTTGAACCCGCGACCCCTGCAACCCCATTGCAGTGCGCTACCGGACTGCGCTACGTCCCGGAAGTACCAACGAGCGGGTAATTGTACCCCGGCAGTGTAAGGGACGGAAGCCCCGAAACAGGCGAGGGCCCGCGAATTGCGACCTGACCGGAAGGGCCCCAATCCCAGGGTCCAGGCACGGCAATTCGGGGTATGGTGCCGCATGGTGCGACGCCGAGCCGCAACCGAGGGAGTTCGTATGGGCGATCAGGATGGGCGGCCATGGGAGTCCGGTGGGGATCTCCCCTGGGACTCGCCGAAGACGGAATGCGAGGCCGATTCAGAGGCCTGGCGTGGGGAGTCCCACCAGGACGACTGGCCCGAGAGTCTGGCGGGGCCAGAATACTGGCTCTACAAAAAGCAGCGCGATGAGTAAGCAGGAGAACAACCATAAAAGGGCCAAAACGTGCCAAAAACACCACAAAGATGCCTCACAGGGGCGAATTTGGGGTGATTTACGTCATTTTCGTGGCTCTCTTTGATTCCCTAGCTCCCCGTGACCTCCTTCCTTTAGTACCGCCAGCGCCACCCCTCCGATAATCGCCACGCCCCCGAGGGCGGTATGCCAACCCACCATCTCGCCGGCAAAGACCACTCCGAACGCCACCGCGACCAGCGGGGTCACCAGCGGAATCATCAACACCCAGGTGACCTCGGTGTGGCGGATCAGCCAGTAGTACAGCAGAAACGCGATCACCGATCCGAGTATGGTCAGGTACCCTAAGGCAGCCCAGGCCATTGGGGTCCAGTGGAAGTCGAGCGGGTTCCCCTCGAGAAGGATTCCTCCCAGCAGCAACGGTATGCAGCCTCCGGCCATCTGGACGCCCGCCATCACCGGCGGCTCGATGTGGGTGCCGCCGGCCTTGATCAGCACGCCCGCCTGCGCCGTCGCCAGCGCGGCGAAAATGATTCCTAGGCTGGCCCAGAAGGCCAGCGGACCTCCCATGCCCAACTGGCCGGAACACACGATGGCCACCCCGATTACGCCAAGCAGCACACCCGCCACCTTCCATCGGCTGAGCGGCTCGCTGGCCAGGTATCGGTGGGCAAGGGGGAGCCCAAACAAAGGCACGGTCGCACTTAGCACGGCAGCCAGCCCGGACGAGATGTACTGCTCCCCCCAGAACACGAGCCCATAGTTGAGCGTAATCGTAAGCACGCCGGTGTAGGCCAGCAGTCGCCAATCGCGCGCCGCTCGGGGCAGGCGGAAACCACGGACTGCCGCGATGCCGAAGAGCACCAAGGCTGCAGCTGCGAAGCGGAGGCCCGCGAAGGTGAGCGGGGGGAGATCGCGCAAGCCGAGCTTGATGGCCAGCCAGGTCGAGCCCCAGATGGCGCAGAGGGCAAGCCAGACCACCAGGGCGAGCCGGGCGCTAACCTTTATTCCCACCTCCCGACCCGATTCAGCGCCTGGTGCGCCATCGGGTGCCGGCTGGGTCTGGGAGGCGACGCTGGGACAAGGGACGGTGGTCACGACAAACTCCCTGACAAACAGGCTGAGTGAACGATTGAGCCAATATCAATATTGACACAATGTATGTCAAATGGCAGATTGACACTATGACAATCTGGAAGCCCACGCTCGATCCAGCCGCTGAACCAAAGTATCAGGCCCTGGTTGACGCTCTCGACCGCGACATCGACGCCGGCCTGCTCCCTCCCGGAACCCGGCTCCCCACCCAGCGCCAGTTGGCAACCCGGCTCGGCGTAGCGATCGGCACGGTGAGCAGGGCCTATGCGCTGGCCGAGCAGCGGGGACTCTTGAGTGGCGAAGTAGGACGCGGCACGTTCGTTCGCCGCCGCGAGTCGGGGTTGAAGGAGGGCGCCAACGACGAGGGAGACGATCCAGCTCTCCTGGACCTGAGCAAGGGGCGTCTGGTCCGGGATCCGCGCGACCCGTCTCTCAGGCGCTCACTCGAGGCCCTTTCGCGCCGTGCGGACCTCGACCGCCTGGTGGATTTCTATCAACCCGCGGCCGGGATGGCCCGCCACCGGGCCGCCGGTACCAGTTGGGTGGCGCGGAGCGGGCTCGAGATTGATGCCGCGCAGGTGGTGATCACCAGTGGCGCACAGCACGCCGCGGCAGTTGTGCTTGCGACCATCGCGCGCCCCGGCGACCTGGTCTTTACCGAAGACGTGACCTATGCCGGCATCAAGGCGCTGGCAAGCCTGCTCCACCTTCAGCTTCGCGGGCTCCCACTCGACGAGCACGGACTCAGGCCCGATGCTTTCGAGGCCGCCTGCCGCTCCAGCTCCCCGCGTGCGCTCTTCTGTATGCCGAATCTCCAGAACCCAACCGGGCGCACCATGCCGCTTGGCCGCCGGCAGGAAATCGCCGCCATCGCGGTTGCCAACGATGTTGCCTTGATCGAGGACGACGTCAACGGTTTCCTGCCGGCCGACCCGCTGCCCCCCCTCACTCAGCTGGCTCCTACTCACAGCTTTTACATCACCGGCACATCGAAGAGCCTGGCACCCGGGCTCAGAATCGGATATGTGGTTGCCCCGGCCCACCGGGTAGAGCGCATTGCGGCAACGATTCGTGCCAGCACGTGGCTGACATCGCCCATCCTGGCCGAGCTGGTGACGGGGTGGATCGAGAGCGGCGAAGCCGACGAGATGGTTGCGTGGAAACGGAGCGAGACGGCTGCACGCCATGCGCTGGCAGCGGAGATTCTGACGCCCTGGCTGACCCCGGGGCCGGTGAGCTTTCACCGCTGGCTGCCGCTGCCCGAGCCCTGGCGCACCGAGGCGTTCGTGGCGCAGGCGCGGGCACGCGGAGTCATGGTAACACCCTCGGAGGAGTTCATGGTCGGCCGCGACAGCGCCCCTCACGCGGTGCGGGTTTGCCTCGGAGCAACGTTGAGCCGCGACCGGCTGGAGGAGGGACTGCGCCGCCTGGCTGTCCTGCTGTCGCAGGGCCCGGAGCCGAGCTTGGCGGTGTATTAGGCTATCTCCTTCAGCCGCCGCAGCTGGGGCACCTTCACCGCCGTCACCGCGACAACCAAGAGCGTAGCCAGGCCGCCGAGCACCACCGAGGGCACCGTGCCGATCAGGCGGGCCGCGGCTCCCGATTCGAAGGCCCCGATCTCGTTCGAGCTGCCGATAAAGATCGCATTCACCGAGGAGACTCGGCCCAGCAGGTGATCCGGCGTCAGCACCTGCAGGAGCGTCGACCGGATCACCACGCTCACCGTATCCGACATCCCGCTGACCGCCAGCAAGGCAATCGACAGCAGGAAGTCACGCGACAGACCGAAGCCGATGATGCTCAGGCCAAAGACCGCGACACTGACGAGCAGCGCTTTTCCCGCCCGCCGGAGCGGAGGAAGGTGCGCCAGAACCAGCGACATCAGCACCGCTCCCACCGCCGGGGCCGCCCGCAGCACGCCGAGTCCTTCTGGGCCAACGTGCAGAATCTCGGCGGCGAAGACCGGAAGCAGGGCCACCGCCCCGCCGAAGAGCACCGAAAAGAGATCGAGCGTGAGGGCTCCGAGAATCACCGGCTGACCCCGCACGAATCGAATGCCAGTGGCCAGGCTCTCCCGAAACGATTCGTTAGGCACCGAGATCGCTGCGGGTGAGTGGCGCATGCGCGCCAGCGATAGGACCCCGACTGCCATGATCGCGGCATCGACGCCGTACGCCGCCGTGGCGCTGCCGAAGCCGTAGACCAGTCCTCCGATCGCAGGGCCGACGACTTCCGCGAGCTGCCAGGTGGAACTGCGCCAGGTAACCGCGTTGGGATAGAGCTCCCGCGGCACCAGCTCGGCGCCGAGGGCGGAGCGCGCGGGCTGAAGAAAGCTCCGGGCAATGCCGCTGAGGAAAATGACGAGGTAGATGGGCCACACGCGGCCCGCGGAGATGATCCCCGGCTTGAGAGTGAAGGCGAACAGTGCCAGCGAGCAGAGGAACAGCGCACTCAAGGCCACCAGCGAGATCCGGCGGCGGTCCACCCGATCGGCGACGTGTCCTGCGAACAGCGCCACGCCGATGAACGGCACCGCCTCCGCCAGGCCGATCAGCCCGAGTGAGAGCGGATCGTGGGTGAGCTCGTAAATCTGCCATGCCACCACCACCGCCTGGATCTGGGTTGCCACCGTCATCGCCATCAGGCTGGCAACGAACCAGCGGAAATTGGGGATGCGGAGGGCGGCGTAGGGATCGTGGCGGAGAGGCTGGCTCATTGGGCGCGGAAAGTAACGGCGGCAAGCACGCCCCGCTAACGTTGCGTTCTGCCGGGCTGAATGTTTTTTGCCGGGGCCCAACGCCTACCGCTGCAAGCCCCGGCCATGTAAGTGCTTATCTCACAAGGCACCGTCGCGTTTTGCATCGTACGGCCCGTTTTGTGCAAGCGACGTTGCCATTCACCATTCTCTGCGACTCTTAATCCCTGGCAGGCATGAAGCGTCTTATTCTCTGGACCAATCTCCTGGCCCTCGCCGGGTGCGCGCCATCCATTTTGCCGGCCCCGAATTTCACCGCAGCCTCCCCCGCCCCAGATCCGCTCCTCATGACCGTATGGGGTCCATCGAGCGGGCATGATGCGGCCGCCGATGCGGCGCTCAATGACCTGTCGGATGCCGAGCCGGATTCAAGAGTGGTGCCCGAATTCAGCGCCAACGAAATCAATTGGGACATAGACGTCCGGACCTTCGCCTCGCACCCGCGGGTACAGTACTACCTGAACTACTTCCAGGGCGCGTCGAAGGTCGGGATGAAGGTCTTCCTCACGCGAGGCGCGCGTTACGAGGGCATGATCCGCAGCCGCTTCGAGCAGGAGGGACTGCCCGGCGATCTGGGTTACCTGGCGCTGATCGAGAGCGGCTACTCCAACGATGCGGTCAGCCGGGCCCACGCCGTCGGCATGTGGCAGTTCATGAGAGGCACGGGCAAGGGATACGGGTTGCGCATCGACACCTGGGTGGACGAGCGGCGGGATCCGGTGAAGGCCACCGATGCGGCCGCTCGCCACCTGCGCCACCTCCGGGACCGATTCGGCTCGCTATACCTGGCCGCAGCGGCCTATAACG
>JBKJZM010000232.1:0-6594 GCA_046715295.1 Gemmatimonadales bacterium | reverse complement strand
TTTATCAGGGCGAGCGGGGCTGACGGGGCTCGAACCCGCGACCTCCGCAGTGACAGTGCGGCACTCTAACCAAGCTGAGCTACAGCCCCCTGAACGGAGGGCGGAATATAAAAGGGCTATTGGCTATGGGCCATGGGCTAATCCGTGCCCATTTCGGCCCCGCGCCAGAGGCCAGCAGCCAATAGCCAATAGCCAATAGCTTATTTCCCTTTACAGTACGCCTTGAGCATCGACGCGATGCGTGGCCTGTATTGCTTGATGATTCCGAGATTCTTGTCCACCGCTTCGGGATTGACCGATCGTCCCGCCGTCAGCGCGGAATCGGACGTTGCGAGCAGCGCCTCCTCCTGCCGTGCCATATCGCACGACTTTTGCTTCTCGGCCACCTTGTCGATCTTGGGCACCTGGAACAGCGTGGCCAGCCCCAGCAGGTAGTTTGACGCCGGGTACACCTTCCCTGCGGGATTGGACGACGTGACCGCCAGCCGAAGCAGTTCGGCGGCTCCTTCCAGGTCCTGAGGTTCCTGCAGCAGCGGGGCGGCTCCGGTGTAGAGCATGGCGGCAGCATTCTCTTTGGCCTGCGCGTCGCCGTGCTTGATGGCGAACTCCAGGAATGGCACGGCCTCCTTGGGCCGGGGTGTAAACGATGCGGAGTCCGTCGTCCCGGTAGGCGTCGTTGCTGCTGGCGGGGTCGCAGGCTTGGAAGCAGCGGAGTCCCTCGTCCCGACGGGCGTCGTTGCTACCGGCGCGATCCCAGGCTTGGAAGCTGCAGGCCGACTTATCAATGCGTTGGCGGCCTGCAATGCGGCGGCAACCCCCGTCTCCGTAGTGTCTTTCGCGATAATACGGTTAGTCACGGCGATGACACTATCCACGGGTCCCGCAAGAGAGTATCCCCGGTTGAGATAGCCGAGCAAGGTAAGGTTGTCAGGGTACTTCCTGGCACCGGCTTGTGACCACTTAAGTAGACGGACTGCGTCCGGGTTTTCACCCTCTGCTGCCGCTGCCGAGATCTTGGTGAAGAAGAGCGTGTCGGCCTTGGTGGAGTCGGTGGCGTACATCGTCTCCAGGGCGTCGACCGCGCACTTGAAGTCGCTGAGGAACAGACAGGCGTTGCTCTTCAGGTCGTACAAGTCGGCGTTGTACGGATCGAGCTTGAGTCCCTCGTCGGCCACCTCACGAGCCGTCTCCGGATGGCCTGACTGGAGGAAGTACTTGAAGAGCTCTTCCCGGAGCTTCTGGTTGGTCGGTGCAACGCGGAGCATCTGCTTGAAGGCAACCAGCGTGTTGGCGGTGTCGTTGGCCTGCTGGAACTGGGTAGCCAGGGCGGTCCACACCGGCAGGCTCAGCGGATCGCCCTTGACCGAAGCTTGGAGGTGCTTCACGACCTCGGCTCGCGGCGCCTTCTTGTCCACGGCGATCTGTGCCAGGCAGAAATGGGCCAGCCCGTAGTTGGGGACCGTCTTGATGGCCTTGTTGGCTGCGTCCGCGGCCTTATCCGGCTTACTGGTCCGCTGATCGATGCAGGCTTTGGCGTCGGGGAGTGACTTGACCGCGGGTCCCAGCGCCTGGGCCACCTTCTTCCCGAAATCCTCGAGGCTCTGGCCCTGCTGCTGGGACAGGGTCACCACATTGCCGGCGTCGTCATTTACTCCGATGAGCCGGGCGGTCACCGACGTGCGCCCTCCGGCGCCCTTCGCCAGTGTCCCGCTTACCAGTACCCGGGCTTGAATGTTCTTGGCCAGTGTGGTGGCCAGTGGCGGGCTCAAGATGGCGTCGATGGGGTACCCGTATTGCTTCAGGGCATCGTTCATCTGCGCTTGTTCGACGACATTGAAGTTGCGACCGGCGATGCCCTTCATCTCCGACCGGGCTGCACTGCCGATCCTGACTGCCGTTGCCGAGTCGGCGGCGGCAAACGCGAATGGATTAGCGACCATCAGGCGCGGCGCCGCGTTCACCGCCGTTTGGGTACGGGCACCACGGGGTATACCTTGCGCCGCGAGCGGCACGGCAGAGACCACACCGACGAGCGCGATCAGAACCAGACGCGACAGATGCATCCTCAACCTCCCGACAGGACGGCCCTCGTGGGCCAGGAACAGCCCGCGTCTAGGCGGGCACAGATGGGCGAAGAGGGATTCGAACCCCCGACATCCTGCGTGTAAGGCAGGCGCTCTGAACCAGCTGAGCTATTCGCCCGGGAGCGACGCGGGCCCAGTTCGTTTTAGCGATATTGCAGGGACCGTGCCGTGATGACCGACACGCTTCGCTATGACGCGATACCGATCGGGAACAGGACGCAATAGCCGATGACCAGAAGCACCGCCGCCGCACTGGGATGACCGGCCTGCAGGGTCAGGTATCCCGCTACCAGCACCAGCACCGCTATCGCGAGGATGATGAGGTTGCGCGGGGCCAGTACAAAATGCCGCTGGGGTGCGGAAGGGCGCGGATTAGACATAGGGGTTGAGGCTACTACTGTTCCTGGGTTCGGTCAAGTTCAGACGGGTCCGTGCTTTCCGGGTGCAGGTCCCAACCTTCGTCGAGGGCGGCACGGCGGGGCAGATCGGCTCTCCGGCGCACCCGGACGAGGGCCCACATCGAAAAGGCCAATACACCCCATCCGCCTCCGGCCAGGAGCCAGGTTGCGAGGCTGTACCGTCGGCGGACGGTCCGCCGCCACTCGGTGTCGAACTGTGCCATCGTGAGACCGGTAGTGGCCCGCACAGCCGCCTCGAAATCCTCGCCGGCTTCAAGCCGCTGGAGCAGCGGCGTCAGGGATCCCGACGGGTTCCTCCGTGCCAGTTCCGTCACCACCGACACGGCCAGAGCGTAGGCCGCGTCGGCAGTGGTGGCCGAGCCCCGTAACGCGCCATCGAGGGAGCGGAGGTCCGGTATCGCCCCCCGCACCACGGCCAAATTGAGGTCGAGCACGCCCAGCCGATCCCACTCGCCGGCGGCCCATGACGCGTAACCCTCATCGAACCATAGCGGCACTCTACCCTTCACCGCCTGATGCAGCGCCAGGTGCGCCAGCTCGTGGCGAAGCGTTCCATAAAGGTCATCACGATCAGCCCGCAGCAGGATCGTGCGAGCGCCCGGCAGCGCCACCCCAGCCCCCCAGGCGGGGGCCCGTCCACTGGACAGAGAGTCGAGCTGGCGGCCGTCGGGCACAACGATGAGCCGCAGCGGACCGGGCGTCCGCCGGCCCAGCCCAGGCCATTCCGTGGGGCGACCGGCTCGCCTGGCCAGGTCGATGCCAAGCTTACGCTGGCCTGGCCAGGTCACGACCGTCACCTGCCCGACACGTACCGCGGCGGGCTCTCCCTGGAGCGCCGCGAGGCCGTTTCCAAGCGTTATGGAAAGGAGAAGACCGACCACCAACGAGCGGAGTGCTGCTAGGCGAGAGGGCTGCGCGGGACTTCACCTCCGGCGGAGGCCACATCCAACATCTCCTGGCACCGCTTGGCCCAGGGGTTGAACTTGTTGGCTTTGTGGCCGTCGGTCCAGATACGCACCGCTTCTTCTTGTTCTCCTCCGAGCCAGAGGGCACGACCCAGCTCGAAGTAGGCCTCGATCAGATTGGGACCCAGCTTGAGAGTCTTTCGGAGAAATGATTGCGCGTCCTCGTACATCTCGCGCTCCAGGTACACGAGGCCCAGGTAATAATGCGCGTACAAAGTGGCCTTGCGGTCGTTATCCAGCCGGATGGCCTTCGACAGATGCTCGATTGCCTCGCCGAAGATGCCCTTCTTGAGACAGATGTATCCCACATTGATTCGAGCCAGAGCGTTGGCCGGCTCTTTCATGAGCACCTTGGAGAAGTTCCCCAGGGCTTCGTCGTAGTCCTCATCCAGCATCTGGGCCCAGCCCAGCAGCGATTGGGCCTGCACCGCACCGGGCGACAGGGTCAGAGCCTTGTCGAGAGCCTGGATGGCCCCGGTGTAGTCACCCAGCGAAATCAGGCTCCACCCCTTCTCTATGTACGTGGAAGCCCCAAGATGGTCGGCGTGCACCGCCGGTCGGTCGCCGTTGAACTGGGGCACCGGGCTGGTGTCGGCCACGGTGCTCGACTGCTTGTAGCGCTCTACCAGGCCACGGATGTCGTCCTTGATCTGGCTGAGGTCAGTGAGCACCCCGTCCACCCGCTTGAAGAGAGTGATGATCTCTCGCTTGAGCACCTCACGCTCGGCCGGAGCGCCGGCCGCGTCGACCCGGCCGGAAATCTCCTTGAGCTGGGCCCGGAGCTCGGCAAGCCATTGATCGCTCACCTATGCCGCTCCCATCTTTTCCAACGCCAGCCGCTCGGTAGCCGAGAGCAGCTTGCGTGCGTTAAGGATGATAATGGTGCGGCCGGGGCGGGTGATAATGCCGGAGATGTATGCGGCCGCCAGCCCGCTCACCATCGGGCCGGGAGCGGTTATGGTCGTGGTGTCCACCCGCATGACCTCGCGGACCTCATCCACGAGGACCGCCACCCGCTGGGTCTCGAGCTCCAGCACCATGAGGCGGGTCTCTTCCCCAATGGGTGCCTCCAGCTCGAACCGCTTGCGCAGATCCAGCACCGGCACCGCGCCATCCCCATAAGGCATCACACCCTCGAGGAACCGAGGGGCCTTCGGCAGCGGTGACGGTTCGATGTACCGGAGAATGCGCTCGACTTGAAGAATATCGAAAGCGAACTCCTGCCGGCCCACCCGGAAAGTCACCACCTGGATGTCATCGTCGGTGTTCATGCTGATAAAGCCTCCACAAAGCGCGAGCTGAGCGCCGCCAGATCCAGCAGCGGAACCAGTCCGTCGGGATGCCGGGCCACGCCGATCGCCCAGGGAAAGGTGGCACCGGGGGGGACCGGAAGAGCCGGCTCGCGGACGACCACTTCGGCGTCATCGATCTCCAGACCGACGCGCCGCCCATCCACGGTCACCACCACGACAAGGTCCCCGACCGCAGCCGGACAATCGGCGAGGTCCAGTAGGGCGCCCAGGTGCAGCACCGGAACGATGCGCCCGTGCACGGTGGCGACGCCTCGTACCGCAGGCTCACGGGAAGGAACCGGGTGAACCGGACCGATCTGAATCACCTCGACCACATGCGCCAGCTCGAGCCCGACGCGCCGGTTCCCGGTACGTACCAGGAGAAAACCACCCCGGGCCCGGCTCATTGCGGCATCATCCGGCACAGCTCGGCGGCGACCCGCGAGGCGATCTCAGTCACCGGAAGGACATAGCGCGCTCCACCGGCTTGCAGGGCGGCCGCAGGCATTCCGTAAACCGTGGACGTTTCCCGGTCCTGAGCGATGCCGATGCCACCGGCATCGTGGATCTTGCGCAGCCCCTCCGCGCCGTCCCGACCGATGCCGGTCAGTACGACACCAATGGCGCGCGGGCCGAACTGTGCGGCCACGCTGACGAAGAGTGGATCGGCAGCGGGACGGACACCCCAGACGCTGGGCTCCTGGTCCAGGGTGAGCAGGGGTCCGTTCGGGCCCGAGGTTACCCGCATGTGGTGGTCTCCCGGCGCCACATAGGCTGCGTCCGTGAGGACCCGCATGCCGTGCTCTGCCTCGACCACTCGGAACTCGCTTTGAGCCGCCAGCCGTTCGGCCAGGCTCCGGGTGAACTTCGGTGGCATGTGCTGTACGATGAGTACCGCGGCATCGAATCCGATCGGCAGTTGGGGCACGATCTCCGCCAGAGCGCGCGGGCCGCCGGTCGACGCCGCTATCGCCACGCAGAGCCGAGCCACGCCGGTGGCGGTGGATTGCGGTCCAGGAACGACCTCGCGCTGGCGACGCTCCGGCGCCGCCAGTCGCTTGACCTCCGCGGCCCGAGCGGCCCGGAGCACTATCATCAACCGCTCGGCGAAGCGAGCCGTGGCCGCCGTCCCACGCTCTTCCTCCTTGGCCACCAGATCCACCGCGCCGAGTTCGAGGGCTCGAATGGCCGCCGCCGCCCCCGGGCCAACGTGGGCGCTCACGACCACAATGGCGCGGGGTGACTCCGCCATGATATATCCGATGGCGCCCAGTCCATCGAGCTCCGGCATCTCGATGTCCATCAGGACCACGTCGGGTGTGTGGGCCCGCACTTTCCGAAGCGCATCCATCCCGTCTCGGGCCGTGGCCACCACTCGGAACTCGCCCGAGCCGTCCACCACATCGGTGAGGAGGCGGCGGAAGAAGGGACTGTCGTCCACCACAAGGACGCGGCCAAGGTCAGAGATGTTGGACACCATGGGCCACCGTGCTGATGTGGACCTGGCCGTCGCAGACTCGAAAGCGTACCGTCCGGCCGAAGTCGCCTCCTGCCGCTTCCGCGACGAGCGGGACCCGGTGGGTGTTCAGCACTTGTCTTGTGGCCACCAGGTTACGCTCGCCCATCTGGATTGTTCCCAAGGGCGCCAGGGCAGCGAACATGCTGGCTCCGCCGGCCAGGCGGGCGGTGATACGCTGTCGCTTGGCTCCGTCGGCCGCCATCAGCTCCAGCAACCGCGGCACCGCGGTCTGGGGAAACTTGGCCGGGTTGCTGTCCCTGCGGCTCAACGCCGGCGATGGCAGGAGGATGTGCGCCATGCCTCCCACCCGGGCCT
>JBKJZM010000231.1:0-13855 GCA_046715295.1 Gemmatimonadales bacterium | reverse complement strand
TGCTCAGGAAGATGAACCTGGGCTGAATCGCCCGTCCGCCTACCGCAGCGCCTGAACCACCGGCATCCTCGCCGCCCGCCAGGCCGGGAAGAACCCGCCCACCAATCCCATCACCAGCGCGAAACAGATTCCTGCCAGGAGGAGCCCCGGCGTCACCCGAAAGCTGAATGCGATCTCGCTGAAGCTGGCCCAGTTCGTGGTGCTGGTGACGATTCCGTTGATCGGCAGCGCCAGCAGCGCCCCGACGATCCCCCCGACCAGCGCGATCAGCGCGGATTCGGCCAGGAAGCTCGCCAGCACGCTCCTGGGATGAAAGCCGAGCGTCAGCAACACCGCGATCTCCGGGCTTCGCGCCGCGACCGCGGCGTACATCGTGTTGATCGCCCCGAAGATCGCGCCGATCGCCATGATGCCGGTGATCAGGACCGCGAGGATCTGGAGGATCCGGCCCAGCAGCTGGGACTGCTCGGTGTAGAAATCGGCTTCGCGATAGACGGCCACCGTGAGCCGCCGATCGGCCTCAATGGTTCGCTTGGCCTCCGCAAATGCCGCTGGATCCTTGAGCCTGAAGGTCAGCGACTGGAACGCTTCACCCCGGAAGACCGGCATCTGACCCCGCGGATGGTGAAGGTCCAGTCGCCGGGGAAGATGGTACCCTGAATGGTGACGTCCTGACCCAGGCGCCAGCCGAAGACATCCAGCAGCCGACGGCCTTAGCCGTTGGCGGTCACACTGGCTCCTGCCGAGCTGGGCTCGCCCCCGCTCGCGATCGGGGTGGCCACCGCGGTCTGGACCGTCACGGCCCGCCCGCGCCCCATCATCAGGATCACCGCGACGACGACCAGGGTTGCGAGACCGATCGCGACGTTGCGGCCCAGGGCCCGGCGCACCGGCGCCGAGGGAACGTCACGGTTGATCCGGAGCTTGGAGAGGTCGGGCGGACCGGCGGGGGAGGTCATCGGGGACCTAATCTAGGGCAACGACAATGACGTTAGTAAGTGCTTCCTCCTACGAACGATCGGAGCAGCGGTTTCCTGTGCGCCCTCTTGACGCGGAGACAGCTATTGCGTACGATATATCGTACGTTAGCTCTCACGCAGTATCGGAGGTCAACGCATGTGTAACCCACGAGACGACTGGGGCTTCGGGCCTGGCTCCCCGTTTGGGGGCAAGATGTGGGCGGGGTTGTTCAACGCCGGAGGGCGCGGGTCCCGGCGCCGGTCTCAGATGTTCGAGTCGGGCGAGGTCAAGTTCGTCATCCTCCGGCTGCTCAAGGAGAAGCCCCGCCACGGCTATGAGATCATCAAGGCCCTGGAGGAGAAGATGGCTGGCTGCTACACACCTTCGGCCGGCACCGTCTATCCCACCCTCCAGCTACTGGAGGACGAGGGCTACGTGCGCGCGGTCGATACCGACGGCAAGAAGGTCTACCACGTGACACCGGAAGGCGAGCGCTACCTGGAGGAGCACCGGGATCTGCTGGACGAGATTCTCGACCGGGTGCGGGAGACGGTGCGCGACTTCACCGGCGGCGGCGTGGGCGAGCTCCAGAGCGCGTTCGCGCATCTGGCGGCGGTGACCTTCAAGAAGGCCTGGCGGCGGGGCCCGGACGATCCGGCGTTGAAGCAAGCCGCCGAGATCTTGCGTAAGGCAGCGGCGGAGATCGAGGAGGCGTTGGCAGCGGGGCAACGGGGCGGGCACCCGCCCACGGGTGGATGGACGGGTACCCGCGAAGAGGGTAGTCAGGCCTAGTACGAACAATTCGGAGGCACGACAATGGGCTTCTTCGGATTTGTGTTCTGGATGGTGGTGATCTGGATGGCTGTCAGGTTCTGGCACCGACGGGAGGGCAGGAGAATGGTCGGACCGCGCGGATACGCCCCCAACCACGGCTGGTACGACTCCGGCGAGTTCTACCATGCGAGAGGTCGCGACACAAAGAAGAATCGGCGCGAGGCTGCCGGGGACCAGCAGCAGTACATCGAGGCACTGGAGACCCGGCTGAGCCAGCTCGAGGAACGGCTCGACTTTACCGAGCGGCTGCTGACCGAGCGGCGCGAGCCGGTCAAGCAGGACTAGCCGACTCTGTCATCCTTCGCTGGTGCCGCCCGCTTCACCGTGGCCACAACCATCCGAACGTGCCTGCCGTCACCAGCCCGTACACCAACCCGTCCAGTACGTTTTTCCAGGTCACCCTCCATGGCCTTCCCATCCAGATCGACTCCGGCATCTGCCCTATTCCATAGACCAGAAATCCCACTGCCCCCACCACGCGGAAAACCTCGAGATACGCTGTTCCCGCCGGAATCGTGTGCGCCGTGACGTAGGCGATGAAAAACGACACGCAGAGAAGGAACACGAACCACTGGGCCAGATACGTGCCCATGTTGGGCTTGGCGGCACGCATCAGGTTCATGACGGCAACCGGCCCCTCGGCATACTTCTGCTTCATCTCCGGCTTATCCATGTCCTTCATGTCGCTGCAGTAGGGGATGACGTACTGCGCCGGCGAGGGATTGCCGGCCCTGATGGCGGCGCGCACCGCGTCCTCATTGGGGAGCCTGGTGTAGTCGCTGTTGTGGTACTTGAGCACCATGTGAATGATGGCGCTGACGATGAAGACCAGTACGGCGGAGACCAGGATCGGGAGCCAGAGTGAGCCAAGGCTGACCATTGTGCCTCCAGATGGCGGAATGGTGAGGAAGGTCGCCCGCTAACGTACCTCCGGATCTGCGAGTGCGCGACAGGACCGGACCGCCTTATCTTCTACCGCACCCCCTCCCGTCTCCCGGAAATTCCATGAACATCCCCATGCTGCTGCTCGGAATCGCCATAGGAGCCGCCGCCGGCGGCTTGATCGTTTGGCTCGCCTCCCTCACCCGCGCTGCCCGTGACGCGTTCGCCTCGCTGTCGGCGGAAGCCCTGCGGCAGAACAACCAGTCCTTCCTGGCGCTGGCGCAGACCAAGCTGGGCGAATTTCAGGTATCGGCCTCATCGGACCTGGAGAAGCGGCAGAAGGCGGTGGACGACCTGGTCCGCCCTATCCACGACGCGCTGGTCCGGGTGGACGGCAAGCTCCACCAGGTGGAGAAGGACCGGATCGCCAGCTACTCGGGCCTGCTGGAGCAGGTGAAATCGATGGCGCGGACTCAACAGGCGCTTCAGGCCGAGACCGGGAACCTGGTTAAGGCGCTGCGGGCGCCGCAGGTGCGGGGCCGGTGGGGCGAGATCCAGCTCCGCCGGGTGGTCGAGATGGCCGGCATGCTCGCCTACTGCGACTTCGTGGAGCAGGCCAGGGTCGAGTCCGAGGACGGGCGGCTGCAGCCCGACCTGATCATTCGTCTACCGGGAGACAAGACCATCGTGGTCGACGCCAAGTCGCCCCTGGCCGCCTATCTCGATGCGTCCGAAAGCAACTGCGAGGACGGTGCCCGCGATCTCCTGCTGAAGAAGCACGCTCGCCAGGTCCGCGACCACATGGTGAAGCTGGGCGGCAAGGCGTACTGGAATCAGTTCCAGCCGGCACCCGACTTCGTGGTCATGTTCCTCCCCGGGGAGACCTTTTTCAGCGCCGCCTGTCAGTACGATCCCTCGCTCATCGAATTTGGTGTCGGCGAGCAGGTGATACCGGCCAGTCCAACGACGCTGATCGCGCTGCTGCGTGCCATCGCCTACGGCTGGCGGCAGGAGAGCATCGCCCGGAACGCCCAGGACATCAGCAAGCTGGGTCGCGAGCTGTACGAGCGGCTGGGCAACATGGCGGAGCATTTCGAGGACATGCGGAAGGCGCTGGTGCGAGCGGTGGACAGCTACAACAACGCGATCGGCTCGCTCGAGGGCAGGGTGCTGGTCTCGGCCCGGAGATTTCGGGACCTGGGGATTTCAGGCGAGGAGCTGCCCGAGGCTCAGACGGTACAGTTGGGCGCGAGAAGGTTGAATGCGCCCGAGATGGAGCAACTGTCATCCTGCGCGCCAGCGAAGGATCGACCAGAGTGCCTCTGTCACCTGCGCGCGACCGATCGTGTTGTTGTCCGTGCCGAACCAGATCTGCCCGCTGCGCTCGTCGTACATCATGTGCCGCACGGTGCCGCCGCCGCTGGGGATCGGTGTGAGCCCGAAGAACTTCTCGGTTTTGGGATCGAATCCTACCAGCCGGTTGGGCTGCGAGCCGGTCTCCACCATCCAGAGCCGGTCGCGGCTGTCCACCTCCATCGCGTACGGCAGCGCACCGGTCCCACCCGGCAGCGCCCACTCCTTGAACTGGCCGGCCTTGGGGTCGAATCGGCCCAGGTATCCCCGGCTGTAGTCCACATACCAGATCCGGTCGTCGGACGTGATGGCGAGCCGGCGGGTCCGGCTCCGGTCGCTCGGCAGCGGGTGCTCCCGGATCTTCATGGTGACCGGATCGACCATGGCGATCTTCTCGTTGCCGAACTCGTTGAACCAGGGGCGGCCCTTGGAGTCGATCTCGATTCCGTACGGCCGCGCGTTTGGCGTGGCGACTTCGATCAGGTCGATCTTGCCGCTGCCGGGACGGAGCCGCCCGACGAAGTTCGAGGTCTGCGCGGTGAACCAGATGTCGCCCTTGCCGTCGAAGACCAGCGTATGCGGGTCGCGGACTTCCGGGTTAGGCATGGGATACCGGGTGATCCTACCCGTCGCCGGATCGAGTTTCCCGATGTGGCCGTTCCCGTTGCCCGCGTACCAGACCATCCCCTTCTGATCCACGATGAGATTGTGCGGCAGTGCGCCGGCCTCCAGCTCGTACCGCTGGAACGTCCCGCTCTCCGGCTCCAGGTAGGCGAGGTAGTTCCCCGTCTGGCCTACGAACCACACCCGGTTCTGGGCGTCGGTGTAGGGATCGCGTGGGCGGGAATCAGTGTATGGGACCGGCCACTCTTTTATAGGGACCTGGGCGGCGAGCGCGGTTGGTGTTCCGAGGCCCGCCCCCAGGGTCAGGACTGAGCCGGCAAGAGCAACTAGTGTCATTAATCGCAGTGTCACTTCGGCATGGCGCCTTCAACCGCCTCGGCCACGGTCTCAACCGACCTGTTGGTGTCGAGCTTGACCTTATCCCAGGTGTCGGCCGTGGCGGTGGCGATACGGCTCAGGTTGCGATCCGCCGCCTTCCGCGCGGTCCGGATCCGCTCCAGGGCCCGGTCGCTCACCGCGCCGCCCTTGGACTTGGCCTCGGCCGCGAGCTGCTCGATCTGGCCGTCGAGGTCGGCGAGCTGGCTGCGAATCGATTCGGTGTAGCCCTGACGTTCCTCGAAGGCGAAGTCGCGCGCCTCGATGGGCGCGTCCGAGGCGGGTGGGGTGGTGACGGTCATCGAGGTATCGCTCACGCCGCCGGTTTCGTTGCTCTTGCGGTCTCCGCAGCCGAGCAGGGCAGTGAGCATGACGCCGACTACGGTAATGGCGAGGTGGCGCATGGTAGACCTCCGAAAGGGGAAATGGGGCCAATAGCCTCTTCTATCCAAACGCCTTTTCGTCCGCGGTCGGCCCGTAGACCGACGGGAGCGGCACGTCCAGCAACCTGAGATACACCATCAGCGATCCGCGGTGGTGATACCAGTGATTGAACATCAACGTTCGGACCATTGTCATGCGCGGTGCGGCGATCAGCTCCCGCCCCCCGCTCACCAGCCGCCACACGCCCTCGGCCCGCTCAGGGGTCAGCTCAGAAAGGAACCGGCGAGCCGAGGCGAGACTCTCCTCCAGCGTGGGGAGCAGCTCGGCCGCCGTGCGAGGCTCCGGCTGCACGAACTCCGGCGCCTCCAACACATCAGGCCCCAGGACATGCATTCCCAGGCTCGGTATGATGGCGACATGAAGGGCGAGCTGCCCCAGGGAAGACGATTTCGGGTGCGGCCTCCAGGAGAGCTTATCTCCCGGGACCCGTTGCAGGACTCGACGGGTGGTCTGCGCTTCCTGCTCCAGCTCGGCCAGCAGCATCTGGGGGATTTCCCAGGTATCGGTCCGCGTCATATGGATCTCCAATAGCCAATAGCCCTTTAAGCCTCAGCCCCATACCACATACCGTCCCCCGCCAGTGGTCGCGATCACCAGACACATGACGACGAACATGAGGTCGTAGTGCCAGCCATCGCCGTGCTTGCCCCAGAAACCGGTGTGCCAGACGGCGATCTTCTTGAAGATGGCGCCGAACATGACCAGGACCAGGCCCAGGGCGGCGAATTGAGTCAAAACTCCGAGCGCCACTCCCGCGCCACCAGCCAGCTCGGCGATGCCAATGAAGCGCGTGAAGCCGGGGCTCATTCCGATGCTCTCGGCCCGTTCGACCGGATTCGTGGTGTGCTTCCACCCGCTGGAGACGAATACCAGACCTACCAAGAGCCGCATCAGCAGAAGGGCCAGGTCGCTGTAGGCGTAGAGCCAGTGAATGCTCATCTGCTGATGTACGCCCGGAAGAAGGCAGGGTCAAGTAACGGGAGGCTGCGCCCGCGAGCGCCTTCTCCTCGGTCTCCTCTCCATCGGCAGCGAGGCCGCGAACGCGCCGGACATGGCCAGGCGGGCCCGGAGCGCGGGACCGATCGACTTCCGGACCAGCGCCTGGGTCATCTCCGGCGTGGGCGGCTCCTCGGACCCGATCGGCTTGGCCTCTCCGGCCTCCAGCGCCAGCACCGGCACACCGTCCCGGTACAGGATGCGATTTCGCGTTACACCCGGAACTCGCTCTCCCGGGGTGATGATACCGGTGAGGTTGAGCGGGTCCGCCGCTCCGACCGCCACGAGCGCCCCGCCGCCCGCGAGCCGGCGGATCGCGCGAAGCTGCCCCACCGCTTCGGACAGGGCAAACTGCTCGCCCGACATGCCGGAAACGAAACGGCCGCCACGGATCTCACCTCTGGCCTCGAGCCGGCGAAAGACCATGAGCAGCTCCCGCCAGGGCGGGGCACCGGTTTCCCGGGCCAGGAGGCGCTTGAAGACGACGCCGTAGCGGCGCAGAAAGGTGCGAGCGTAGAGCTCGGGCGCCGTAGCGCCGTTCCGCCCTGCCGCCGTTCCGCCCAGGAGCGACCACCTTCCCGCGGTCTCGATCCCCCCCGGAGCGGTGCGATGCCGCCGCTTGGCTCCGCTCAACGGCTTCCTCTTGCTCGACGGGGTGATCAAGGCGCGCAATCCGGCAAAGCTGTCGGAGCTGACCAGCCCCACTCCCGCCAGCTCGGCCAGGCCTTGCTCCACCTGAGTCGGCAGCAGCCCCGTCATCGTGGCCAGCTCATGAAAGAACAAGGCCCCGCGCTGCTGCAGGACGTCTCTGACCGCAGCGGCGTAGCTCGAGAGGTCGTAGTCTCCCCCGTTCTTCTCGGCGAGCCATTGATCGGCATGCTCCCGAAGGAACAAGGAGATCGGAGTTGACCGGATCGGCCACGCTGCCCGCGTGCCCAGAGGGCTCCCGCCCCGCTGTCCCGCTGACATCCTGCCCCACGCCACCCGACCCATCCTGCACAGCGTGTCCAGCAGCATCGGGTCGTACTCGCTTACCCGAGCCGCGAGCACGTCGCTTTCCCACGCGGCGGCGGGAAGCTCGAAGCCATCCAGCTGCGCGATGACCGTAGCCAATCCCTCGAGACCTGCCGCTCGGTGGTCCGGATCGACCCGCTGCCATGCGAACAGGAACCGCATGAAGTCCGCCGCACTCACCGGCTCGATCTCGGCCCGGAGCCGGTGGAGGGTGTAGCGGTGGATCCGGGCGAGCAGGCGGCGGTCACACCACTCGAGCGTGTCGGTTTCGGGGGTAAACCCGCCGCGCAGGACCACCCCCTCCCCCTCGAGGGCAGCCAACGCGATGGCCGCGTCGGACTCAGTGACGTTCAGCGTGGCCGCCAGCTGGGCGGCGGTGGTTGGGCCAACGATGCCGAGCCTTCCCCGGAAGAGCTCCCGAATGGCTGCTTCATCCCGCTGTCCCACCGCCCTCACTTCCGGCAGCCGCTCGGCGGCTACCCAGATCGCATGACCGATCCCGACCTCCACTCGATTCGCCCGTTCGGCATCCAGCAGCTCCCGCCAGTAGCCGTTCCACGACTGGCCTTCCCGGCCCGACAGCCCCTCGATCTCGGTCAGGAACCCTGAGGTGAGCAACGCATCGTGCAGCTCGTCCGCGTCCCGCACGTCGGGCCAGGCTTCGTCCCGCACCCGCTCGATGGCGGCCGGGTCGAGCGCGCCCAGGTCGTCGGCCGAGGAGGGCTCGAAGGCGCGGCGGGTATAGACCGCTAGCGTCCGGCGCTCCTCTGCCGGCGCGTCGTCCAGGAAGGCGTACGGCCGGGCGTTGAGGATCTCGTGTGCCAGCGGCGAAGGCTCGGGGAGATCCCGCGCGATGACATTGATCTCCCCCGCATGGATCCGGTGGAGCAGCCCGGTGAGCAGATCGAGATCCATGATCTCGTGCAGGCAATCGTCGATCGTCTGCCGTACCAGCGGGTGATTCGGGATCTGCCGGTCGCCTGGAATATTTTCCAGGCACGCGGCCGCGTCGGGGAATGCCGCGGCGAGGAGATCCTCGGACTGCATCCGCTGGATCTGCGGCGGCGTCTTCCGGCCGCCCCGGCTCCGGGCAATGGCAAGGGCGATGGTGGCGTTCCACCGCCAGTGGGTGCCGAACATGGGCGCATCGAGCAGGGCCTGCACCAGGATGTCTTCCACCGAGTCCGGATGCAGGAACTTGAAGACCGTGTCGAGCGGGAAGGAGTGCTGCGGGCCCAGCGACAGCAGCAGCGCGTCCTCGGTGGCGGCGGCCTGCAGCTCGAAGTTGAACTGGCGGCAGAAGCGCTTGCGGAGCGCCAGACCCCAGGCCCGGTTCACCCGGCTCCCGAACGGAGAGTGGATGACGAGCTGCATGCCGCCGGCCTCGTCGAAGAACCGCTCGGCGACGAGGGTGTCCTGGGTCGGAAGCGTGCCGAGGAGGCGCTTGGATTCGGCGAGGTATTCCACTAGCTGGTGCGCGGCCGCCTTGTCATCCTGAGCGAAGCGAAGGATCGCTCCGTCACCCACGCGATCCTTCGGTCGCTTCGCTTCCTCAGGATGACAGTCACCGGCCAGGACCGATGCCACCCACTCAGTCGCCTGCTCCCGATTGCCCAGCCGCTTCTCCACCTCACCCCGCAGCTCCGCTACTGCCGCCGAGAGCTCGTTGCTCCGCGCCGGAGCCTCGCCCAGCCAGAACGGAATGCTGGGAGGCTGGCCCCGGGCATCTTCTACCCGGACGGTGCCTTGCTGCACCCGCAGGATCCGCCAGGACATGTTGCCCAGCTGGAAGATGTCGCCCTGGAGGCTCTCCACCGCGAAGTCCTCGTTCACGGTGCCGATAAAGGTGTTCTCGGGCTCGAGGATCACCCGGTAATCGGCGTTATCGGGAATGGCCCCGCCTGAGGTGATCGCCAGCATGCGCGCGCCCCTCCGGCCCTTGATCCTGCCATTGACCGTGTCGTGATGGAGCAAGGCACCCCGGCGGCCCCGGCTGGTGGAGAACCCCTGCGCCAGCATGTGAACCACCTCGTCAAACTCACTACGCGCCAGGTCGCGGTAGGGGTATGCCCGGTGGACCAGCTGAAATAGATCGTCCAGGTCCCAGTCCTCTCCGGCTGACTCGGCCACGATCTGCTGGGCCAGCACATCCAGCGGCTTGTCGCGGATGATCAGCCGGTCAAGTTGTCCCTGTCCAACCGACCGGAGCAGCGCGGTGCACTCGACCAGCTCGTCGCGGGTAAGCGGAAAGAGCCGTCCCTTCGGCGTACCATGCACCGTGTGGCCCGAGCGGCCCACCCGCTGGAGGAAAGTGGAAATCCGACGCGGGGTCCCCAGCTGGGCTACCAGATCGACGTGGCCGATGTCGATCCCCAGCTCGAGCGAAGCCGTGGCCACCAGCGCCTTGAGCTTCCCGCCCTTGAGCCGCTCCTCGGCGTCGAGCCGGGTCTCCTTGGAGAGGCTGCCGTGGTGCGCCGTCACTGCCTCCTCTCCCACCCGCTCGGCCAGGTGGCGAGACACCCGCTCCGCCAGCCGGCGGGTGTTCACGAACACCAGCGTTGTCTTATGGGCCCGGATCAGCTCTGCCAGCCGATCATAGACCTCGTCCCAGACCTCGCCCGCCATGACGGCCTCCAGGGGAGAACCGGGCATCTCCAAAGCCAGGTCGAGCGTGCGGCGGTGGCCCTGATTTATGATTGCGGGGCTGCCCCGCTGCCCCGCCGACGAGCCACTTCCCCACCTCCTCGATCGGCTCCATCGTCGCCGAGAGGCCGATCCGCTGCACCGGCTGCTGGGCCACGTGCGCCAGGCGCTCCAGGGTCAACGACAGGTGGGCGCCGCGGCGGGACTCGAGCACCGCGTGGATCTCATCGACGATGACGGTGCGGACGGTACGGAGCATCTCCCGGCTGCGCTGCGCCGTGAGCATCAGGTAGAGCGACTCGGGGGTGGTGACCAGGATGTGGGGCGGCTTCCGGAGCATGGCCGCCCGCTCGCTCTGCGGGGTGTCTCCCGAGCGAATGGCCGCGGTGATCCTGGGCGCCTCGAGGCCCATCTCTTCGGCCAGCCTTCGGATCTCTCGGCGGGGCTCGGCTAGGTTGAGATGGATATCGGCGCTCAGCGCCTTGAGGGGTGAGACGTAGACCACCCGCGTCTCATCGGGGAGCGGTTTCTCCAGCCCCTCACGGAAGAGGCGGTCTAATTCCTCGAGAAAGGCGGCCAGTGTCTTTCCCGAGCCGGTGGGGGCGGCGATGAGCGTGTCGCGTCCCTGCCGGATAGCATCCCAGCCGAGGCGCTGTGGGGGGGTGGGCTCGCCGAACTTCTGCTCGAACCAGCGGGCGACGACGGGGTGGAAGGCGGACAGCGGCATCGCCTAAATATAACGGCGTCCTGACACACCGAGAGTGCCGGATGCGTAGAGTCGGAAACCAACCTCCAGCCGGAATTCCCATGCCTTACCTGATCCGTTGCGCCGCGGGATTACTCGTTGCCGCCGCGTTGTTCACCCGGTCCGTCGCCGCCCAGGACCCACCCCTGATCCTTCCCGATCAGAGCCCGCGCGCAAGCGTGTCCCAGACCGTTGGGCTCACCGAGATATCCATCGACTACGGCCGGCCGGGGGTAGGCGGCCGGAAGATCTGGGGTGGTTTGGTGCCCTACGATTCGGTCTGGCGCGCCGGAGCCAACGTGAACACGGTGATCGGTTTCAGCTCTCCGGTCACCATCGAAGGGAAGCAGCTTTCCGCCGGACGCTATGGGCTGCACATGATCCCCACAGCCCAGCAATGGACCGTGATCCTCAGCCGCCAGGCGAGTGCGTGGGGCAGCTTCAGCTACGATCCCGCTGAGGACGCGGTGCGGCTGACGGTGACGCCCCGGCCGGCTGAGTTCCACGAGCGGCTGGCTTACACTCTCGATAACCCGACCGAAGACTCCGTCGTGACCACCCTCCGCTGGGAAAAGCTCGCCGTCCCGTTCACCATCAGGGTGAACACCAAGGCTGTTGTGACCGACAGCATCCGGCAGCAGCTCCGTGGGTTGGGCCGCTTCTTCTGGCAGCCCTGGAATCAGGCGGCGAGGTGGAGCCTCAACAACGAGGTCAATCTCGACGAGGCGCTGGTGTGGGCCGACCGCTCGATCGGCCTCAACGAAAACTTCACCAACCTCCGCACCAAGGCAGCGATAATCGAGAAGCGTGGGGACCGTGTCGCGGCCGACAGCGTCCGCCGGAATGCGCTGCTGGTCGCCACCGAGGCCGACATGAATGTCTACGGATACCAACTGCTGGGTCAGCGCAAGGTCGACGAGGCGATCGAGGTGTTCCGGAAAAACGTGAAGGACTACCCGCGCTCGTGGAACACATACGACAGTCTAGGCGAGGCGTACGCGCTCAAGGGCGACAAGCGCCAGGCAATAGCCAACTACTCCAGGGCCCTGGCGCTCACCAAGGACCCGGACAACAAGAAGCGCATCGAAGGAGTGCTTGCGGGACTACGGTGACCGGCTGTCAGACACGGCGGCCGAATGCCGGCTCACATACTTCGCCACGTCGAACTTCTTCTCCGCGGCCTTGAGCGACTGGTAGCGCACCGTCCCGTAGATCGGGCGCCGGTAAAACGGCCGGTCGAATTTGCCGAAGATCCAGTGAATCCCACCGTAGCTGTTGGGATCGCGGCCGTCGAGCGAGTACTTGTTGTTGAAGTGCTCTATGACCCTGAGCGCCTCCTGGGCGTTCGGGGTCCACTGCAACACCGCCTTCCCCCAGAGCATACGCAACGAGTTGTGCATCCAGCCATCCACCAGGTACGCCCGCTGGGCCGCGTTCCAGAGCTCGTCGCCGGTTTGCGCGCGCTCCATTTCCTGCTCGGAGTAGAGCGCCGGGCGAGGGTCGGACTCACCCTTTCGAAGCTCTTCTCGCGCCCATGCGGGGATGGCCTCGACCGTACGGTGACGCTTGTTGTGGTACACGAAGTTGTATGAGATCTCTCGCCAGGTGAGGAGCTCATCCTGGAACTTGGCGAACTGGCTTGGTGGCCCCGCCTCCCGGGCTCGGAGCAGCACCTCCTGAGGGGCAATGTTCCCAAAGTGCAGGTAGGGCGACAGCATGCTGGTGGCGTCTTCATTGGGATCACTCCGGTCTTCTTCGTAGCGGGGCAGCCCACTCTCCACGAAATAATCCAGCCGCTTTCCTGCCGCCCCCGATCCACCGCGGAGGGCTCGTGCCGGCGGCACGGTGTGGTCTATGGCACAGGAGGCCACCAATGCCCGAATGTCGTGGGGAGTGGGGTGGACCGGCTCGAAGGGAAGTTCCACCCGGTGGCGAACCGCGGGCTCCGTGACCTCGAATTGCCGCAGAAACTGCGGGAGCGCGGCCAGAAGTCTCGGCCGAAACCCGGCGGCGGTTGCGTGCTCCCGGTCGAACCATTTCATCGGGACGACGGTAGACGAATCCACCGCTACGACCGGAGTCTCGACCTTGGCGCGGAGCGCCTTGATCTGGCGCGGGACGATGAAAGTAGGAAAGAAGTCGGTCGCCACCAGCGCCGCGCGCTTTGCCAGTTCCACCAGAGGGGATGGCTTCCCGGCTCCGCGCCGAGCCTCGGCGGCGTCACCGGTGCGCTCCAGGTAGAAGGCATACTGGATTCCCCGAGCCTCGAAATCGCGGTACAGATCCACGACCGTCTCGAGGATGAAGGTGTGAATCCGGTCGCTGGCCCAGGGGTAATCGTGGCGCAGGCCGTGATACACCAGCACCGGTACCCGGAGCTGGTTGGCCTGTTCTATGGCAAACTCGAGCGCGAAGTTGTGCTGGACCCGCTGGGTGGTCTGCATCCAGTAGAGGACCAGCTCGCCGTCGGTCCGAGGCCGGGACTCCCGGGCGGCGTGGATGCGGAGATCGTCGATCATTCCCTCACTGCTCCAGCGGCCCCCCGGCCTCGGCCTCCCGAACCAGGCTGCGAAGCATTCCAGCGAAGACCAGCTGATGGATGAACCAGAGCGCATACCAGTAGATCAGGCCGTCCAGGCCTACCGGGTCAAAGGGCGCGGTCTGGCGGATCAGGCTTCCGCCGCCTTCGCCGGTCACCTCGAACTGGAGCCAGGCTCGTCCGGGCAGCCGCATCTCCGCCGCCAAGCGCAGAAGGTGGCCAGGTTCTACGGCTTCGACTCGCCAGAAGTCCAGGGTGTCGCCCGGCACGAGGATCTCAGGGTGGCGTCGGCCCCGCCGCATTCCAGGCCCACCCGCGAGCCAGTCAAGAGCACCACGTAGGCGCCAGAGTCGGTTGCCGTAGTACCACGCCGATTTTCCGCCGATCCTGGCGACCGGCCGAAACGTCTGCTCCGGGGTGCGAGCCACCCAAGCCACCCGGGAATC
>JBKJZM010000230.1:0-2863 GCA_046715295.1 Gemmatimonadales bacterium | reverse complement strand
GAGAGCCTGGCCAAAGCCCGGCGGCGTGAGCCGGTAACCGATACCACCGACGCCACCGGCTGGGCCCACTTCACCCTGGCCCCCGGCACCTGGTGGATCCACGCGCGGGCCTGGGACACCAGGGATCCCAACTCGCAATGGTACTGGAACATCCCGGCCACCGACGACACCATTCTGCTCTCCAGCCGCAGCGGACAGCGGCGACCGCGATATTGAGGAAGACATGAAAGCGCTTCGCTCCCTTAGGATGACATGGGCCGGGCTTGCCCTGGTGCTGAGTCCCCTGCCTCTGGCGGCCCAGTCGGCCGACAACCCGCTGGCCACCCGCAGCAAGGGGTCGCCCACCGCGCCGGTGACGGTGTACGAGATGTCCGACTTCCAGTGTCCCTACTGCAAGAAATTCGCGGAAGAAACCTTCCCCGAAATCGAGCGCAGATACATCAGACCCGGCAAGGTTCGCTGGGTATTCATCAACTTTCCCCTCACCAGCGTGCACGGCCACGCGGCCGCGGCCGGGGAGCTCGCTCTCTGCGCTGCACAGCAGAAGGGCTTCTGGCGAATTCACGACCTGCTGTTTCAGCACCAGGAAACCTGGGCGCCGCTGAAGGAGGCGGGTCCGTTCTTCGTCTCCCTCGCCGATTCTGCCGGCCTGTCGAAGAAGACCCTGCTGGCCTGCCTCCAGGCGCCCGAGACCCGGGAGGCCCTGAAGGCGGAGGCTGAAGGCTCCCAACGTTCCGGAGCAACCAGCACGCCGACGTTCTACATCGAGGGCGGGTTGATGGAGGGTGCGGTGCCGGTCGGCGTGTTCAAACGGGTACTGGACTCGGTGTATGCGGGAAAGACGGGCGGAAGGTAAGCGGCGGGCGTGTAGAGGCGGACGAGGGGGAGGCCTTACCGCCCGCCTACACTGCCAGGAACACATCGTACAGCGCGTGGGTCCACGCCGTGATGCCGAAACCACGCAACAAGTAGAGGCCGCTGAATAGCGCTCCTGCCACCGCTCGAAATGTGAACGAGCCAAGCTCGAGCCGGTCTCCGTAGGGCCCTATGTAGTGGAAGGCCGAGAAGATTAGCGCCCCGACGCCCACCGCAAAGAGGCCCGCGCTGGTGGCGCGCCAGCCAAAGGCCCTCCGGGCGATCCCGGCCAGACCCGACACCAGGATCACTCGAAAGAGCAGCTCTTCGTAGACGCCGGCGCCGAGCGAGATCATGAGCTGGGTCGGCAAGCTCCAGCTGTCCACCGCGCCGACCGAAAGGGTGATAGAGAGACGAGGAAGCAGGAGCGCGGTCAGAGTACTTGCAACCACACCGAAAGCCAGCGCGTACACCACCGACTCCGCCGCCATCAGCCCGAACACGCGGAGCTCCAGTGTCCTCCACCTGCGGTAGTCCCGCCATACGAGCCACGCGCCTCCACCAACCAGCAGCGCCCCGAACATGACCAGGCCTTCACGGCCACCCATCGCCAGAAAGAGGCTTTTGAGCAGCACGTCCGCTCCGTTGCGGACGCCGGCTACTTCATCCTGGGAGAGAGAAAAAGCAAGCAGCTCGTATACCACCAGCAGGGGCAGCACGAAGGTGAGGCTGTATCGCGGCTCTCGGGCAACGCGCCAGTGGCTCACGATGGAGGACGGCATACTATTGGGAGGTAACACGAAAAAGGGGCCGCCTTATGGCGGCCCCCCAGGTTCGAAGTGTCGCCTGGGTTTCAGCTTGCAGCGCTTACTAGTGGCCGCAGGCGACCCTTGACGCTGTAGACAATGGATCACCTCCTCACGGTAGATAGCTCGTTGCCATGGTTGGCCTTGCGTTGGCGTGGTAACATTTCCTGGTAACATATCGCCCCGTTTTGGCCATGTTTCTCCGAAAAGGGACGCACGGGAAAAGTAGTGCGATGGTGCGCTTGGGTGGTAGTGGGGGGTGGCTGGCGGGGGCGCGAAAGCCCGGGCGATCCTGGCCCCGGGCTCCGTCGAGATCCTATGAGGCTGTCAGGTCAGGAAGCATTGCCTCCATTCCGGCCGCTTGTGCCTGGGGTCTCCGTTGAGGATAAAGTGCAGCTCCTCGTGAGCCACCACATACCGCTGGGTCAGGTAGTCCTGATCAATCCAGATCATGGTCGCCCTTCCCAGCTCCTGGCGTTGGGCCGTCGAGATCCGCCATAACCCACACAATCCGGTCGGAGTCGGCGGACTCACGGGAACACCGTGTTATCTGATCGAACCACTCCCGGTAGACTGCTGGCGGGGAAAGCACCTCCTCGTTAGGCGCACGATCGTCGCGTTTCGCACTGCCAAGGCCGCGGCGAACCCGCGCCGCGGCCGTCACGGTGCGATTCGCTAATGCTTCACCATCTTCACAGCTTTTTCGTGGAAGGTGTAGGGACCGTCTGGGCACTTGATTGTCGAATTGGTCGAGTGCATCAAGCCATTCGGGTTGTCCTTCCACAGCCACACGTGCAGGTCCCAGTGATGTAGCTCGACCGGCAAGACCGGGGCGTGTCCCTCCATCGGCCCGTCCAGCTTTTTCCCGAAAATCGTCGGGGCTTCCTTCGAGACTGCGGTCGGCATGAACCACTCCGCCGCGACGAGCTGCAGCCGATTCCCGACGGGTTCATAAATCAACACCTGCGGTTTCAGCGAGTCGAGCTTCGGGCCGATCAGCGCGGGGTTGAGGAAGTGCACTCCCATGCCACCGGGCTTGTACGGCATCTGGTCCATTCCACCTCCGCCCTCCGGGTAGTCCACGCATCCGAGCGTCGAGAAGTAGCCTTCGCGGACTGCCACAATGGGATCCCGGTACTTTTCGAGCGCAGCGCGTACGGCTGTCAAGTTGGAAGGCAGGGTAGGGCGTCCGGCCTGCGCGG
>JBKJZM010000229.1:0-3328 GCA_046715295.1 Gemmatimonadales bacterium | reverse complement strand
TCAATCGGGTGGTGTACGACGTGAGCTCGAAACCGCCGGCGACGATCGAGTGGGAGTAGGAGGATCAGCGATCAATGAGGCGTATCGGTCGACGCCGAATCTGCGACCTGCCATCCGGCGCAGTGATTTTCACCTCCATCAAATAGCCGCCCTCCTTCAGTCGCCCCAGCCGCATCGTCCGATGAGACCTGATGACTGAATCCGCCGACTCTTCGTCGAACGAAAGCGTCACCAGGGGCGGCTTCCTGTCCGGGCGGCGGCCCCCGGCACGAAGGACCGTGATGTCATGGCGATACACCTGTCCAGGCACTGCCCCTCTCGCCTCGATGTAAAGCTCGACGTCCGAGCCCTTCCTGAATAGCGAGGAGGGTGCCAGGAGTACGGTGTCTGCAACGTCGGTGATCCACGAGACCGCCCGACCCGGCGAGCCGAGTGCGATGTCGCTGACCTCCAGAAATGCTCCGTCTGAATTGCCCACCCGCACCGAATCCAGCGGAAACACTACGCCGGCACTGTCGCCCTGCTGCAGTGCCGCTCGGTAGCGCCAACGCCCCGGCGGCAGGCTCAGCTCGACCCGTCCCACCAGCCATTCGCCCCGGGCAAGGCGTTGCTGGCGCCGGAGCACGACGGTGGTGTCCAGGGTGGCGATTGCCCGCTCCCGTCGATCCAGGGCGACCAGGCGGACTCGAACGGGGAACTCTATCCCTCCGGCCACAGGTCGGCCCGTTGTACCGGGTGCGGCGATGCCAAAAACGAAATGAGCCAAGCTGCCTGCCGGCCCCCGGCCCACGGCGACCAGGTCGGCTACCGCGGCAAGCCTGCGAGCGAACTGGAGCTCGTAACTAACGGTGGTCGTGCCGACGGCGATGCTGACGGCTCCAATGTTTCGTTCCCGTGCCCGCGCATTGGCTGAGCCGAACCTGCCCCAGTTCAGCATCCGGCTGTAGAGCGGCGAAAGTGACTGGCGGGAGAGGATCAGTTGATCTCTCGGTGCATCAGCAGCACCACGCACGTCCAGCACGCTCTGAACCAGCCGATAGTCGTATAGATCACCGCCGCCGTTTCCGTCGTACCCGCTGCTGAAATGGAACAGCAGGTCTCCTTCCGCGCGGCTGTAGCGCCAGGACTCGTTGGGCATGGCCCCGAACACGAAGGGCCGAAGGCGCTCAGCAGGGGCGCCATGCCGGATGTAGATCACTCCGCGATCGTCGACCTCGGTGTTGCCCGACCGGTAGGCGTCCAGGCGGCCGTAAAACCGGCGGCTGATGGTCAGAGGAAAACGGGTGCGTGCGAACAGAACTCTGCGGTAATGCTCTCGGAGTCGCTCGCCTTCGGGTCGAAGCTCCAGATGATCGCGGTCGGTCCAGAAGCGGTGGAGGTAGGCGGCGCGCGCCCGTCCCCGCAGCCCATCGAGCTCTCTGGTGACGGAGTCGGCGGCCACCAGCTGAAGGTCCGCGACGTATCCGGCATTCGCCGCGGGGTCATCCAGGGCCGCACCGTCATAGTACGCTGCCTCGCCGTCGGCCCGCCCCAACGCCAGGCGGGTGCGGGCCAGCTCGAGCAGACCGACCGCTCGATTCGAACCGATCACAAGGTAGCGCTCGAACGCGATGAGGGCGGAGTCTAACGAGCCCGCGGCCCGCTCCACTCGGCCCAAGGCCAGCAGCAGGTCGGGAGCTGTCGGGGTCGCGGCGCCCGCTGCCCGGCGCAGCACATCCCGAGCGTTGCTCAGACGGGCGGTGTCCAACAGGGCCAGCTCGACCTGCGCCAGACCCAGGGCGGCGGGAACGAAACCGGCGTCGCCTTCGAGGGCTCGCACGTAATTCGTTGCCGACCGTTCCAGGGCCCTGAGCCCCACCCGGCTACCGAGGTTCAGCCGATTCTGCATTTCCCAGCGGGATCGTCCCGCCTCCGCGAGCGCCAGGCCGTACCAGGGCTCGGGCCGGCCCGCGGTACGCGGGGCCGCTCGCCGAAAGCTCGACAACGCCTCGCTGTAGTCCGGGTCCGCCTGTAACTCGCCGAGCCGCAACCCGACTAGCCCGGCGCTGACGTGATCCGAACGACTCAGCGACCGAAGGAGGGATCTAAGGGCGTTCGTATCGGAGGTGGTGGCAAGCGAGTCGCGGAGACGATCGAACGTGGTAGGGCCGCGAGCGGTCTGGCCCGTCAGGAGTGCAGGGTTTGTGATCAGAACGACAGCAATGGCTGCCGTTCTTAGCGGCGCGAAGAATCCTTGGGTAAGTACCACGGAGGCCCCCTCCCTCCCTCTGACGTCTTACCCTTGACCTCTTACACTTCCTACACTCCCTTCTCCTCCAGGAGACGAAAGAACTCGTCCGATGACTTGATGCTGCCCAGCCGATCGGGGACGTCCGGCTCCTTGGCAAACTGGGCAATCTTGCCCAGCACGGGCAGGTATTGATTCGAGATTTCGAGGGGTGGGGCCATGATGAGGAAAAGGCTGAATACCGGCTTGCCGTCGATGGCCTGGAACTCGATCCCCTCCGGTTTGCGGCCAAAGGCGAGTCGCAACCGGCTCACCACCAGAGACCGGCCATGCGGAATCGCGATCCCGCGGCCCACCCCCGTCGAGCCGAGGTTCTCACGCCGCTGCAGTATCCGAAGCAGGGTTCCCGCGGAGCGCTCGTCGGTCCGTAGCAGACTCACCATCTCGGCCAGGATCTCGTCCTTCGACCCACCGCGCAGAGACAGCGCGATGGCGTCGGGGCTGAGAAACTCTTTGAGTCGCATGGGTCGACAAGCTACATCAACCTTGCTTCCATTGCCACCTTCCTGACGGCCAAGTATTTTCTCCCCATGCAGTTGCCCTATCCATCAGCCCATCCGTTCCCCCTCATCCTTGCCCCCATGGCGGGAGTGTCGGAGGCGCCGTTTCGCCAGATCTGCCGGCGAATGGGTGCGGACATCGTGCTGTCCGAGTTCCTGTCCTCCGAGGCGATCCGGCGTCGCATCAGGACTACCCTGGAGGGTGCCGAGTTCGAACCCATCGAGCGGCCCATCGGAATCCAGATTTTTGGTGCGGATCCCAACGCGATGGCGGAGGCGGCATGTCTGATTACCGAGCACTACCAGCCCGAGTTCATCGACATCAACTTCGGCTGTCCAGTGAAGAAGGTCGTCCAGCGAAATGGCGGATCGGGTTGTCTCCGGGACATGGGTCTGGTGGACCGAATCATTCGGGCGGTCGTCGGGGCCACTCACCTGCCGGTGACGGTCAAGACTCGCAGCGGCTGGAGCGAGGATTCCCGGGATCCCGTGTCCATCGCGCTTCGGATGCAGGATGCCGGCGCCAAGGCGTTCACCCTGC
>JBKJZM010000228.1:0-3743 GCA_046715295.1 Gemmatimonadales bacterium | reverse complement strand
GTGAGCGCCACCTTCAACCACCAACTGCTCGAGTTCTCCTCGGTTGACCCGGCCCGGTTGCGGGATACCCATGCCCTCTCCGGCCTGGTGGTAGCCGCGGCCGGCGCAGTGGGGATGCCGTCGCTCGGCCCACCCGTTGTTCGGGAGGGCGCGGGGGGAATTGCCGTGGCTCTGCTCTGTCTCGAGGGGCACATCGTACTGCACTGTGCCCCGGCCGAGGGAGCTTGCCTGGTCGAGATCATCGCCCGGGCTCCCGCTGACGTCGGCAAGGGGATCGAAGTGATCAGCCGCCGACTGGGGAGCTGAGCCCACTCCCGCGAACAACTCCCTCGGCCCTCTGAGACTGCTGCAAGTACTGCTGGACGACCCGCAGCACGTCCCCTGCGCCGACAGCCCGGTAGGCAGCCGCCGGGTCATTCAGGTCGATCAGCCCATTTCCGTTGACCCAGGCCTCCAGGATCTCGCCGGCTAGCGCAGCCCCACTCTGCCGGCCGACCTCTGCCTGACCGGACAGGTAGCTCACGGCCTGCTTCAGCTCGGCCTCACTCACCGGTTCACGGGTAAACCGATCCAGCTCCTCCAGCATCGCCTTGCGGGCTTCATCCTCCCGTTCCGGAGAAGTCGCGATATAGGTGATCAGCGCCCCGGCCCGGCCCCGCTGCCAGCTCGAAGCCATGACGGTGTAGGCCAACGACCGACGGTCCCGCAAGGCCTCGAACATCCGGCCACCCAGCCCGCTGGCCACCGCCGCCCAGACGTCCGCAGCCGCGCGATCGGGGTCCCGCCGGGCCGGGCCGGGGAAGGCCATGGCCAGGGCAGCCTGCTGCTTCTCACGCACGACGACCCGGACCGACGATTCTCCCTCCCCACCCGCCCAGGTGAGGGGCGCGAGAGACGGACGGCTCGGTCGGGGCTCACGATCTCTGAACACCCCCCCCAGGAGCGCACTCGCCTCCTCCGGATCGACATCGCCTACCGCAACGATCACGGGACGCACACCCAGAAAGGCGCGAGCGTGCCAGGAACGCACCTCCGCCGGTGAAATCCTGGCCAGTGTCTCAGGCAAGCCGCTCACCGGCAGTCCATACCCCGCGTCGCCGAAGGCCCCGGCAAATGCCAGCTGGAAGGGATAGCGGAACATGTCGTCAGTGACCTGCTCCGCCTCGGTGACCATGAGGGCGCGCTCGGTCGTTACGTCGGCGGTGGCCAAACTGGGCGCGCTGAACACCAGATCGAGAAGCGTGGCGGCGGCGGCGAGATGGTGGGACAGGACCGTCGTGCTGAATCCGAGCCAGTCTGAAGCCGCCGCACCGCTCAGCGTGCCCCCCAGCCGTTCGAACCCAAATGCCAGGCTCGCGGCGTCGAGGTCGCCCGCGCCGCGGACCGAGCTCCGGACCGTCAACGCCCCCAGACCAGCAAGGCCCGCCGGATCGAATTCCAGCCTGGGCACGTAGATGCCGAGGCTGACCAGCGGAACGCCGGCTTTCCGCCGGACCAGAAGATCGGCCGCCGGAAGCTGGGTGTGGAGTACCTCGGCCTGCCAGCGTCCGGTTGGGAGGGTGGCTGCCGCCGGCGCCCTGAGTGACCGCGACGGCGGCTGTGGGGCCGTCGTCCGGAGCGCCGTCACCGCAAACGCCCGCTCCAGCACCGGAGCGGTGAGCTCAGGGCCCGCATCCTCTGGCAGGTAAACAACCGCGGACACATTGTCGGGCTGGAGATACATCGCAGCGGCGCCTCGAACCTCGTCGGGGCCGACGGAATTCAGCGCCTCGTATTCCCGGTCCAGGAACGAGACATCTTGCAGTGCCTCGGCCGCGGCAAGCGCGGAGCCCTTCCCCTCCATGGACTCGAGCTGTCTGGCCCAACGTGCCCGCAACAGAGTCCGGGCTCGATCGAGCTCGTCCAGACTGGGGCCCAGCAGAGTCAGTCGAGATACGTTCTCGGCGATCCGCTCGAGGGTCAGCGGCAGCTTCTCCGGCTCGAAATCGGCTCCGATACTGAAGACTCCGAGCTCTGTCGGAGCGTAATTGTGGGCTGAGATGGAGGTCACGATCCCCGCTTCTCTCAGCGACCGGTAGAGCCAGCTTCCCCGACCCAGTCCGAGCACGGCGGCAGCCAGATCCAGCGCCGGGGCGTCCTCATGCAGCGGCGGCACCGTGCGCCAGCCCAGTACCAGCTCCGCGTGAGTCACGTCGCCCCGCAGAGTGCGGCCACGAACTTCCCGCCGGGCCGGCTCGTCGGCGGAGGGGTCGAGCGCGCCGGTTGCTGCCGGCCAGTCCCCATAGGCCGCCCGAGCGAGCTCGAGTGCCTGGTCGGGGTCCAGCGAGCCGGTGATTGCCACGATGGTTCGCTCGGGAACGTACCGTGAGCGATAGTAGGACCAGAGATCGTCCCGGGTGAGCCGGGCGAGCTGTTCCTCGGTCCCGATTCGCCAGCGCCTGATGCGGTGTCGGTCGAACATGAGCTCGTGGAGCGTCTCCTGAGCCACCGCGCCCGGTGTATCCCGCTTGCGCTTTGCTTCCTGGATGATGACCTGGAGCTCGCGAGCCAGCTCGCCCGGGTCGATGATCGAATTGCGGAGTGCATCCGACTGGATGTCCAGGGCAGCGGCCAGGCCGGTGGCTGGCAGGACGGTGAAGTAGCTGGTGTGATCGTAGCCCGTCCCGGCGTTCAGGTACCCACCCGCGGCCTTGGTCTCCCGCGCGATGGCTCCCACGCCGCGCCGAGCCGTTCCTTTGAAGAACATATGCTCCAGCACGTGGGAGATGCCGGTCCAGCGGTCCGGCTCGTCGAAAAATCCGGCCTTGACGTGGGTCACCACCGAAACCACGGGCGCGGAATGGTCAGGCTGCACCAGCAGGGTCAGGCCGTTGGGGAGGGCTTCCCGGATGACGCCCTCTGTCCAAAGGCGAGAAGGGTTAACGGTGAACGGTGAACGGGATGCTGACGCTGTCATCGGCAATGTTCCTTGATTCTAAAAGAGAAACGGACGTCCAAACCTAACTGGGCGCCCGTTCACCGTTCACCTTTTACCGTTTACGCTCTTACTGCACTATTCGCAGCACTCCCGCTTCGGCACTACCGAGAATGAAGGCCTCGGGATCGGTGGTCGGGATCACGATGCCGGTCTCGGTTTGGCCCCGGCGAGCCAGGCTGGCCATGAAATCGCTCAGCGATCCCTGGGCCCATTCTCGGTCGGCGGCCTTCATCTGCGCGAGGATCTCTTCCCAGGTACCCCGGATACTGTATCCCGACAGGGTCATGATCTGATGGGATTCGCTCTGTCCCGGCTTCTTCTGCATGGCGTGCAGCTCGCTGAGCAAGGTCCCGAACAGCTCGAGCTGGTAGGGATCCCGCACTCCGCCATCCGCGTGTTGAGCCTCCACCTCGGCCAGCAGCAGGTCGATCGGGTCGGGCTCTCCCACCACCTCCCCCAGCCGGGTCAGCCACGGCGCCAGCTCAGGATCTTCATCCGGCAGGCGGTAGATGGTCTTCTTGAGCTCGATGTGCCGCCAGATGCCCAGCTCGTCGAAGTGATCCTCCGGCTGAGTCCGCTCCAGGTGATGGAGCGCTGCATCGGATTCGCCGCGATCGTACAGCAGGTTGGCGAGGTATATCCGCGCCTCGCTGTACCCGGCGTCGATTTCCAGGGCTCGGCGTAACCAGTACAGCGATCCTGCATCGTTTCCCAACCGGTGCGAGGCATAGCCCAGACACGCCGCCGCGTCGGGCGACTCGGGGTG
>JBKJZM010000227.1:0-11141 GCA_046715295.1 Gemmatimonadales bacterium | reverse complement strand
CCTCCATATGATCGGCCGGCCGGAAGTCGTCGACCTCTCCCGCGATACGGGACTTAAATACCGACGGATCGAACCGGGTGATGCAGCGAACGGCCGATTCGCGCCGCTGGAGACCCTGCCACAGCCCATCGACCCCCAAACCGATCGGCGTGATGGCGCCGATGCCGGTGATGACAACCCTTCGTTGCTCAACCATGAGAGATCCTTCGCTTCGCTCAGGATGACAGCGTCATTTGGCTTCCCCACTGCCCCGCTGTCCCGCTGCCCCGCCTTCCTCCACGTGCTTCGCGATCCCCGCCAGCGTCCGCGATGCGATGCCGTGAATGAATACCGGACCGATGACCCAGTTTGCTGCCGACGGGCCCACCACAGGCCACCGCGGTCCGGCCCAGTCATGCACGATCGTTACGCCGGTGCCGCCTTCGAGGGGCTGGAGTTGCCAGACCACATTCATGCCGGTGGTAGTACCGCGGACGTGCCGGTAATGAACCGCGAGCCCGGGGCGGTCCACGCGCATCTCAGAGACCCACCAGGTGGGGTAATTGAAGGGTCCGAATGGCCGCCATGCTGCCATCTCGACCAGCCCACCCTGCTCCCGCCGCTCCAGCATATGGACCCAGCGGTAATGGCCGAGGAGCGCCGGCCACTGTTCGACGTCCACCGCTGCCTGAAACACACGCTCGACCGGGGCGGCCATGCGAAGGTGATCGACCGTGCGCATCACACCGCCTGGGGCAGCCAAGTGGCCACCAGGCGAAACCAGGGGCGGCGATCCACCCGCCCTTCGACGCCGGCACGCGCCATCAATGACCGCATCTCGGGCAGACTGAAGCCCCGCCGGATGGAGGTGATGCCATCGGCGATCGTCACCGGATCGAAGGCGAGCAGCCGTGCCCCGCACCAGAACGCCGGCGGAGCAATAGCGCTCCGGCGCAGGTCCGCGATGATGGCCGCCCGGCGTGCCAGCCGGTCACAGATCTGAAGCAGGTCGACCACGGACGCACTCGTCAGGTGGTGCGCCACCTGGCTTACCAGGACGACATCCACGCTCTTGTCGCGGATGGGTGGCGCTCCGGCGCACGCGAGTGCGGTGGGAAGACCGCCGGCCGTGGCGAGAGTGGCGGCGACCCGGCTGAGCTCGAGTCCCACGGGCACCATCCGGATTCCTCGAGCCGCGCCCCATCGGGCCGCGACCCGGGGCAGATCCCCGAGACCGGTGCCAAGATCCAGCAGCGACAGCGTCGTGCCGCGGGGCACGTCGGCGAGTGTCCGTGCCAGGCCAAATCGGACTGCTGCCGCGCCGCCGAACCACCGGTTGGCCCGGCCGATGTTGCGCAGCGACTGGGCCACGACGGCGGGGTTGGCCGACGGGTCATCGAGCAGCTCAGCCCCGATGGACGTGATCGAGAGTTCGGCCATGATTACCCCAACGCGGCGTAGCCGCCGCGATAGTAGAGCAGCGGATGTCCAACATGGGTGGCTCCGCCGGTGACGCGGCCCAGCACGATGGTGTGGTCGCCGGCCGAATATGTCGCCTGGCGCTCGCAAACGATGTGAGCCAGGGCGCCGTCCAGCAGGATCAGCCCCTCCGGACTCAGGTGATACCCGACCCCGTCGAACCGGTCCTCGTGCTTGTCGGAAAACCGCCGAGCCAACGTCTCCTGGGGGCTGGCCAGCACGTTCACCACGAACTCCGGAGCCTGGAGAATGACAGGATGCATCTCGGCTTCCCGGTCAACGCAGACCGAGATCAAGGGCGGCTGGAGTGACACCGAGGACAGGCTGTTCGCCGTCATCCCCAGAGGCTGTCCCTCCGGCGCCGTCGTCGTCAGAATGGTGACGCCGGTGGCAAAGTGGCCCAGCAGCTGGCGAAACTCGAACGGGTCGATCTCGGACGCGGTCACAGGATCATCCGCGCCAGGAAGACCGGGTTGAGGACTGCTCGCAGGGGCACAAAGCCGCCGGCCAAGCCGATCACGGTGTGTGCCATTCCCTCGTGATGGCCAAGCCGTGATACTCCGCGGTCGAACAACCGGGGAAAGCGGAGCGCGGAGTCGATCATCCGTTCGAGCATCCACTTGCCCGAAAACAGCTGGCGGCGCCTTCGCCGGTACTCGACAAGTCGGTCAACCGTGATGAGCCCAGGCAGACTCAACGCGGCGGCCGCGGTGTCCGCCACCAGCTCGGCTCCCCGGAGCGCGCAGTAGATCCCATCGCCTGTAGCGGGATCGAAGAAATCGGCGGCATCGCCGACCAGGAGTGCCCCGGCCGCGATGACCTTGGTAGACCAGACCGCGAATGGGCCGGTGGCGAGAATGGGCCGCACCACCTCCCCGGCCTCGACCCGATCCCGGACCCCGGGAAACTCAGCCAGCGCCTCACTGAAGAACCGTTCCATTCGGCCGCGTGCATGAGCGGCCCGTTCCGCGGGGACCACCAGAGCGACATTGGTCTGATCCCGCCCGATCTGATTGAGACCCAGGTACCCCTGCTCGCGAAAATGGAGCTCAGCGGATGGGCCCATGTCCGAGACCCGCTCGACGTGGGCGACGAAAGCCATGCGGCGGGAGGGGCCGTAGCTGCGGCGCCCCAGCCGACGCGCCACGACGGACCGAAGCCCGTCTGCCCCAACCGTGAGCCGTGCTCGCAGGGAGTGCCGCCGTCCCGCGTTGTCGCGGACCACGACGCCGGCCACCGCGCCCCGATCATACAGCAGTTCCTCGACGCGGGCTCGCTCGAGGACGCGGGCACCGGCGGCGCGAGCGGTGGTCAGTAGCTGGTGATCGAGGATTCGACGCGAGATCGAGAGTCCGGTGGGCCGGAACGGTCGGTACCCGGCGAGGGCGAACCTGCCGTGCGCCGTGGCCCCCCGGGGTCCGGTCACCTTCATCCCTTCGAGCGGGAAGGCACCGGCCTGCTCCAGGTTTTCCACCACACCCAGGCGGGCGAGGATGCGAACCGCTTCCGGACTCATGTACTCGGAGCACGCCTTGTCGCGGGGAAATGCGGCGCGATCCACCACGAGAACGGAAAACCCGGCGCGGGCCAGGAGGGTGGCCGTGGCGCTGCCGGCGGGGCCGGCACCGGCCACAAGGACGTCGACCTGGCCGCCGCCCTCAGGGGACACGCCGATCCTCACGGCTCAACCGAGCGGCAGCCAGCGCCACACCGCCGCCGCGGCGCAACCGGCCAGGGCCGTGGCGACGAAGTTCACACCATCGTTGTTCAGCCATGCCATGCCACTTTCTCGAATCGTCGCCGCGCCACATCGGTGGACGCGCCATTCGCTGGCCGCGTCGCACGCCGGACAGTAAAAGCGCCCCTGAAGCAGCGCGCCGAGCGTCGAGTCCGCGACCATCCCGACGAAACCTATCAGGGTTCCGATCGGGAGCAGCAGCGGCATGCCGGCGGCGATTGCGCCGGTGCCGGCCACGATCAGCGCTCCGACGCCGCCGCCGGCGGTGCCCAACAGCGTCATCCCCCCGCTGCTTCCGGCTGGCACCGAGCGGCCGGACCATGCCAGCCGAGGCAGCACCCGGCTCCGGCTGCCAATGGAGGTGGCCCAGGTGTCGGCTGCCGCCGCGGCCAGAATGGCTGTCACTAGCCAGATACCGAGCGCCTTGTCGATGAGACCGAAGCCGGCACCCAATGCGGCAGCCCCACCGTTGGCATACACCTGCCAGTGGTCGCGCCGATCGCTCTTGGGATCGAGACCTGCGGGCGCCGCACGCGGCCCGACTCGGGAAACGAGGTTACTCGACACGAAGAAGGCGGCCAGCACCGCGCCGCCCTGCCATCCAGTCCCCCAGAGAACCAGTACCCCGACTGTCCATGCCGCCAGCGCGCCCGA
This sequence comes from Gemmatimonadales bacterium, assembly GCA_046715295.1. GTDB lineage: Bacteria > Gemmatimonadota > Gemmatimonadetes > Gemmatimonadales > GWC2-71-9 > CAVVWJ01. The sequence goes on along the minus strand of JBKJZM010000227.1, from coordinate 7,291 downwards.
TAGGGTCAGAGTGCGGGCGCGCCACGCGGCGAAGGCAGCGCCCGCGGATACCACCACCGCCTGCCCGAACGGGAAAGGGGTCAGCTGCCACCCGCCTCCGCTCGCAGCGCCGCCAGGATTCGCGCGCGCACTTCCTTGGGGCAGGTTTCCCGGCCACCCCTGTCCTCCAGCATCAGTAGAAAGCTCGCCTCGAACCGGGCGTAGCCGGTACAGTCGCGGCAATGCTCCAGGTGAACCCGCACCTCGCCCAGCAGCTCGGCGGGGAGCTCCCGCTTCAGGTAATCCTGCAGGTGGGCCAGGGCCTGGTCGCAGTCCAGCCGGCTCATGGTGCGGTCTCCCGCGGCTTGATGTAACCCATCTCGACAGCGTGATCGTAGAGCCCGGCCTGGAGCTGCCGGCGGGCGCGGAACAGGCGGGACTTCACGGTCCCCACCGGGATCTTGAGAGTCTCCGCAATCTCGGCATAGCGCATGCCTTCGATATCGCTCAGGGCAAGCACCTCCCGAAACTCGGTCGGCAGGGCGTCGATGGCCTCCAGAACCTTGGCATCGACGATCTGCGAGAAGAATGTGCCCTCGGGGTCAGTCTCCTGGACCGAGCGGTACAGGGCATGCGACTCGACCGCCTCAAGGTCCATGGCGACCGGCTCGTGCTTGCGCCGGCGATAATCATTTATGAAGGTGTTCCGCAGGATGGTGAGCAGCCATCCTCTGGCGTTGGTCCCTGGCCGATACTGTCGCCAGGAGCGATAGGCCTTGAGCATGGTGTCCTGGACCAGGTCCTCCGCCAGCGTCGGATCCGCGGTCAGACGCAACGCCACCCGGTAGAGCGTGTCGAGATGGGGCAGCGCCTCCTCGTCGAACGTACGCCCGGGGGCAGAAAGCTCGGCCATAGGTAGTCAATGTAGCTGTCCTCGAGCCCTGCGTCATCGCGAGACTCTACAATGACTCAAGCCCCCTGGCTCGGGGGCGATGGCCGGGCTATGTTCCGCGCCGAGTCCCGTGCCTAAACCCACCGTTGCCGCCCTCATCCCACTCAGCCTGCTCGAGGCCCTCCGGAACCTGGACACCCCGGTCGAGGACGGGATGGACGAGCTTGCCGAAGAGATCGTGGTGCGGCGCCTCGGGCTGAGCGCCACCGTCGCTGCCCAGATCCAACGCTACCGCCAGACGGCCGAGCGGGGAGGCACCGTCGACCTCGATGAGGTCCTGTCGGTCATCCGGCTGGTGGGCCGGAGGCCGGACGCGGCGCTGGTGTTTGCCGACGCCGGTCGCCGTGCCGCCCGCTACGCGGCCCGAACCCGGGGGCGGTCATCACGGACCCTGGCTCGCATGTCTCCCAAAAGCATGGCGCGGCGGATTACCCTGCGGAACGTGGCGCGGCTGGCGCGCACGATTTTCGATGGCGAGCTCGATGCCCGTCCAACGCTGATCGAGTTCAAAATGGCCACGCCGCTTTCGATTGTTGCGCTGCCGGGCGGGGAGGCCTGTCTCTTTTACGGGTCGGCCTATCTCGAGTTGCTGCGGGGGCTCAGTGGTTTCGAGGGCGCCCTCCTGCACCAGAAGTGTCGATCCCGCGGAGACGAGGCCTGCCTCTGGCGCACGGCGACTGCGGAGATTTACGAGTGATCGATCCCGCCGAAGTTCGAGAGGCGCTCTCGCAATCGGGAGCCGATGGCTGGCTGCTCTTCGACTTCCACGGCCTGAATCCGGTGGCCGGGCGGGTACTCGGGCTCAAGGGCATGAATACCCGACGCCTGTTCGTGCTGCTGCCCAAAACAGGCGAGCCGGTCGCGGTGGCCCATAAGATCGAGCTCCAGGGTCTGGAGGACTTTCCCGGCCGGGTCATACCCTACGCCCGGTGGAGCGAGCTCCACGAGGCGTTGGCTTCACTGGTGGCCGGCCGCACTCTGGCGATGGAAATCTCGCCCGACGATGCGGTGCCGTATCTCGACCGGGTTCCTTATGGGGTAGTGGAGCTGCTCCGCCGGCTCGGCGCCACCGTGGTTCCTTCCGGATCGCTGGTGTCGCGCTTCGCCGCCCGGTGGAGTCCTTCCGAGGCCGAGGACCACCGGGCCGCGGCCGAGATCCTGGCCTCGGTGGCCCGAGAGACGCTGGCGGCGGTGGTGCGCGAGACCGGCGGCACGCTGACCGAATCGGCCCTCCAGGCCAGAGTCATTGCCGAGGTCGTGGCTCGCGGACTGGTCTTCGATGCACCGCCGATCGTCGCGTTCGGCGCGAACTCGGCCAAACCCCATTACGAACCCCATCCCGGGCGGGACGCCACCCTGGTAGCCGGGAACGTGGTACTGCTCGACCTCTGGGCCGGTCGAAGCCACGCCACCGTTTTTGCCGATCAGACCTGGATCGGGTTCGCGGGGAGCCGGCCACCGGATCGGGTGGAGCGGGTCTGGCAAGTCGTGGTGCAGGCGCGGGACGCCGCCATTGCCACGGTCCGCCGGGCGGCGGCGGAGCGGCGCCCTATCGCGGGTTTCGAGGCGGATCGCGCGGCTCGCGCCGTTGTCGGGAGCGCGGGCTTCGGCGAGGCGTTTGTACATCGCACCGGGCACTCGATCGATCGGGACCTGCATGGCTCGGGGCCTCATCTCGACGACTACGAGACGCACGATGACCGGCTGCTGGTACCTGGGGTTGGGTTCTCGGTGGAGCCGGGGATCTACCTGTCGGGCGAGTTCGGTATCCGGAGCGAGGTAAACATGTACTGGGGTGAGCACGGGCCCGAGGTGACCCCGCGGGCGCCGCAGATGGAGTTGATCGTGGCTGGGAGCTAAAAGCTGGGAGCTGCTGACCGTCTGTCTGCCGGGCCCGTGGCGCCAGCTGCCTGTTCCCCCTGACCCTCCACAAGGTCCCCCCTTACCAAAGTTGGCTTTCCGCATTAACATCGCGTCCAGCAATCCGGTTACGACACCGCGACAACACAGGAGAAGCAGATAGATGCCGGCGCTCCGTCGAGATTTTTTTCGCGCCGCGTAGCTCGGGGTCTACTCCCCGAGGTGGCAGTTCGATCCGCCAGCGTTTCATCGGGCAACCCACCCGGTTTCAGAGAGTTACATCAGCATTGAAATTCGGACTTGTTCGCGTGACCATTCCTTGACACAAGATTTTGGTCACCTCATATTAGGCACCCGACCGGGCCGCGGTCGGCGTCCATGCTTTCTGGTATCTACGCCGTTCCCATCACATCCATGCAGGCTGGTTATCCCACGCTAGTCGAATCCCGATTGTAGGCCTCTAGGCCGAAAGGGGAGGCGTGTATGCCTCCCGCTCCAAGCTGGCAGTAATCGCAGGTCCACGCCTTTGGAGGACGTATCCATGAAGCAAAGCTGTGTAAGCGCCTTCGCGCGCGCAGCGCGGAGATTCGCGCTCGCCGCAGTCGCATTGGGCTTCGGAGCGGGTTCGCTCCTGGCTCAGGGCTCGACTGGTAAGATCGAAGGCAGGGTGCGTGACCAAGCGGGCGCACCCATTGCGAACGCGCAAGTGTTCCTGGTGGGCACCGCGTTCAACGCACTGACGAATCCGCAGGGCTACTACTTCATCAACAACGTTCCAGCCGGCACCGTCAGCGTCCGGGCCGCCTTCATTGGCTACAAGTCGACCCAGGTCGACGGCGTGCGGGTGCTCGCCGGCCAGACCGGTACGGTCGACATCCAGTTGGAGCAGACGGCGGTCCAGATCCAGGAGATCACTGTCGTCACCCAGACCCAGCCGCTGGTGCCGCGAGACGAGGTGACCACCAAGCAGCGAATCGACGGCGAGTTTACCAGCAACCTGCCGGTTGACCGACTTAACAACGTGCTGGCTCTCCAACCTGGTGTCGTCGCAAGCCCCTCCAACAACACGCTCTCGATCCGCGGTGGACGTACCGACGAAGCCGTCACGTATGTGGACGGCGTGCCGGTCTCCCCCGGCTTCCGCGGCGGCGCGAGCCTCAATCGGGCAGGCGGCGCTGCAGCGGGAACCGAAGTCAGCATCGGTGCCGATGGGCTTGAAGAGGCCTCCGTGACTACCGGTTCGTCCTCATCCGAGTTTGGCAACGCGCAGTCGGGCGTCATCTCGGTCCAGACCAAGACCGGCGGGAGCAAATACACCGGCAGCTTCGGCTACGAGAGCGACGAGCCCTTCAGCAAGAACACCAGCCTGGGCTTCAATCGGTTCTCGGGCAGCTTCGGCGGACCCGTCACCCGGAATCTGACTTTCTTCCTGTCGGGCGTGTTGGAAGGGCAGAAGTCGGTGACGACCGGGGTCGACGCGCAGAAGTCGCCCATCTTCGTGCAGGCCGGCATCGATACGGTGGTGGCGGTTCCCAGTGCTTTCGGCGATCCGACCGCCGATACGACTCTGGTGCCCGTTTACAACTATGCGGCATATAGGGGTGACTGCGACGACTTCTCCAGCAGCGCCGACCCCGGGATCCGGGACAACTACGGAGTATCCTGTCAGGGCGGTCGCACACCCTACTCGGCTCGCTCCACCTATCAACTAGCGGGTAAGCTGAACTATACCTATGGCACTGGCTCCCGGATCGCGTTCAGCGCGCTCGGCAGTCAGTTCCAGGGTCGAGTCTTCAGCCAAAACACCGGGACTTTAACTTATTCGAACCTGTACAACCCTCAGGCGCTCAGAGGCTTCCAAAACCGCAGCAGGCTGTTCACGCTGAACTGGACTCAGAACCTCACCAAGTCCACCGAGCGGGCCTTGGCGCTGGAGACGTATCTTTCTTACCAGCAGGACCGGACGCTCTCCGGACCGATGACCACTGAGGGCGAGAGTGGCACCCGCAATCCGTTCGGCGGGTTCCTCATCGGCCCCATCGACTTCCTGTTTGACTTCAACAACTTCCCGTTGAACCAGGAGCTGGTGGAGAACTACCGTCGGAACCTGGCGGGCAGCCGGCGAGCACCCCTCGACTTGGATAACCGGGTGCAATATGCCAGCACCGACGCGTACCGAAACAATGCATATGGTTTGTACAACCGGGGCTCCGACGGGGCCGATATGCAGTTTTTCGAAAGCGGAATTGGCTCACCGCAGCCTACCCGGTTGATCATGTACCGGGAAAATAGGTGGCTGGGGAAGGCTAACCTCGACTGGCAGTTCGACCGGTACAACCGGCTCAAGCTTGGTGGTGAGTTCACCCGCTACGACGTCGGTCACTACAACCACCAGCTCGACGACCAGATCTTCTCCGACATCTACCTGGAGAAGCCGATCCGCTTCAATCTGTTTGCGGAGGATCGTCTTGACCTGGGCGACGTGGTGCTGGTGGCCGGTCTGCGTTATGACTGGTATCACACCCGGGCCAAGCGGCCGGTGGGGTTCCCAGTCATCACCAGCAATCCGCAATATGATCCCGCCGACCCGGACGCCTTCTTTAACAACCCGGACCTGTTCCGCGAGGACCAGAGTCACAGCTACCTGAGCCCGCACGTCCAGGTGTCGTTCCCGGTGACCGAGCGGACCAACTTCAGACTTTCCTACTCCCATCAGGTGCAGGTGCCGGACTTCGCAGTGGTGCTCCAGGGCATCAACAGTGACATCAATCTGACCAACACCAACAACGTCTACGGGGCCGACGTCGATTTCGGCAAATCGATCACCTTCGAGTTCGGGGTGCGGCACGCCTTCAACGACGACATGGTGGTGGACCTGGCCGCCTACAACAAGGACAACCTGTCCAACGCCGCGAGCCGGCTGCTGTCGCTCGCAGATCCATCCACTGGAGCCAATGCCAACGTCAGGATGCTCACCAACGCCGACTTCGGCAACACCCGCGGCATCGACGTGCGGCTGGACCGCCGGTTCGGCAGCCTGTTCAACGGCACCCTGTCCTACAGCTTCATGGATGCGAAGAATACGGGTTCCGATCCGGAGACCTACATCAACTTTGGATCCCGGGTCATCAACTCTCTCTCGGGCGGCAACCAGCCGCCGCCGCAAGCGGTTCTGCCGACCGACTTCAACCGGCCGCACACGCTGGCCGCGGCCACGTCGCTCACCTTCCCCAACGACTGGAACCAGGGTACCACGGTGGGCTCGATCTTCGAGAACGTCGGGGTTTACGCCACCTTCCGGTACACCAGCGGCACGCCCTATACCGCGTGCGCGCCGGGCGTGAGCGACCAGGATAGGGTGTCGGGCGTGACCTGCGAACGGGAGTTTCCCGAGGGCCAGAACCAGAGCCGGCTTCCCGCCTTCAAGAACCTCAACCTGCGGCTCACCAAGGGCTTCGGCCTGGGTGGACTGGACATCACGGCCTATCTCGATGCCCGGAACGTCCTGAACTTCCGCAACATCATTCAGGTCTTCACCCAGACCAACGACGTGCAGAACCTGGGTGAGCGGGAAAACGAATTTGCCGCCAACGCCGACGAAGTGCAGAGTGAGGCTTTGGCCTCGGGGGTTCCAGTTTCCGAGGAAGGCACTGTGGACCTCACCTTCGGAGGCATCCCAGATCGGAGGCAGGGCTGCTCCACCTGGGTCACCCAGGATGGCGTGCCGGGCGCTCCGAACTGCGTGGCGTTGATCCGGGCGGAACAACGATTCGGAAACGGTGACGGTCTCTACGACGCTGCCGAACAGCGCCGCACGTCCGATGCGTTGTACAGCGCGGTCCGTGGAATCCACAACTTCACCGGTGAGCCCCGCCGTATGCGGCTCGGGCTCGAGGTGAACTTCTAATCGGTAGCCGCATGGGACGCCGACCGGTGCCCGGCTTGTGGCAGGGTTCGGTCGGCGTGCCCTCGTTTTCTTCCTGAGAGAGGACGCAATGCACTCCTTTTTGCGTATGAGAAGCGCGCTGTGGGCGGCCTTCTGCGCACTGGCCTTGAGCGCCGTCGTAGCCGGCGCCCTGGAGGCCAAGCCGAGGCCGGGGAACCCCAACAAAGGCTTCCGGCTCTTCGCCCGGCCCCTCGGGGCTTTGGTGATCAACCGGATCTACTGCGGGCTGTCGAGTACCGGCGAGATCTGCGTGGACTCCACCAACTCGTCGACCATCGGCGGCGGATTCTGGCCCAAGGGCACCGCCGACCAGTACGTGTTCAACTCCGGCATTCAGATCGCCGGCCTGATCGGGCCGGATGCCAATCCCGAGTGGGCGGGCGACACCACTGGGGCTCAGTTCTTCAGCCCCCGGGGTGACAACGTCGGTGAGGAGTTCCGCCCCATCTTCAATTCCAGCAACCCGGACGACGTGGCCAACTGGCCCCAGGCCGCCCTGGTTCCCTCGGGCGATGTCAGCCAGGAGCTGTTCAATCCGCTGCTCCGGGGCCGGG
>JBKJZM010000226.1:0-5886 GCA_046715295.1 Gemmatimonadales bacterium | reverse complement strand
CATCTCGTACGGCGACGTGCAGCGAGTCGAGCCGGTCAAGCTGCTCGGGCGTGAGCGCGAGCGACTTTGCCTCCGAGGTGAAGGCTTCCACGACTTCATGGGGCTTGAAGGCGCTGAGGGAAGCGGGAACGTCTTCCGGTTCAGGAGCTGGGACTGAAGGGGCCGCGCATGCCAGGAGCGCGACAGCTAACCAAGTGCGGTTCAGCATGGGGCCTCCGTTATGTGTGTGAATCGTGCCTCGACCAAGATAGTATGCTCGAGCGCCGTGGGTTCATAGTTTCGCTCGTCGGAGAAGCTGCGCGTTGATCGCCACGACCACAGTGCTCAGCGACATTAGCACTGCGCCAACCGCCGGTGACAACACGATTCCCTGAGGGGCCAAGACGCCGGCCGCGAGCGGAATCGCCAGGATGTTGTAGCCCGAGGCCCACCAGAGATTCTGGACCATCTTCCGGTAGCTGACACGCGAGAGCGTGATGATCCGCGGCACATCGCGAGGATCGCTCCGCACCAGCACCACATCGCCCGCCTCCACCGCCACATCCGTCCCGGCGCCGATGGCGATGCCGACGTCTGCCGTCACCAGGGCCGGGGCATCGTTCACGCCGTCGCCCACCATGCCGACCCGCTTCCCCTGTTTTTGCAGCTCCTCGATCTTGGCCGCCTTCCCCTCGGGGGGTACCTGGGCAAACACGGTATCGATCCCCAGCTCCCGCGCGATGGTGTCTGCCACGGGCTTCGCGTCGCCGGTGAGCATGACGACCTCGAGGCCAAGTTCGTGGAGACGTGCCACCGCCTCCCGGGACTCGGGCCGGACCGCGTCTGCCAGTGTCAGAGCAGCCAGCACCCGGCGGCCTTCTATGAGGTGGATGACGCTCTGTCCCTGCTCGGCTGCCTCCCTGGCAAAGGCGGCAAGCTCCGGGCTGACCTCTGCCCCTAGCCGCTCGAGGAGGGCTGGACCACCCACCAGGAGACGCCGGCCCTCGACCGTCGCTTCCACCCCATACCCGGGTACGGCTTTAAACGCTTCGGCCTTGGAGCTGACGAGGCCTCGCTCCCGGGCGGTCCTGACCATCGCACGTGCGACCGGGTGTTCCGAGTCTCCTTCCGCCGCGGCCGCGAGCCGAAGCGCGTCGTCTTCAGTCAGGTCCCCAACGGTGCGGAGGGCGACAACCCGGTGCTCCCCCAGGGTGAGGGTCCCGGTCTTATCGAAGACTATGGCGGTGAGGTTTCGCGCCTCTTCCAGGCCTCGCCGGTCGCGCACCAGGAGACCGCTTCTCGCGCCGAGCGTGGTGGAGATGGCAATGACGAGGGGAATGGCGAGCCCCAGAGCGTGGGGGCAGGCAATGACCAGCACGGTGACCAGTCGTTCCACAGCATATGAGGGCTCGGCACCGACGCTGAGCCACACCACCAGGGTAATTGCGCCCGATACCAGTGCCGCAACCGTGAGCCAGAAGGCGGCCCGGTCCGCCAGTGCCTGTGCCCGCGACCGCGAGCTCTGCGCCTGCTCCACCAGCCGCATGATGCCGGCCAGGGTGGTGCGTTCGCCCGTCCCCGTCACCTCGATCCGGAGCGACCCGGCTCCGTTTACCGTGCCCGCAATGACCCGGTCACCCGGCTTCTTGGCCACCGGGCGACTTTCGCCCGTCACCATGGCCTCATTGACCTCGCTGGTCCCTTCCTGCACCGGCCCGTCCGCCGGGATGCTCGCCCCGGGACGGACGAGCACGAGATCACCCTCACGAAGTTGGGAGATCGGAACCTCTTCCAGCCGCTCGCTGCCACCCTCGAGGACAGCCCGTGTGGCAGTGTTAGGCAGCAGCTTGGCAATCTCGGAAAGAGCACCCTGCGCCTGGTTGAGCGAGCGCATCTCCATCCAGTGCCCCAGCAGCATGATGGTCACCAGCGTGGCGAGCTCCTCCCACAGCGGCATGCCCGGGTAACCCAGGGTAACGGCGGCGCTGAAGACGAATGCCACCGTGATGGCCAGGGCGATGAGCGTCATCATCCCGGGCAGGCGGTCGCGCAGCTCGCGGACGGCACCCTCTAGAAAGGGCCGCCCACCGTACAGGAACACCGCCGTCCCGAACAGGGCCGGAATCCAGCGTGCCCCGGGGAGCGCGGGAGGGGTGTAGTCGAACGCCCGCTGGAGCATGTGGCCCCAGACGAGCGTTGGAATAGTGAGCAGGAGAGAGATCCAGAATTTGTCGCGGAACATGGCCACACTGTGGCCGGCATGCTTATCGTGCCCGCCGTGAGCGCCGCCGGGTGTACCCGGGGCCATAGCGTCATGACCGGCCGGTTCGGCCGCTGTCCTGGCTGCGGGGCCATGGTGGTGGTGATGGTCTTTCATGGGGCGCTCACGTGGTAGCCGGTTCGAAGGCGACGCTCAATGGCCACTGGGGCCACCGCCGATAAGGTGCAGGACCAGAAACAGCAGGACCAGACCGAGGAGGCCAAGCAGCGCGTACGATCTCCAGGGTATGCTGGCGGTCGATCGGTAGTCGGGCGCCACGTCGGTATCGCGCCTCCGGCGCCCGTAAGGGGTCATGCCCCACGGCTTGTACACCGCCAGGATGGTCGCCACGAGTATCGCCAGCAGGCCGCCGCCGGAATGGATCGCCGGGGACTGTTTGAGGTCGCGCAGCTCGTTCATGGACAATGTCCCGTCTGCTGCCAGATCCCCCAGGGAGCCAAGTATCTGGGTGAACCCGAACAAGATCAGGGCGGAGACGACGGTGATTAGAAACTTTCTCAGAACCCAGTATTGCCGGAACAAGCCCCACGGCGTGCCCAGTGATACGACAAGTCCGCTGACCAGTGAAGCGAGGCAAAAGGGCACGATGACGTACCAACCAGTCAATTCCATCGTCAGGTAGAAGCCTCGTACGGTCTCCGGGTCCCGGCTCGACACAGCGGCGATGGCGAGAGCCTGGAAGCTGGCGACCGTGCCGAGCCAGCCGACCGAGGAGATGACGTGTGCGAGTGTGAAGAATTAATGCTGCCGTGGCACCGAATCCGTTGGTGCTGGCATCCGCGGCCTTCGAGGTGAGGCCGGAAGCGGGGCGGAAGGGGCCTGTACCGCGCGCACCAGCCCTGTCGCACGTCCCCCCATCACCTCGACGCCTCCCATGTGGTCCGCCATCATCTTCCATTCATCGAGTGACATGACGTCCCGTGTAGGGTCCTGGAGTTTGTCGAGCTGTTCGTCGATCATACGACCTTTTTGGTCGTGAGGGATCGTGTCGGCGGTGAGAATGTCCGAGATGATATCGTGCATCATGTGCAGATTGTCGAAGATCACCGCTGCCCTCGGGTGTTCCGCGCTGAACTTGGGCGCCACCGCGGAAGTCATCGGCATGTACCTCGGCATCCGATTCGGCGCGTCGTCGAGCATCGACCAGAAGCGGGCCACGGTGGCTTGCAGTCCCGCTTTGCGCTCCGCCCCGGTCTGGCCTTCGATAAATGGCTCGTACAGTCCTACCTGGAGCCAGTGATACGCCCAGATCAGGCCGTTGAACTTGGGGAAGGTCCTCCGGAATGTCTGGCTGAAATACTGCTCATCCATGAGCGCCATCGACTTGGGTTTGTTGGTAAAGGCGTACTTCCGGTTACTCAGGTAGTAATCAGTGAGCCGCTCGATGAGGGTGTCCCGCTGAGCCGGTGTAAGCCGATCGTCGGCGTAGGCGTCGTACACCTGCCGGTGCAGAACGTGGGCCCAGTCGAACATCATCTTGGCCCGCCAGGCGAGCTTCGCGTAGGAAGGCATGATCACTTCCTCAGCGACGGCGAAGCGGGGTGGCCGGACCAGGAGGTCGGTAGTGAGGTAGCGATACTCCTTCTCCAGCTCGGGTGCCGCTTTGCCGCGCTTGGTGTACAGGCGCTCATACAGGACGGCGTGCCCGTAGTCGAAGGCATTGAAGAGCCGGGCAGCCTCTGGGTAGATGGCCAGGAATTGCCAGTTGAACCTGCCGGGATAGTAGAACTGCTCATCGCGCTGCGCCTGGCCGGTGGCGGTTGTGACGCCGACTCCGAGCAGGAGAGCGGTGAACGCTAGACTCTGTGTGAGAGTGGTTCTGAGCGACATCGTTGTTATCTCCGGGATAGCCGCGGGCCGGCAGGCATGAGTCCCCGGAGCGCGAAAGCGTGGGAAAGTCCAATCGTGACCCCGATGTCGGGGCCGATGTCGGAGCGAAGCCGGCGCGTCACCCCGGCATCGAGCACCAGGGTTGGAGTCCACTGCCAGCGTCCTCCGACCGAGGCGTTCACGGCGGTGGCTGCACCCTGAACCGCCTGCGAGACAGCGACCTCGCCGATGAGCAGGAAACTGGACCGGAAGAACGTGCGGTCCATCGCCAGACTCGCGTTCCAGCGGTTCAGCGGCTCGGCGACTGACAATGCATCCTCAGAACCGAAACCGCGGGACGCATTGAGGTGAGCCCGCATGCGGCCCCAGCTCCGGGTACCGATCGCTTTGATGGCGAAACGGCTTCCGACGCCGGCCAGGGCACCGACCGGGAAGCTCGCATCGGCCCGATGAGAGAGTGCCGGCAGCCAGCGGGTTTCAGTGTTGAAGTTGTAGAGAGCGAAGACCCGGAGCCCGGCTAGTCCCCAGTCGGTTCCCGTGCTTTCATCGACTGCGGCCAGCGGTAGCTTCAAGCCGACCTGTGTATTACGGGCTAGCCCGTAGGCGACCTCCGGTACGGTGGTATGAACCCGGGCACTGTTGGCCTCAGCCTCGTACCGATAGGGCGCAAGGAGTTCGAAGGCATACCGCTCGACGGGATAGGCATCCTCGGTGACGACTGGACGGTCGTCGTCGAGGTTCCGGTAGTCGATCTGTGCCGACGTGGTTCCGACGATGGACGTGCAGAGCCCGGCCGCCACAACGGCCGTGCGTAGACTGAACATGAATGATCTCCTAGTGCTGAAGCTCCCGGAGAGCCAAATGGCTGCCGGGCAAAATTGGGCTAGGAGATCAGTTGCGGAGGTGGGGTTGGTGGCTGATGGGTCGTGGAGTAGGGACTGTGTTGCACTCTACGTAGAATAGCCCGATGAGTATCAGGCTGTCTGACCGCGAGTGACGTTACCGAAACCGCGGCATTCAAGGACGTGGTGCAGGGTGCCACCCGGGCACATTCGGTGGCGGGGCAGTGGGGACAATCGTGGTTGGTGGTGCCGTCCCAGGAGGTCGGACCTGTCGCCGGAGCTTGCTGCCCGTCGCCAGCGTGCCCCTTTGGATGGGTCGCGGAGGGGTCATGCTGAGCACAGTGCGGGCGCTGCATCGCTGCCAGCCCAATGCTGGGCACGCTAAGGAGGCCGAGGGGCAGCATCAGAACACGAGCCATCATACATCTCATAGAGTCAGCATAGCCGCTCCGTTCCTGCCACGCAATCAGGGAATCGCCAAGAGAACAAGCTGCGGCAGCAAGCGCGGGTGCATGCAGGACAGAACCGGCTATTATTGGCCCATGGTTCCGCTTCACCGTTCTTCCTGGCCCTCCCTATGTCTCGCCCTCACCTTGGGGCTTGCCTTGGCTTGGCCCGGCGTGGCACATCGTCGGCTCCACCAGCATACGCACGAGCATGGTGACCACGGTCGTAGCGTACCGGTCGCCGACGTCATTGGTTCCGAGTCCCACCACGCGGACCACCCTCATCTAGACCTGGTTGCCACTGCCCCATCGAAGGCCGCCTTACACCTGGCCTTCTTGGTCTCGGAGCATCCCGCGCTCGCGCATGCGCCCGCGGCTACGGTGCGGGTCTCCCGGCGCCCCTTTGACCGGGTTCGACCTCGAGGTCCGCCCCCCCCATCACCTACCACCCGCGCACCACCCACCGCCTGATCCCATCTGGCGTACAGCCGTACGCCCGGACTTTTCA
>JBKJZM010000225.1:0-3474 GCA_046715295.1 Gemmatimonadales bacterium | reverse complement strand
TGGAGCTGGACGCATATGCGCTCCGCGGCCGCAATGACCTCTTCGGGCGCGCTGACATCGACGGCATCGCGCGCCCAGAAGTCGCGCGCTACTTCAGTCACGGTCGCGGATCTTTGCATCATTCACGCGCTCCAAGCGGCGGCGCTAGCAAAGGTGGCGGACAGTTAGGAGGGAGTGGCAAAGACCCTAAATGTCATGGATTCCAGACCAAACACAAGGAGGCGCACCCGACCCCGCCGCTTTTTGCCCCCGGGCTGGCTTTTTGAAAGGTCTACCTGTCGCAACCTCACTGAAATCGCCGGTTTACCGTCACTTCGCCAGCGGCCCCCAACTTGCCCCTCCCCTGCTCAGACCTGGTCCCACCGCGGGCCGCTTTACCTTCGTCTTCTGTCGTCCGGAGTTGCCGTGCCTCAATCAGCTCGATGGTTCCTCGGCGTGTATCTCGCCGGGTTTGGCGCCATCAGCGCCCACGCGCAGCAGCCGGCGGACTCTCCCAGTCCTGCCCGCTCCGCGACGGAAAATCACACGGCCCTTCCCACAAGCCCTTCCAGGGATGCCGGCGCGTTCCAGCAGAACAGTGGGGAGGACGGGCCCTGGAAGTCGTTCTCCGATGTAACCAAGGGAGCCGTGGTCCAGAGCGGCATTTTCACGCTCTACCTTAAGCGCGACAAGGCCTACCTCGCCCTGATCCCGGCACAGCTCGACCGTGACTACCTGCTGGTGACTCAGCTCTCGCGCGGTATTGGCGAGCTCGGCCTGGACGGCGGTACCTCGATCCGCTCGGACCTGATTCGCTTTCACCGGGCCGGCGACCGCATCGAGCTCACCATCGTGAACCCGCGCTTTGCCGCCACGCCGGGCACGCCAATGGCGCGCGCGGTGGACTACTCCTTTGGCCACTCGGTTGCGCAGTCGTTTCCCATCGCCACGATGCGTGACAATGGGGAGATCCTGGTCGACGTGGCGCCGTTTCTCCTGTCCGATTGGGCCGATCTGGGCGCCTTCTTCCAGGGTGTGGCCACCCAGCGCAAGCTGACGGGTACCATCGCGCTGGACCGGGACCGGTCGAGCCTCGATGGAATCCGCCTCTTCCCGGGGAATCTCGAGGCCGAGGTGCGCCTGACCTATCAGGCCAATCGAAATCTCGGGCTCGAGGCGGTGGCGGATTACCGCTGGATCCCGGTCGGCGTTCACTATTCTCTGGTCGAGCTGCCAGCCACTCCTATGCGTTCCCGCTATGCCGACGAGCGGGTGGGCTACTTCGTGTCGGCGATCAAGGATTTCTCGCGCGACACCGCCGAGAGCTTCTTCGTTCGCTATGTGAACCGTTGGCGGCTGGAGAAGCGCAATCCCGGCGCGGCGGTGAGCGAGCCGGTCAAGCCGATCGTGTACTACATCGATCGCACCGTCCCCACCGAGTGGAGGCCCTGGGTCCGCGCCGGCATTCTGGAGTGGAACCGCGCCTTTGAAGAGTCGGGCTTTCGCAATGCGATTCAGGTACTCGATGCGCCGGAGGACACCCTCTGGAGCGCCGAGGACGCACGATACTCGACGGTGCGCTGGACCGTCACCAATCGCAGCGTGTATGCGGTGGGTCCGTCCAATGTCGATCCCCGCACCGGCGAGATCCTGAATGCCGATGTGCTGGTCTCAGCCGCCTGGATCCAGGCCTGGCGGGGGGAAGCGGGCGAGTACGTGGCCCCTGAGGCTGCCGTCCGGTCCGTGTTCCTCGAGGACTCCGCCAGCGCCGGCCTGAACGGCGAGACCGGGTTGTGCAGTCTCGCCGAGGGCATGCGGCGCCAGGGGACCCTGACCCGGGCCCTGCTGGCTGCGCGCAACGCAGGGCCCAAAGGCCACACCGCCACCCGGCGGTATATCGGTCAGGCGCTCAAGTCGTTGATCATGCATGAGGTGGGGCACACGCTGGGCCTGCGGCACAACTTCCGCGGCTCTGCCGGCGCCACCCGGGCCCAGCTGGCCGATCGGAGTTTCACCCAGGCAAACGGGCTCGGCGTCTCGGTAATGGACTACAGCCCCCCCGCGCTCTCGCTCGACCCGCGGAAGCAGGGCGATTACCACGCCGGCACCATCGGCTCCTACGATCGCTGGGCGATCCGCTACGGGTACGCGTCGCTCGGCCCGCGCGAGCTGGCTGCGGCCAACGGGAAAGGCTCGGCTTCCACGGTGCCGGTCTGGACCCCGGACGCGGAGATCAATGCCCTCCGCACCGTGGCGAGGGAGGCCGCCGACCCGACCCACCTGTACGGCACCGACGAGGACGCAGGGTTCGGCGGGTTCGGCCTGGATCCCACGGTGTCGCGCTACGACCAGACCAGCGACCCGCTGGAGTGGGCTCGCGATCGGGTCACCCTGATCAACGGGCTGTTCGATTCCCTCGACACCCGCATGGTGGCGCCGGGCGAGAGCTATGCCCGCTTGCGGACGGCGTTCAGTGATCTGCTGAACGATCGCTGGTACGCGATTCTGGTGACGACCAAATACCTCGGTGGCGCTACCACGGCTCGCGATCATCGGGGCGATCCATCGGGCAGGCCCGCGCTGACCACCGTTCCGGCCGCTCGCCAGCGGGAGGCGCTCGCCTTCGTCACCGAGGCCGGCTTCGGCGAACAGGCCTATCGCTTTCGGCCCGAGCTGTTGAGCCGGCTCGGCCCAGACCGCTGGCGGCACTGGGGATCGACGCCTGGTGCGGACGGCCGCATCGATTTCCCGGTACACACCTGGGCGCTTGCCCAGCAATCCTCGCTGCTGGGACAGCTGCTGGACCCGGCGGTGCTGGCCCGGATTCGCGACTCCGAGCTTCGCGCCACCGACGCCGAGCCGACCGTCACCATTCCCGAGTTGTTCGCGACGCTGACCCGGGCCATCTGGGCCGAGGCTCAGCCTGCCTCCCCGGCTACCCCCGGCAAGGCCGCACTGCCGCGAAACATCACGTCGGTCCGACGCGACCTTCAGCGCCTCTATCTCAATAGCCTGATCCGGATGATCGTGAGCCCGCTCCCGGAGACCCCGGAAGACGCGCGCACACTTGCCCGAGCCACACTGGCTGATCTCGGTGGTGAGCTGGACCGAGCTTTGCAGCCACGTGTGGAGCTGGACCCATACACCCGAGCCCATCTGGTGGATTCGAAGGAACGGATCACCCAGGCCCTCAACGCACTGATGATTCAGACCGCTGCAACAGCGAGGTAACAATCGATGCTTCTTATCGCCTTAGATCCCTCCCCCATGGTCCAGGCCGCCGTGTACATGGCCGGTGTGCTCGCAGGCTACGTGCTCCTGGTTCAGCCAGAGGAGTGGCAGAGCACCTGGAAGTCCGTGCGTAACAGCTGGTCCCGGCGCCGCAAGGACTGACAGGGGGAGTCGCGCCACCTACCACGGGTGGCGGTATTATACACCCATGCAATACGCAAACGGCGGGACACTAGCCCTTCAAGATCGGAAAATCCGCAACGC
>JBKJZM010000224.1:0-14908 GCA_046715295.1 Gemmatimonadales bacterium | reverse complement strand
GCGGCCGTCATGAAACGAGGCGTTCGGGCGCAGGTGAAAGGTATAGACCCGGCCTGCCGCATCCGTCTCCCAGCGGCTGGCCAGACCAGGCTGCAGCTGAGCGTCGGCGTCGAATTGTGTCACGTTGTCGAACAGCAGCGAAACGACCTCGCCCGTCGGCACGTCGGTGGACAGAGCCGGATCGAGCGAGCGAGGGACGTAGGTAAAATAATAGTTGAGGGTTTCGTCGCCGCCCTGCTCGCCGCAGGCAGAGAAGATGAAAGCAGTCGCGATAAGAAGTCGGCGCATTGCGGTCAATGGGACAGCGGGGCAGGGGGCAGGGGGGCTGACGTTGACACCACGGCGTAAGGTGGTCAAACTACCGGGCTTACAGCGCGCCGTCAATCGGCTCTCGGTTCCCCGGTGAGCGTAATATCCTCCGTCTGGAGTGTGGTATTTTACCTCACCCGCCGCAGACCTACCCGTCACCTGCGACCAACGGAAGTTCGTTCCGGGCCGACGCATCCTGCTGCCAATGAATGGCGTGGTCCGACTCGTTCTGCTCGTCGCGACCCTGGTCTCGACCGTCCCGCTCTCCGCTCAGGAGCGCCAGCTCATCGTACGCCAGCTCGAGTTCAGCGGGAACAGCGCGATTGCGGATGAGGTGCTGGCAAGCGCCATTGCCACCACCAACTCCAGCTGGTTTGCACGAAACTTTCTGTTCCGCTGGCTGGGCCTGGGTGCCAAGCGATACTTCGACGAGCAGGAGTTTCGCCGCGACGTGGTCCGGCTCGGCGTCCTCTACAAGAGGACGGGGTACTACGAGGCGGCCGTCGACACGTTGGTCCGGCGCACCCCCGAGGACGTCTACATTACGTTCAATATCAAGGAGGGTGCGCCGATCGTGGTGACCACGCTCGCCATCGGTGGATTGGATTCACTCCCGGCGCGGTGGCGGCGGGCGGCGCTGCAGGACCTGCCGCTGCAGCGGGGCGATCCGTTCAACCGTTACGCCATGCAGGCCAGCGCGGACAGCGTCACCCGTCGGCTCCGGGATCATGGCTATCCCTCCGCCGCCGTCTTTACCGGCTTCGAAGTCGAGAAGGCGCAGCGAAGGGCGTCGGTTTCGCTCGATGTGGCGCCGGGACGAAGAGCAGTGATCGGGCGGATCAAGGTGGTCGGCGCCGTCCGGGTGGACTCCTCACTGGTTCGGAAGCTGCTGGTGTCGCGAGCTGGCCGGCGGTACTCGCAGGAAGAGCTGTTTCAGAGCCAGCGCAACCTCTACGAGTCCGATCTGTTCCGCTTCGCGACGGTCAACATCGACTCAGCGGCGTTCCAGGAGGGCGCGGACTCGGTACCCCTCCTGGTGCAGGTGAACGAAGGCAAGCGGCGCCGGATCCGCGGGGGGCTCGGCTACGCCACCAACGACTGCTTCCGTGGGTCGCTGGGCTGGACCTCACGCGATTTCCTGGGTGGCGGCCGCATCCTCGATCTCACCAGCCGGATCTCGAAGGTGGGGGTGGGTGCGCCGCTCGACTGGGGTCTGGCCGATAACATTTGTGGGGCCTCCAGGAACGACACCGTCGGATCGGCCAGGGTGAATTACTACCTCGGTGCGTCGGTCCGCCGCCCGGCATTTCTTTCGCCCAACAACGCGGTGACGGTATCGGTCTTCACCGAGAGGCGGTCGGAGTACAAGGTCTACCTGAGGCAGGAGACCGGTGCCAGCATCGCGTTTACCCGAATTACCCCGAGGCGGCGCAACCCACTGTCGTTGACCTACACCCTTTCCTATGGACGCACCGAGGCCACGGCGCAGAGCTTCTGCGCGTTCTTCAACGCGTGTACCGCCGATGTCATCGGGCCGCTGAGGCAGAGCCGAGTCCTCGCGACCCTCACCGCCTCGGGAAACTTTCCCCGGGTCAACAGCCAGATCGATCCCACCCGGGGCTCGATCGCGTCGCTCGAGCTCACCCACAGCTCCAAATACATCGGCTCTTCCTCGCTGCAGCAGTTCACTCGTCTCGTGGGTGCAATGGCGTGGTACCGGCCGCTGTCCCGTAATGTGGTCCTGAGCTGGCGGGTCAAGGGCGGGCTGATCGTCTCGCCCAACGTGGACGTGGGGTCGGAGAGCGGCGCCTTCATTCCGCCGGAGCAACGGTTCTATGCCGGTGGTCCGAATGACGTGCGCGGCTTCGACCGGAACGAGCTGGGACCGGTGGTGTACATCGTACCGGAGGGCTCGGTCAGTCCGGTCATCATTGCCGACTCGGTCAGGGTAGCGGCGACCGGTGGTAACAGTATCGCGGTTGCCAACGTCGAGCTCCGGGTGCCGTCGCCGCTCCTGAGCTCCCGGCTGCGCCTGGCGGCCTTTGTGGACGCTGGAGGAGTCTGGCAGCGTGGCGGCAACGAGCGCACGGCCGTGATCCGGGTTACACCCGGCGTCGGCCTGCGGATCGCGACGCCGCTCGGCCCGGCCCGGCTGGACGTGGCCTACAACCCCTACAAGCTGCAGCCGGGCACGCTGTTTCAGTTCGATCCGGCGGGCAACCTCGATCCGGTCGCCGGCCAGAGCTCCTACGTCCTGCCGCGTAAGGGGAAATTCACCTTTCACATCGCCGTGGGGCAGCCGTTCTGATGCGCCGGCAGCGTGCGTTCCGCCGGCAGCTTGCCAGATTTCTGTTCGTCTTCGTGATCGGCAGTGCCGCAATGATCCTGGGGGTCATCACCTCCATGACCCTCACCCCGCCCGGCCGGGACCTGCTGGCGCGCACCGTCTCCAGATTCCTCGATCGCATCGTGATCGGCCAGGTGAGGGTCGGGGCCATCTCGGGCTCATTTTTGTACGACCTCACCCTCGAAAACCTGGTGGTTCGGGACACCAGCGGGGAACTGCTGGTGGACCTGCCCCGGGTGCGGGTTGCCTATCGGCTGCCGAACTTTATCGCCGGCCAGGTGGTGTTGAGCGCGATGGAGCTGGATCGCCCCACCATCCAGCTGATCAAGCATCGCAACGGCCGGATGAATTACGAGGAAGTGCTCGGCATCGGCAAGGGATCCAAAGGTGGAAAGTCACCCCTGGTCGAGTTCCACAACGTCAAGATGACGGACGGGATGCTCCGCATTGCGCTCCCGTGGAATCCTCCCCGGTCTGCCCGCAGCGAAAGCAGCGTCGATTCGGCGCTTCAGGCGGAGCGGGCCAAGCCGGGACGGATCGTGGAGGAGACTCCCGAGGGACTTCGACGGGTGATCGTGCTGGCGGATCTCGCCACCCGGGTGTCCCGCATGCGCATCGCCACGCCCGACCGGCTGCCGTTCACCATCGACCTCGACTCGCTCGCCACTCGGGTGAACGATCCCGGTGTGACGCTCCGGCACGCGGTCGGCCGGGTGCGAATCCGGGGCGACAGTGCGGTGTTCAGTCTCTCCCGGGGGGCGTTGCCGGATACCCGGTTCTCCGGCGGGGGGGCGGTGACCTGGCCGCGCGACACCATTCTCTTCGATTTCCAGGTTATCGCGCCCCACGTCAATCTCGAGGACCTTCGCTGGGTCTCGCCCCATTTCCCTTCGATGACGGGACGTGGCGTTCTCACCGCCAGGTCGGAGACCGGCGTGCGGACGGCATATGATCTCCGTGACCTCCATCTCACCGGACCCGAGGGGCAGGTCGATGGTGATCTGGTCACGATCACCGACCGTCGCCGCGGCCTCGGCGTGCGTGACATGAACGTGAGGCTGGCGGAGCTGGATCTGGATGCCGTCCGTCCCTACCTGGACAGTCTGCCCTTCTACGGCACCGTGACCGGCAAGCTGGCTGGATCGGGATTCCTGAACGCCCTGGACCTCGGCATCGAGTGGGCCTTCAGAGACGCCGCGGTACCCGGTAACCCCTTAACGACCATCGCCGGCGAGGGTGGCGTCGGCGCCTCGCGCGACAGCGGCCTCACCTTCACCGAATTCGGCGTCAAGCAATCGGATATCGACCTCCGCACCGTGCGCCGAATTGCCCCGGCCGTGATTCTCGAGGGGCGACTCACCGCCGTGGGCACGCTCAATGGCCCACTGCGAAACATCAGGTTCAACGGCACTGCCCAACACCAGGATCTGGACCGCCCCCCCAGTCAGCTCGAAGGCACGGTGCACCTCGATACCCGGTTCCGGGTCCTAGGGCTCAACACCGACGTCATGCTGGACCCGCTCTCCTTCGATGGGATCCGGCGCGCCTTTCCATCACTCGGCGCGCGGGGCGAGCTGCGAGGTCCATTCCAGAGCCGGGGCACCCTCGCCCGCCTGGCGGTGGACGCTTCGCTCACCGGCGAGATCGGCTCGATTGAAGCGCACGGATTCGCAACTCTGCAGCCGCCCAAGTGGGGTGCCGAGGATTTGCTTCTGCGGTTCTCCCGGTTGGATCTCGCGGCGCTCACCGGCCGCGACCTCCCCACCCGCTTGAATGGCGAGCTCTCGGTCACCGGCGCGATCGACACCCTGAGGGCGCCCGAGGGCGAGCTGCGCATCGCGCTCTCCAGCAGTCGGCTTCGGGAGCTCACCCTCGACAGCGTCTTTGCCATCGCCGGACTGCACGACAGCCTGATCCGGGTGGATACCGCCTATGCGGTTTGGAAAGGCGCCCAGGTCGGCGGATCCGGGACCCTGGGGTGGGGTGGGCTCCACACCGGACGGATGGCATTCACCCTTGCGGCCGACAGCCTGATTGCCTTCGACTCCCTGCTGCTGGCCACGACCGGACAGACCCGGGATCTCACACCTGACAGCCGCCCCCTCGGGGGAACGGCGCAGGCGAGTGTTCAACTGGCGGGAAATCTCGATACCCTGGAAGCCAGCGCCGATCTCCTGGTCGAAAACCTCGAATGGCAGAACATCCGCTCGCCCCGGGTGACCGGAGCATTCAGCTGGATCGGCGGTCAGCGGCCCCAGCTCACCGCCTCGATCGGCTCGGATTCCCTGAGCGCCGGTACCTGGGTCTTCCATCGAACAGGCGCGCAGGCCCGTGGCTGGGCCGACTCGCTCGAGTGGAGCGCCGGTACCGGGATAGGCTCGAACGTCGGCGTGAACGGGGCCGGGCGCTGGTGGCGGCATGGTAAGACCCAGGTGGCCATGTTCGACAGCCTTTCCTTCGCTCTGCCCGCGCATCGGTACCGTGCGGAGGAGTCGTTCGCCGTGACCCTGAGTGATTCTGCGCCGGCAGTCAGCCCTGTCACTATCCGGGCCGAGGATGGCTCGGGCCTGCTCCAGCTGGCCGGCCGGGTCCCAGGGTCGGCGGAAGGTTCCCTGCTCATTCGCGTGCTCGGGCTCGACCTCCACGATGCGTACGGCCTGCTGCAGCGGGACACCCTGGGTGTATCGGGCGAACTCGGGATCGATGTTCGCGTCGGCGGAACTGCGGAGCGGCCGACGCTGCGAGGCACCATGACGCTGGACGGTGGGAAATTCGGCGATTTCAACGCGCCTTTCCTCCAGGGTGTGGTGGACTATGCCGACCGCCGTCTGGAGACCGACCTGCTGCTCTGGCGAACTGGTAAGAACATCCTCGATGTCGGCGCCACACTTCCGCTGGATTTGGCGTTGCGCGGAGCGGAGAAGCGCCAGGTGGACGGTCCCCTGTCGGTCCATGCCCACGGCGACAGCGTCGATCTGGGAATCCTCGAGGCCTTGACCCCGGCCATCGAGCAAGTAACCGGCGAGTTCTCTACCGACGTCAATGTCACCGGCACGTGGGAAGCGCCCCGGCTCGCAGGAGCCCTGGAGTTTCGCGACGGCGCCCTGTCACTCCCCGGACTGGGTGTCCGCTACGAGCGAATGCAGGGGCGCGCCCGGTTCCAGGGTGATTCGCTGGTGCTGGACAACGTGGCGTTGAGGAGCGGTGGCGGCAGCCTCGGGATCACCGGGTCGGTTCGCCTGGAGGACCTTGCCCGCCCGGTACTCAACCTCGGCTTCCGGGCCGACAATTTCACTGCGGTAGACGCGACCCGATTTCTCACGCTGAAGGGGACCGGCAACCTGCAGCTGCAGGGCCCGTTGTTCCGCGCCACGCTCGCCGGGAACCTCACCGCGAACAGCGGCGTGCTCTACTTCGCCGATCTGGTCACCAAGCGGATCATCGATCTCGAGGACCCGACCATTGCCGACCTGGTGGACACCACTCTGCTTCGCCGGGAGAATCTCGGCGGCAAGTTCCAGAACCGGTTCCTCGACTCGCTCACCATCACGAACCTCGGCGTGGAGATGGGCTCCGACGTCTGGCTCCGTTCGGCTGAAGCCAACATTCAGCTGAGCGGGCAGGTACAGCTCAGCAAGACTCGACAGGCCTACACGCCTTCCGGCACCCTGGAAGCGGTTCGCGGCAGCTACACCCTGAAGATCGGCCCGGTGACGCGGGACTTTACGGTGGAGCGGGGAACGGTGCGTTACTTCGGGGACCTGAATGCGGCACTCGACATCCGTGCCACCCACGTCGTGCGGGCGGTACGAGGCGAGGAAATCCCGGTGATCGCGGTCATTACCGGGACGCTGTATGCACCGAAGATCAGCCTCGAGAGCACCTTCAATCCACCGATTTCCGAGACCGATCTGGTGTCCTACCTGGTCACGGGCTACGCCGCCAACGAAGCGACACGTCTGGGAGTGGGAACCGGGCTTTCCTATTTCTCTAGCGCCCTTTCGAGCGAGCTCGAGCGGGCGCTGATCCAGGATATCGGTATTCCGCTTGACCTCATCGAAATCCGACCGGGAGTGTCGAGCAGTGGTGGAGTAAGCACGCTCACCCAGCTCGCGGCGGGGTGGCAGCTCGGCAGCAAGACCTTTCTGACCTTCAATGCGGGTTTCTGTCCCGAGAACCTGAGCCAGTTCACCTACAGCAACCTCGGCGCCAGCCTCGAGTTCAGGTTCAGCCGGGAGTGGAGACTTCAGGCCAGTGTGGAGCCGACCCTCCAGACCTGCCGGCAGGACTTCGGCATCACCACTACCACCAACCCGTATCAGGTCGGCTCCGATATCCGCTGGGAACGGGAGTTCTAGGCGTGGCCCGGGCGTTGGTCATTGCCAACCCCGCTGCGGCGCGAACCGACCCCTTGGCGGTAAACGCCATCATGAGTACGCTGAAGGCCGCCGGATGGACGGCCGAGGTGTTGGCCACCGGCGGGTCAGGCGATGCGCGACTCCTGGCCCAATACGGCGTGGCCGAGGGGGTGGACGTGGTCGCGGTCTTCGGTGGAGATGGCACCACGATGCAAGCCGCCGCGGCGTTGGTAGGCACCGACGTGGCGTTGGGAGTCATCCCCGGCGGAACCGGAAATCTGCTGGCGGGGAACCTGCGGATTCCAGCCTCGCCGGCCCGGGCCGCGCGAGCGTTGGTGAGTGCGCGACCCAAGCGGTTCGATCTGGGGCGAATGGACCGGCCCGGCGGGGCTCAGTATTTCGCGGTGGCCTGCGGAGCGGGATACGATGCGCGGGTCATGGCCGGCACCCTCGCGGAGCACAAGCGACGATGGGGGATGGCTGCCTATGTCGCGACCACGCTTCGGCTCATTCCGGAAATCCGAAGCACCGTGCACGCTATCACCATCGACGGCGTTGAATACGAGGCCAATGCCGCCATGGTCCTGGTGGCCAACTGCGGCGAAGTCATTCCCCCCTTCATCAGCCTGGGACCGGGTATTACCCCTGATGATGGCTTGCTCGATGTGGTCGTGGTCCGGGCCAACAGCTTCTCTCAGAGTGTTCTGGCTGTATGGGAGCTGCTGCGGATTACGCCCGGGACCCTCGGCGATACCGGCTATGTCGGCCACGCCCGTGGGCGCGAGGTTCGGGTGGAAACCGATCCGGTCCAGCCGGTTCAGCTCGACGGTGAGCCCGGCGGGCACACCCCCTTTACCGCGAGCGTCATTCCGGGGGCCATCATGGTCATGGTACCGGCTGGCAAGTGAGCCATGGTGCAATAGCGGCGAGTGACTAATTTCTGGTGGGTCCCCCTGTGAGGCCGATCTAGTACCGCAAGCCAGGCGGGCGCGCCACGTTCCTTACGAACCCAGGTATTTCAATGGCTGCCTCGGTCCTGCTCATCGATGACGATGTCGACGTTTTGCGCAGTATCGGGAACTATTTCGAACGGTTCGGCTACGAGGTCACCCGGGAGCTGAGCGGCGAAGCCGGCCTGGCCACCTTTGACCGCATCCGGCCCGAAGTCGTCATCCTGGATCTGGCGCTGCCCGGCATGGATGGCATGGAGGTTTTGGAACACCTGCGTCTCCGTGACGCCTCGGTTGTCCTCCTGACGGGGCAGGCCGACGTGGCAACAGCAGTGCGGGCCATGCAGCTGGGCGCCGAGAACTTTCTGACCAAGCCGGTGGACCTCGAGCACCTGGCTGCGGCCACCGCGAGAGTCGCGGACAAGGCGAAACTTCGGCGGATCAACGAGGCGCTGCTGATCCAGAGCGCGCCGGGGCACGGGCTGGAGTCCCTGGGCACTTCGTCGGGGATGCAGGACTTCGCCCATCAGGTCGGGCTGTTAGCTCAAAGCGAGCGCACTACGGTGCTGCTGAACGGAGAGAGTGGCACGGGCAAGGGTTGGGTAGCCCGGATGATTCACGATCTGAGCCCCCGTACCAAGGCGCCGTTCGTGGAAGTGAACTGCGGTGGGCTCAACGCCACTTTTCTCGACTCCGAGCTCTTCGGGCATGAGAAGGGCGCGTTCACCGATGCCAAGGATCGCAAGCAAGGCTTGTTCGAGATCGCCGACCACGGAACCATCTTCCTCGACGAGATCGGTGATCTGGCCCCGGAGCTGCAGCCCAAGCTCCTGAAGGTGCTCGAGACCAAGACCTTTCGCCGGCTCGGCGGCACCCGTGAGATCACGGTGGATGTGCGACTGGTGGCCGCCACCAACAAGAATCTGCAGGCGGAGGTGGAGAGCGGGCGTTTCCGGGAAGACCTGTACTACCGGTTGAGCGTCATGCCGCTCACGATGCCCGCGCTGCGCGACCGGTCCCGGGAGGACCGGCTGGCACTCATTACCCGCCTCATGGGCGATCTTCGATCGGAGTTGCCCGACGGCCCGGCTGCGCTCTCCGGCGAAGTGCTCGAACGCCTGCTCTCCTACCCCTGGCCTGGCAACGTGCGCGAGATGCGCAATGTGCTGGAGCGAGCGCTCATCCTGGGGCGGGGCCAGCCGGCAGTGAGCGTCGAACATCTGCCCGGCGAGTTCCGCGCGCGCGCGGGTGTCGGCGACCGGCGTCACACGCCGCTAAGCCTCGAGGACCTGGAGCGCCAGCATATCGAACGCACCCTGAAGCATCACACCGGCAATCGGACCCGGGCCGCTATCGAGCTGGGGATCTCCAGAGCCACGCTGATCAACAAGATCAAGCGCTACAACATTGTCGCATGAAGCCACTAGAGCATGACGCCATGGGGTGCCGCGCCTGCGGACAGGAAGAGCGTGCATCCGAGGGATATCCCTGCGCCAACTGCGGCACGTTCATCTGTCTGATCTGCACCTTCCGAGGGGTCACCCTCTGTCGGGAGTGCGCGGCCCGCGCCGCGCCGGAGAAGGGTGCCTGATTCCGGATATCCCATGCCCGCAGCCATAGCCCGCGCCGCCATCGTACCAGTTCTAGCCGAGCCCCGGGTCCGCGCGGAACAGGTCACCCAACTCGTGCTGGGTGAGACCGCCGCTGTGGTGGACCGCACCGGTGACTGGCGCCGCGTCTGCACCCATTTCGACGGCTACGATGGCTGGATCAATGCGGGTTACCTGAGCGAGGTCGAGGATCAATCGGCCGAGGACTGGCGCTCCCGGGCCATGGCCTGGAGCGAAGGCGCCACCCTCCGCATCGGGGGGTCGCATATGCCACTGCCGTTGCGGGCTCGCGTGGTGTTGGAGCATGAGGCGGTGGCGTTGCCCGATGGGCGTCGCGGACGAGTCACCGAGGGAAGCGTCCGGGAGATTGGCGACGCGACAGCCGCGGCAAAGGCCATGGCGCCCGAGCGCTGGGCGCTCGAGCATTTTTTGGGTAGTCCCTACCAGTGGGGAGGCGTAACACCCTGGGGCGTCGACTGCTCCGGGCTGGTGCAGACGACCTTTGCGGCGCGGGGCGTCACTCTCCCGCGAGACTCGGCCCAGCAGGTTCTACACGGGGCCGCGGTTTCGCTCGAATCCGCGCAGCCGGGCGACCTGCTCTTCTTCAGCGGAGAGACCGGTAGCGGGATCACTCACGTCGCATTTGCCGGCGATGCCGACACCCTGATTCACTCGACGCTGGCGTGCGGCGGCGCGCTGGCGGAGTCCTGGCTCCCTGGCACCCGCGCTGCTACCCTACGGCAGCGCCTCGTCGCGGTGCGGCGGGTGGAGTCGCGATGAAGAACGGTTCCGGAACCAGGCGTAGACTGGTTCTCTTCGACATCGATGGCACCATTCTGTTGACGGCCGGGGCCGGCCGCCGGGCGATCATGGCCGCCATCACCGAGGAGGTGGGTCACGCCCGGGGCATGGAGGAAGTTCGCTTCGACGGCAAGACCGATCCGCAGATTGTGACCGAGCTGCTCGAGGCCGCCGGCCACCCCGGCCCGCATCGGTCCCAGCGGGTTCAGGCGCTCTGCTCCCGCTACGTCGATCTGCTTCAACACGAGCTTCGTCAGCCCAATAACAGGACCACGGTCATGCCTGGCGTCCACCCGCTCCTCGATCGCCTGGAAGGGGAAGAGGGTGTGGTCCTCGGACTGGTCACCGGGAACATTGCCCAGGGGGCGGCGCTGAAGCTGCGGGCGGCCGGGCTCGATCCGGCGCGCTTTCGGGTCGGTGCCTACGGTTCCGATGCCGCCCATCGCCCCGACCTCCCGGCCCTCGCCGCACGGCGAGCGGAGGCCTACTTCGACCGGGTGCCCACCGGCGCTGAGGTGGTAATCATCGGCGACACGCCGGCCGACATCGCGTGTGGTGCAGGCATCGACGCACGCGCGGTTGCGGTGGCCACCGGCGCCTACTCAGTAGCCGACCTCATGGCATGCGGACCTCATGCCGCATTTGAGGACCTGCGCGACACCGATCGGGTCCTCGAGGCCATACTTGCCTCCCACCTCGTCTGAGGCCTGGCTGGTTCCGGAGCTGGGCCCCTCGCTCGGCCGGCTGGTCGATCCGCCCCTCACCCGCGCCGACCGCGGCTCGCTCGATCTGGTACTGGATGACATCCGGCTCGATCTGGTAACCGGGATCTTCGAGCTTGCCGGTGCGGCGCGCTCGTTCGCGGCGTCGGGGGACAGACAGGGCGCCATAGCGTCGCTGTCCCGGGTTGCCTGGCTCGATCTCTGGGAGCGCGCTGTCGTCGCCGCCGCCGAGCGACTCGCGGAAGCGGTGAACGCCAAGCTGAGTGAGGCCGCCATCGAGTCGCGGCTTCCTGCCCGACAACTCGAAGCGTTCAGGGTGAAGCACGAGGATATCCGTGCGATCACGTCGCGGTTGGGCAGTGGTGGCGCGGGATTTGTGAGCGCCCTCGATGCTTTAGAGCAGACGGTGCCCGGTGCGTCGGCCTCGGGCAACCGTGGCTGGGCCGGACAGGAGGAGTGGCAACGTGCTCTGGCCGCCGCCGCCCGCCGGCTGGAGGGGGCTTGGCTGGCGCTGGCAACCGGAGCCCGGTCAGAGCAGGACCGCTGGAAAGCCGAGATCGATCGAGCAAGAGCCTGGCGACGGCCCGTCTTGCTCCTCTGGCTCATCAGCGCATTCGTCCTGGCAGCCGCCACATACCTCGGTCTGGTACTAGGGGGGTACCTGCCCGTGCCGGACGCACTGCGCCCGCTGGCGGAGCTCTGGTGGTCTCGTCTGTGAACGTCCTGGGCGTGGGAATAGACCTGATTGACCTGGCTCGGGTAAGAATGCTGCTGGCCCGAAAAGGGGAGAAGGCCATGACCCGTTTTTTCTCGGAAGGGGAGCGGGACTATTTGGCCACTCGAACCGATGCCACCGGGCATGCTGCGGCTCGTATCGCCGCTAAAGAGGCAGTCTATAAGGCGATGCAGTCCCTCCAGGGGGCCCGGGCAATCGGCTGGCGCGAGATCGAGGTGTCCCGCGACGCAGAAGGTAAGCCCGCCATTGCGCTTCACGGTCTCGCCGCGCGTCTCTCCGATGAATGCGGTGGCCTGCGGATTCAAGTCTCTCTAACCCACTCGGCCACTTCGGCGGGCGCAATCGCGATCGTCGAAGCGCCTTAGCTACTCTCTTTCAATTCCGACCAGAACACTCTAGTTTGACCTGATCAGTCTTCAAACTGGGTGAAAATGGTTCTCATCGGTGGAGCGGGCCTGCTATTCCTGGCTGGCCTTCTCAGCACTCCCCAACAGACGACTACCCCGACGGACCCAGTCCCCCTGGTACGGCGTCTTGCGGCCACCGCCCAACTGGCGGCCCAGGAATACCGGGTCGGAATTGTGCATGGGCGCGTGGTGTCACAGGCTGAAGTCGATGAAGCCCGGCTGTTCCTGCTGGAGTCGCGCCGCTCGGCTCAGGCCCTTCCCGCCGAGCTCAGCCGAGGTGCCCTGGCCGAGATCGATTCGGTCATCGGTTTGGTGGATCGCACCGCGGCACCCGATTCGATCGACGTCCGGGTCCGCCGCTTGACGAGTACGCTTTCCACTCGGTCGGGTGTCAGCTTGGACGAGCTGCCGGCTCAGACACCTTCGCTGGCGCGAGGGGCCGAAGTCTATCAGGCCAACTGCGCCAGCTGTCACGGGGCGCTGGGCGGGGGAGACGGACCGGCCGCGGCAGGGCTGGATCCCAAGCCAACCAATCTCGCCCACGGCGCCGGGCTGAGGGATCAGTCGCCGCTCGACTATTACCGCCGTATCACGATCGGCGTGGTAGGGACGGCTATGCCCTCCTTCGAGCTCCAGCTGCCGGCTCAGGATCGCTGGGCCGCCGCCCTGTACGCCACCCTCCTCAGGCTTCCCAGCCCGTCAGGCGACGTTCCCCCTGCGCTCAAGTCGTTCCCGGTCATCGGCCGGATGTCGGACGCCGAGCTGATCGCCGCATTCCCAGGGGGGGATACTTCAGCGGTCGCCCTGTCGCGGGTGGCCGCCATCCGAAGCGCCCAGCCGGATGCCACGGCAAATGCGACAGCGCTGGTTTTCGGGCAGGTCCGAAGCCAGCTCGAGTCGACCTACGTCCTGGCGCGCAAGGGCGACTCGTCGGCGAACACCAGCGCGTTCGATGCCTACATGACGTTCGAGCAGGTGGAGCGCGGGGTTCGGGCCAAGAACCCCACGCTGGCCGCCGAGCTGGAGGGAGAGTTCGCCGAACTGCGCGCGCGTGTGGCCGGAGGGGGCTCGGCCGCGGAGCTCGACTCCATCCGGCAGCAGCTGGCCCTCGGCCTCGAGAAGGCCGAGCGATCGCTGGGCGACCGGCTCTCGCCGGCCAACCTGTTCTTCCAGTCGTTCGTGATCATGCTCCGAGAAGGACTGGAGGCCATCCTGATCGTGGGCGCGCTCATGACGTTTCTGGTGAAGATGGGCGCCTCGCACCGGAAACGGGACATCAACCTCGGTGTCGGCGCCGCCCTCGGGGCCAGTCTCATCACCGCCTTTGCGATCGAGACCGTGTTTCACCTTTCGCCTGCCCGGCAGGAGGTACTCGAGGGCGGGACGATGGTTGTCGCGACAGTTGTTCTCTTCTATGTGAGCTACTGGTTGCTCTCGAAGATGGAAGTGGTCAAGTGGAACCACTTCGTGAGGAGCAAGGTGAACGATGCGCTTAGCAGCGGGTCCTCGCTGGCCCTGGCTTCGGCCGCCTTCCTGGCCGTATACCGCGAAGGTTTCGAGACGGTCCTTTTCTACAAGGCGCTCTTTCTGACGGGGGGTCCGAGCGGCAGCAGCATCCCCATCGTGGCCGGTATCCTGGTCGGCACGGCGATTCTGGTGGGGATCTACGTTGCCATCAGCCGGTTTGGGGTGAGGCTGCCACTGAAGCCGTTTTTCGGTGTGACCAGTGCCTTCCTGTACTACATGGCGTTTGTGTTCGCGGGCAAAGGCGTAGCCGAGCTTCAGGGAGGCGGCGTCTTACCGACCACGATCGTCGCCTGGGCGCCCCGGATGCCGGCGCTCGGCATTTATCCCACTCTGGAGTCGTTGCTCGCCCAAGCCGTATTGGCGCTGCTGCTGCTGGCTGCACTGGTGTGGACTTTTGTGATCGAGCCGCGTAGGAAGGTGAACCGGAGCGCCGTGACCAGTGTGACGACCAGTCTGACGGAGGCGCCGGAACCCGGCGCTCAGAAGGCGTAGGTGACGTTCGCGACGGCGGACCTGTGCGACGAGTTCGAGCCGGTGGTACGCGTTGTCGCGCCCATCTTCCGGGACTATGGCGGGCTGAGCCGATTCGCGGGGCCGATCGACACAGTGCGGGTCTCGGAGGACAATGCGCTTGTGGCTCAGGCTCTCGACACCGCGGGGCTAGGCCGCGTGCTGGTGGTTGATGGGGGTGGCTCGCTTCGCTGTGCGCTGGTGGGGGGACGTCTCGCCGCGCTCGCGCGGGCCAACGGGTGGGCCGGGCTGGTCATCAATGGCTGTGTGCGCGACGCAGCCGAGATCCGCGGAATCGCAGTGGGTGCGCGGGCGATCAACACCTCCCCCATGCGGAGCAAGAAAACCGGCTCCGGGCAGCGGGGCGGCCCGGTGAGCTTTGCGGGCGTCACCTTCACACCCGGACATTTTCTGTATGCCGACGAAGATGGGATCGTGTTGGCCGAGCAAAAGTTGATTCCCTAGCGAAGAGGCCACCGCCCGTGGCCCAAAGCCTCTGGCGTTCAGTCCGGCAAAAGCAAACGGTCCGTCGCTTGACGGACCGTTTGCATTAGAGGTGGTAGATCGCCCCCTGAGTTTACGGAGACGGACCGAAGTGCCCGCTCCACCCTTCTTCGACCTACCACTTTTC
>JBKJZM010000223.1:0-17551 GCA_046715295.1 Gemmatimonadales bacterium | reverse complement strand
TCAAAACGTGTAATCACGGACGAGATTCTCTCTTATAGGATGGCGGTTTCATGGCGACAACCGAAAAGCGACCGAGGCCCCGATGGGACCTCGGACCGATTCAACTCTTAGACCCGGCGGGTCTCGCCCACGTTATTGTCCTTACGGTTCCGGCCGAGCAAACCGGCCAGGCCCAGCAGGCCGAGGAGGCCCCAGTCATCGAAGCCGTCGTCCTCGACATCTCTTGTCGTCACCCGCTCCGCCGTGGTCTACGCGGCGAGTGGCCCGATCCCGCTGAATAACAACAGCAGACACACCGCTAATCTCTTTCTAGTGTCCCGCACAAACACCTCCGTGTAGGTGAAACCGCACGAACCGGGGCAAACGGACGCCCCGTCCCCGTGCCACCTGACTAGCTTCGGCGTCCCAGGCAGTCGGGGGCCAAAGCCTACAGCTTGCCGGTACCATGCGATGTGGTAAGCGTCACAGGAAGTTGCGGGATCTCGAGGGCGGGACTGCAGTCGTGCCTTCACCTAGGATGGCAATCCTGAAAAATAGGATGGCAATCCAGAAAAAAGAATGCGAACGGCGGGAGTTGAACCCGCACCCCTTGCGGGACAGGATCCTAAGTCCTGCGCGTCTGCCAGTTTCGCCACGTTCGCGTGCCGACAAGATAATGGCTTAGCCCGGGCGCGCGGGATGGCGCAGGTCCGGGTGGAGCTCAGGTGACCGCGACTTGGAGTAGACAGTAGACAGCTGAATGGGAGGTCTCGCCTGCGACCGGAGCTCCCTTTCTGTTGTGCGCCTCCGGCAACCGCCATAGCTTCAAGCGAAACCCCAGGACTGATCCCTCGTGACTGTCAGCCGCTCTTCCGAACGCCGCTCGGCGCGATCATTACGCGAGATACTGCTGCCCTACGGGGTGGGGTTGCTCTCGGCGGCGCTGGCGGGCCTCCTGATTGAGGCCTTGGGGAAGCTCATGTCCGTGGATGTCCGACCGGTGCTGCTGGTGGCGGTGACGGTCAGCGCCTTGTATGGGGGGTTAGGCCCGGGGGTGCTGGCCCTGTTGCTGGTCGGTCTCCTTTCGCGTGACCCCGGGGTTCTCCTGGCCGGGGCGGCGCTTCTCGCCGTCTGCGCCATTTTCCGGCGGGCCAGGGACCGAAAGGAGCCCGTTCCCGAGTCCCCGCGGCCGGAGCCGGCTTCAACCCCGCCGTTGAGTGGTTTGGAGCACCCCGCCGCCGAGTCGATTGGATTCACCCCTGAGGCCTCCCGCTCTGCCTCCCCCTTCATCGAAGTCACCACGGAAGCGACCTGGCGTTTCCACCACGAGAAGCCGCTCGATATCACCCTCCCCGAGGACGAGCAGGTCGAGCACCTCTACCTGTACTCGGTTCTTGGGGAGTGCAACGACGCGTTTGCCAGGATGTATGGCTTCCGGGCTGCGGTGGACGTGATCGGCACTCGCCTGGTGGTGTTCTGCCCCCCCTCCGATCCCGAGAACGTGGCCTACCTTCGATCGTTCATCCGGTGCGGGTATCGGCTGGAGGATGCCGAGTCCCACGAGATCGACCGCCACGGCAACGCCAAGTACTTCGTCAATAATCTGGTGGGTATTTTCGAGCGGGGGCAGCTGGTGGGGGCATGGGGGACGCAGCGGGATGTCACCGAACAGAAGGGCCATTCCGACGCTCAGGAATACCGCTCCCGGATCCATTCAGCGAAGAGCTCCTCGCAATAGGGATTGTTGGTCGAGTTCGACGTCTTGACCCTTCGTCCATCCGGCAACACCACGAACGCACAGAATTGGGCCACCGTCGGCTTCCGATTGGGGCCGGTACACTCCGGCACGGCGGTCAGGTTCACTACGATCCATACCGAATCGGGGGGATGGGTTCGCTGCCACTCGGTACACTTTCCATCGATGTCCGGGTCGATCTGTAGCCCGCTCGGCTGGATAACGATCCGACTGGGGGCGACCGCGGCTAGTGCGGTGGCCGAAGGCCGAACGTACTGCCATGGAGTACAGACCTCCTCCGACGGCGCCTCGCCGTGTTGAGCAGCCACGCAGGAGCGGCCAGTGGCCGTCCCCCCAACGGCCGGAGCCGGTACGTAGGCAGTATCGGTCAACTGATGCGCCGGCCGCGTCGCTGTAACGGCGTCCGCCGGCGAGTCAGGAATGACCCTGACCACCACGGAATCCGGCACGCCTTCAGGCTCGGATAGCGTAAGGTCCCAACCCACCACCACCCGGAGGGACCCGGCCGTCTCGGCGATCGTGGATCTGACGCCGGTGGCCTGAGACAGGCTCGGAAGCGGGACCCGGGTAGGATGGTCGAACAGGAAGCCCTCGAACATCAGGCCCGCGGCTCCCATGATCAACAGGGCGTAGATCAGCCAGGTGCGCGGACTAGGCGGAGGCGGAGCCTGCGGGCGTGTTGGGCGTGCTCTGCGCCGTCGGATGCTCCGGACCAGCACCTCCGGCTCGACTACCTCTTCTGGTTCCACTACCTCAGCACCTCGACGCCCTGCTCGAAGACCACGTCGACCGGTATGCCCCGTGACCCCAGGCGCGCGAGATCCTGCTGCAGCACGGGGGAAAGCTTGCCCCGGTCGGCCATGAAGCGGGTGACTCCCGCGTAGTCACCATCACCCTGGAAGCGAAGGATCTGTCCCGCGAGGGCGTCGATCGCCGTCCGCATTCTGGGGAAGTCGACCCGATAACGGCCGGTGGTCGAATCGCGGGCAAACGCGCCCTGGTCCTGAAAGAAGGAGAACTGGGCGGCATTGGCCCGGCCATGCGCGCTGGAGGCGCCGAACCGGATGGATCTGAAGATGCCGGCCAGGAAGGTCACGTAGTTGTCGTCGAGATCCTGGCCCTTCAGCTCGCCCCGCTGGTGCAGCTTGGTGATCATGCAGAGGCCGAGGATATCGGCTTTGCCCTCCTCGAGCGCGCCGGCCTGCTCCTTGAGCGCATCGCGCACGGTTCCCTTGCCGCCGATGGTCTTCTTGATTCCCAGCCCGTGCGCCACCTCGTGAAACATCACATTGGAGAAAAAGGCGTCGAAGTTGATGTGCCGGCGCTGGTCCTCCGCGATTAGCTCACCCGCTATGGGCATGAGAATCTTGTCGAACTTGGCCTGCATCGCGTTCTTGAGCTGGAGCCGGCGGGTGCCCTTCCGCAGCTGGACTTCCTCGTCGTTTGGGAGGTTAATCGCGATGGTCTTGGACCCCGCGTTGGCGTCGCCGGCATAGTAAACGGCATCGTAGGCGTTGAGGTCGGAATCACTACCCGGCCTCTCCCGCTTGTACGCCGCTGGGACGGGCAGCTCGCTCTGGAGACTCGGCAGCATGGCCGCGTACCGCGCCAGCCGTCCGCTCCACTCCTTGTCCTTGACCAGGACGAATGCTTCGTGGGCGGCCTTTTTTCCGAAGAGCTGGTCTTCGTAGGTCTCGATGGGTCCGATCACCACATCGATGGTGTTGTCTTTCATGTCCAGCCATGCGAGGTCGCTGGGCTGATATTCGTCGGTTTCCAGCGCCTGGGCGCGCAGCTCCAGGTAGCGGCGGAGCCCGGGCTCTTCGGCCAGCTGCGCGGCCTCACGCAGCTTTGCCGCGGCGGGGCGGATCTGGTCGGCGTACGCTTCGTGATAGGGCACGGCGATCAGGCTACCGGCAGAGTCACGGCGGACCAGCGTGTACTGACTCTCCAGCGCCTCCCCCTTCAACTCTTCCTTGGGCATGTCTCGGGGGTAGAACCCGGCGCCCGCGGGCTTGGGACCGACTCCCTCGACGAAGGGAGCGTTGCCGTCGAGGCGGTCCCAGGGGCCGTAATTGATCTCGGCATAGCGTCGGGTGCCAGGGTCGTCGATCGATCCGAGGAGGGAATCACGGTTGCCGTAGGCCTCTCTCCAGTAGATCGCGTCCATGTAGCGCGCGGCATCGATGAGGAGTGGAATCATCTGTCGCTCGTTGGCGGTCAGCTTGTCGAGATCGGTCGTTAGACGGACCGTGGTATACTGGGCCAACTTCCGGTCGATTGGTGAATCCGCGGTTCGGGGTGACGATGCGCCTGCCCTTGAGGGGTCTCCTTGGCACGCAGCCAAGCCGAGCCCATAGCCTGCTACGATCGCCCAGTTAGTCCAGTTCCTCATCCAGTCTCCATGCCGGAAGCCAGCGACTGCCTTACCGGCCTTCAAGCTCGCGCTCTCCCGGAGTGTGTCGCTCGGCCCGTCCCTCACCAGGATGGGACTTGGCTTCCTGGTACCGCTCGCCCTTGAGCCGGATGAAGGTGACGAACTGCTCGTACTCGTCTTCCGACAGCGCGTTTGCTATTCCAGGAATCAATCCCTTCACCAGCGTAATACGCTCCTCCAGCACCAGGGTATTGGCTTCGTCCACCAGCGCCCGGATGGCAGGATGATTCATCCAATCGGTCTCTTCACTGGTGGTCATCTGACCGCTCCTGAGGTGCGGAATGGAGTGTGACTAGTAGTTGGCCGCTGAGAGGGATGCTATCTCGAGCGCATGATCCAGGTCGGCATAGAGGTGGCCGGTGTCGCGCCATACCCCGGAGGCTCCCGCCTTCAGGAGCACGTCCGCGGGCGTTCCTCCGGATAACAGCCCCAAAAACACGACCCCGGCACCCCGGCACGCCTGCGCGTCGTACACGGTGTCGCCTACCATGGCGCACTCGGCGGGTGTGAGCTCCAGCTTCTCCCAGGCGACGATAACCAGATCGGGTGCCGGCTTGCTGGCCTCGACGTCCGCCTTGGTCACCAGCACGTCGGCCAGGCTGGGCAGGTCGATACCGGCGCTGGCACAGATGGCCTGAAGGTGCTTCTGGCCGCTCGAGGTGGCCAGCGCAGTCCGGATTCCCCGCTGGCGGAGGGCCTGAAACAGCTCCGGGACGCAGGGGAACACCCGGAACCGCTCTCGCCCGGCGATGCTCAGGAACTCCTCCTTCTGGGCCTTGCGCAGCGCGTCGCCGTCGCGCTTCTCCGCGTCCTCACCCAGGATCGACGGAACCAGGAGGTCGCCCCCTTTCCCGATCTCGACCTCGATGCGTTCGCGGGGTACGTCGTATCCCAGCCGTTTGAACGCGCGGCGCCACGCCTCGACGTGGGCCGGGTTGGTGTCGACCAGGGTGCCGTCGATGTCGAAGATCATTCCGCGCAGGGCCATGGTCCAACTTAGTCGGAAGGGTGGTGAAGCGGGACAGCGGTGAGCAGAAGAACGTGTCACGCTGAGCGCAGCGAAGGGGCGGAGCCCAAGTGAGCTTCCGACCCCTTCATGTTTCCGCTTCCCCGCTGTCCCGCTTCCCCGCCTACTCCCCCAGCCGGATCCGGTCGATGCGGCGGCTCTGAGTCCTGGGGTTGTAGACGCCGAGGGTAACGATGCTCCCCGGCTTCTCGGCCTTGAGCGCATTCCGGAGATCGCTCTCGTTCCCTACCGGCTTCCCCTCGATGGAGAGGATGATGTCGGGGCCATTCCGCTGCGGGTCGTCTACCAGCGTCTCCCACGCCGGACCGCCGGGGGTGACGTCGGTGACCACCAGGCCGCGCATGCCCTGGGGCAGCTGCAGCTGCTGCGCGACGTCGGGAGTCACGGGCTCGACGGTGATGCCCAGGCGGTTCATGGTGGCCCCGCTGGGTGCCTTGGAACGGTCCGTGTCGCCCTCGTCCGCTCCCGCCATCTGAGTCTGGTCGTTGAGTGCCTGGAGCTTGACGTTGTAGGTCTTCCGGAGGCCGCCCTTCCGGGCCACTTCCACCTTCACCACGTCTCCCGGCTTCCGGAAGCCGATCACCTGCTGCAGCTGCCCGACCCGGTCCACCGGCTTGCTGTCCACCGCGACGATGACGTCGCCCGGGAGGATACCCGCGGCTTTGGCCGGGGAGTCATCGCTGGGAATGTCCTTCACCACCACCCCGCGGATCTCCGGCAGCCCCACGTATGCCGCGTCTTCGAGCGTGACGTTGTCGATCGACACACCGAGTGCGGCACGGTGCACCGAGCCGGTTTCCACCAGCTGGTTCATGACCGTCCGAGCGAGGTTGATGGGTATGGCGAAACCATAGCCGGAATAGAATCCGGTCTCGCTGGCGATGGCGGAGTTGATGCCGATCACCTCACCCCGAACGCTTACCAGGGGCCCACCCGAGTTGCCCGGATTGATGGCGGCGTCGGTCTGGATGAAGTCCTGGATGCTTCCCTGCCCGCGGCCAGGCAGGCCTTGGAGCGCCCGGCCCTTGGCGCTCACGATGCCGGAGGTGACGGTGAAGGTGAGACCCTCACCCAGGGGGTTGCCGATGGCCAGGACCCATTCGCCGACCCGCGCATCCTCGCTGTTTCCCAGGGCCACTGGAGGGAGACCCTTGGCGTCGATCTTGAGGACCGCCACGTCGGTGTTCGGGTCGGTCCCGATGACCTTCGCTTTGAATTCACGCCGATCGAGCAGCCGGACCGTCACCTGCTCGGCCCCCTCGACCACGTGGTTGTTGGTCAGGATGTAGCCATCGGACGAGACCACAAACCCTGAGCCGCTGCCCTGCTCGATATCGTCGCGCGGCTTGAAACGAGGGAAAAACCGCTCCATGCCGGGGGGAACTCGTTGCTTGGCCACGTTTTCGGTGCGCTGGGACCGGACGTAGACCACGCTGGGCTTCACATGCTCTGCCACCGCCGCAAAGGCCTCGCTCAGGTTCTGGAGGGGCAGGGCGGCCGGAATCGAGGGCGCGGGAACCTTGGCGATGGCGGTAGCCTGGCGCCCCTGTTCCTGGGCGGCGGTGCGGTTCGGCAGGTCCAGCAGCCCGGCAAAGAGCAACCCGAGCGCAAACGCCAGGGCGACCAAACCGCCGAATTTGAGCCAATTTAGCGAGCGTAAAGACATCGAGCGGTCCTTCGGGAAGGCGTGAGGATCATGCTGCACCGGTACAATTTAACAGTACAGGGGAGCGTAATGGTGAGTTTCGGCTAACTGTCACCCGAAGCGCAGCGAAGGGGCCAAACTTCGGCCCCTCGCTTACCGGCGTTCCGGCCCCTTCGGGCTTACCGCCCTCTGGGTGAGCGGAGTACCCACCGCTCACTTCTTCTCGTCTACGATCTCGTAGTCCGCATCGACCACGTCATCCGGGCCGGCCTGACCTGCCTGCGCCGGCTCGCCGGGGCCTCCTGGGGCCTCACCCGCAGTGCCGCCACTCGCTCCGGCCGCTCCGGCTGCCTGATAGAGCGAGGCACCGGCGGCCGAGTAGGCGGTGTTGAGCTCGTCCAGCGCACGGCGGATGCCGTCGGTGTCGCCACTCCGCAGGGCCTCTCGGCCTGCCTCCATGGCCGAGTCCAGGCGAGACTTCGCCTCAGCCGGTAAGCGGTCGGCCCATTCCTTACTGTCCTTCTCCACCCGGTACACGAGGCTGTCGAGCTGGTTGCGGGCCTCGATCTCGTCCCGCCGGGTCTTGTCCTCCTGGGCATGCTGCTCCGCCGCCTTGACCATCCGGTCCACCTCGGTGTCGCTCAAGCCACTCGAGGCCTCGATCCTGATCTTCTGCTCCTTCCCGGTGGTCTTATCCCTGGCAGTGACGTGGAGGATGCCGTTGGCGTCGATGTCGAAACCGACCTCGACCTGCGGCGTGCCCCGTTGAGCCGGGGGGATGCCGGTCAGCTGGAACTTTCCGATGGTGCGGTTATCCTGGGCCATCTGGCGCTCGCCCTGGAGCACGTGAATTTCCACCGTAGTCTGATTGTCCTCCGCCGTCGAGAACGTCTCCGACTTCTTGGTGGGAATAGTGGTGTTCCGGGGAATGAGCACGGTCGTGACCCCACCCAGCGTCTCGATGCCGAGGGATAGCGGGTTGACGTCGAGGAGGAGCACATCCTTCACCTCGCCACCCAGCACCCCGCCTTGAATCGCTGCTCCAATGGCGACCACTTCGTCCGGATTGACCGACTTGTTTGGCTCCTTGCCGAAGAAGTCCTTGACGACCTGCTGGATCTTCGGAATACGGGTCGAGCCGCCGACCAGAATGATCTCGTCGATCTGCTTGGGGTCGAGCCCCGCATCCTTCAGCGCCTGCTGCATGGGCGGAATGGTGCGCTTGATGAGATCGTCTACCAGCTGCTCGAACTTGGCCCGGGTCAGGGAGAGGTTGAGGTGCTTCGGCCCCGACTGGTCCGCGGTGATGAACGGCAGGTTGATGTCGGTCTGCGTGGTGCTCGACAGCTCCATCTTGGCTTTCTCCGCCGCCTCTTTCAGGCGCTGGATAGCCATGGGATCCTTGGAGAGGTCGATACCCTGGTCCTTCTTGAACTCCGCCACCAGCCAGTCGATCAGGCGCTGGTCGAAGTCGTCGCCCCCCAGGTGCGTGTCTCCGTTGGTGCTCTTTACCTCGAAGACACCCTCGGCCAGCTCCAGTACGGAGATGTCGTAGGTGCCGCCGCCAAGGTCGAACACCGCGATCTTCTCTTCCTTTTTCTTGTCCAGCCCGTAGGCGAGTGCCGCGGCAGTCGGCTCATTGATGATCCGCTGCACGTCGAGTCCGGCGATCCGGCCCGCGTCCTTGGTGGCCTGGCGCTGAGCATCGTTGAAGTATGCCGGGACGGTGATGACCGCCTTGTCGACGGTATACCCGAGGTAGTCTTCCGCCGTCTGTTTCATCTTCTGTAGGATCATCGCGGAGATCTCGGGCGGGGTATACCGCTTGCCCTGGATCTCGACCACAGCCATGCCGTTGGGCCCCTCGACGACTTTGTAGGGAACCTTCTTGACCTCATCGGCGACCTCGCTCAGGCGGCGTCCCATGAACCGCTTGATCGAGAAGATGGTCTGCTGAGGGTTGGTGACGGCCTGGCGCTTGGCCACCTGTCCGACCAGCCGCTCGCCATCCTTGGTGAAGGCCAGGACCGAGGGGGTGGTGCGACCACCTTCCGCATTGGGGATGACTACGGGGTCTCCACCCTCCATTACTGCCACGACTGAGTTGGTTGTACCGAGATCGATTCCGATGATTTTGGAAGCCATGTCTACTCCCGAGTAAGATCGTCCTGCCCGGACGAGCGGCCTGTCTGCCATTCGCCTTGCCTGGCTCCCCGACGAGCAAGGCCTGTACCGCCCGAAACTGCCGTTTTGGCGCACCCTCGGGCCAGACCAACGAGTTTGTCCTGTCGTGACTTGGCTCACGACGCTCATGGCGGACACCAGATAAGTTGGTGGCTGAAGTTCCTTGGGTCATTCCAACGTGAGGAGGTAGCCATGCTGTGGACAATCTTCGTGATACTCCTAGTGCTGTGGCTGCTGGGTGTCGTCACGTCGTACAGCCTCGGTGGGTTCATTCATGTGCTGCTGGTCATCGCCGTGATCCTGGCCGTGATGCAGTTGATTCAGGGGCGACGGGCACTCTAGGGCTCACGGCCAGGATAGGCGCCCACAGACCCGTGCCGAAATCTCGGGGTTTCCTGGCTGATGCCGGTGAAGCCCCGTTTTTTCTTCAGTCGAGGATTTATGGCCCGCGCATCAAAGCAGCCCGGAAGTAAGAAGGTTCGCTACGCGGTTGTCGGCTTGGGCCACATCGCCCAAGTAGCGGTTCTGCCCGCCTTTGCTCACGCCGAGAACGCCGAGCTCACGGCCCTAGTCTCCGACGACCCGGAAAAGCTGGAAAAGCTCGGCCGCCGCTATAAGGTCAAGGCCCGGTTCTCCTACGACCAGTTCGAGGACTGCCTGAAGACTGGCCTGGTGGACGCGGTCTACATCGCGCTGCCCAACCACCTGCACCGGGAGTACACCGAGCGGGCCGCCCGGGCCGGGGTCCATGTCCTCTGCGAAAAGCCTCTGGCAGTGACCGAAGAGGACTGCTTATCCATGATCCGGACCTGCGAGGAAAACGATGTGAAACTGATGGTGGCCTATCGGCTTCACTTCGAGGAAGCAAGCCTGAAGGCCATCGACCTGGTGCAGGGGGGGCGTGTGGGAGAGCCCAGATTGTTCGAGTCGGTCTTCACCATGCAGGTCAAGGACGGCGACATCCGGCTCAACCCGCGTGAGCTCGGCGGGGGGCCGCTCTATGACATTGGCGTCTACTGCATCAACGCGGTACGGAATCTCTTTGGTGCCGAGCCGATGGAAGTGGTGGCATTCAGTGCCAACAACGGAGAACGACGCTTCCAGCAGTGCGAGGAGATGACCTCCGCTATCCTGCGGTTCCCCGGGCGTGAGCGCCTCGCCAGCTTCACCTGCGGCTTCAACGGCACCGACGTGGGGACCTACCGGGTGGTTGGCACCAAGGGAGAGCTGGTGATGGACCCGGCCTACGAGTACGCCGAAGGCCTGACTCAGCGGGTGACAATCGACGGCCGGACTCGCGAGCGCACCTTCCCCAAGCGGGACCAATTCGCGCCCGAGCTGATCAGCTTCTCCGAATGCATCCTGACCGGTGCCGCTCCGGAGCCATCCGGGTGGGAAGGTCTTGCGGACGTGCGGGTCATACGTGCTCTCTACCGTTCGGCCGATACCGGCCAGCCGGTTACCCTGCCGCCTTTCAGCAAGGAGGACCGGCCCTCGCTCGACCAGGAGATCCGCCGTCCAGCGGTCCGGAAGCCAGACCTGGTGAACACAGAAGCCCCCAGCGAGTAGCAGTCAAGGCTCGGTTATATTGAGCCATGTTCCCATACCGAGACGACAATCCCACTCTCCATACTCCTTATGTCACGCTGATCCTCATCGGGGTCAACGTGGCAATGTGGGTGCTGATTCAGGGAATGGGCGCGGAGCCAAGCCTCTCGCGCTCGGTCTGTGAGCTCGGACTCATCCCCGGCGAGTTCCTGGGCCGTCTACCCGTGGGAGCCACCGTCCCGATGGGTCCGCGGACGGCCTGCGTGCTGGGGGATGAGCGGACCTGGTTCACCCCGGTCACCTCGATGTTTCTCCACGGGGGCTGGTTCCACCTCATCGGCAACATGTGGTTCCTCTGGGTCTTCGGGAACAACGTGGAGGACTCGATGGGACACCTCCGGTACCTCGCCTTCTATGTCCTGTGCGGACTGGCCGCCGCCGCGACTCAGACGATGATGAGTCCGTCGAGCCCCATTCCCATGGTAGGGGCGTCCGGCGCGATCAGTGGGGTGATGGGCGCCTACATTGTGCTCTATCCCAGGGTTCGGGTTCACATGCTGGTCGTCCTGGTCATCTTCATTACCCGCATTGTGGTGCCTGCGTACCTCATGCTGGGCTACTGGTTCCTTCTCCAGCTCCTCGGCGGCGGGCTGACCAGCGGATCCGAAGGCGGGGTGGCGTTCTGGGCCCACGGCGGTGGATTCGTAGCGGGCGCGCTGCTCATCTATGTCTTCCGTGACCCCGTGCTGGTGGCGAAACATCGGGCGATGGCGCGGACGACTGATCGGCTGGGCTTCAGGGAACGATGACGACGTCTGGCTGCCTGTCCGCCCGTCCGCCCGTCACGTATGTTCACTCCTATGCCTGACCTTCCTCAACACCGCCCCGCCTCCCCATCGCGGACGGGGCCCCTCGACGTGTCAGTGGCGCCTCGGAACCCAGGGATGCCGCTCGAGCTCGAATGGGTAGAGGAGGTCCGTATCAATCGCAGTGCCGTGGAGCGGCGTGCCGCCACCTTGCGCACCCGGCGGACGGTAAAGAAGGAATGGCAGGCCGCCTGGCTGTTGCGCGCCATCACATTGATAGACCTTACCACGCTCGCGGGAGACGACACGCCCGGCCGGGTGCGTCGGCTCTGTGCCAAGGCGCGCCGGCCGGTGCGAGCCGAGCTGCTCGAGGCCATGGGCGCGGCGCAGCTGCCCATCCGGGTGGCCGCGGTATGCGTCTACCACAGTCTGGTAGAGACCGCGCTGGACGCGCTCGAAGGCTCCGGGATCCCGGTGGCGGCGGTCTCGACTGGTTTCCCGGCCGGCCTCTCCCCCTTTGAGCAGCGGCTGGCGGAGATCCGGGCGTCGGTGGCCGCCGGGGCGGAGGAGATTGACGTTGTAATCACTCGGAGTCAAGTGCTCACCGAAAACTGGCGCGCACTGTATGACGAGGTGCGGGTTATGCGAGAGGCTTGCGGCGACGCGCACATCAAGACCATTCTCGCAACCGGCGAGCTCGGTACCCTGCGCAACGTGGCCCGCGCCAGCCTGGTCTGCATGATGGCCGGCGCCGATTTCATCAAGACGTCCACCGGCAAGGAAAGCGTCAACGCCACCCTGCCGGTCGGGCTGGTCATGGCGCGCGCCATCCGCGAGTACCGGGAGCACACGGGGCAGCTCATCGGGCTCAAGGCGGCCGGTGGCATCCGCACCGCGCGGGAGGCGCTGGACTGGTTGGCGCTGGTGAAGGAGGAGCTGGGTGATCGCTGGCTCCGTGCCGACCTGTTCCGCTTTGGCGCCAGTGCCCTGCTCCTGGATATAGAGCGCCAGCTGGAGCACTTCGTGACGGGCCGGTATTCAGCCGCCCACCGGCATCCCACGGCATGATCTCCCCTGCTGACGATCCCGAGACCTGATGGCATCCGTACCCGAGATCTTCCAGACGATGGCCTATGGTCCTGCCCCCGAGGCGATGGGCCCGGCGAACGCCTGGTTGGAAGATCACGACCGGCGATTCGGCCTGTTCACCGGCGGGGCATGGACCGACGGTAAGGGAGACAGCTTCGAGACGCTGAACCCGGCCACCGGCAGGCCGATCGCCTGGTTGACGCAGGCCACCGAGGCCGACGTGGATCGTGCGGTGCAAGCGGCACGCAAAGCCCAAGCCGGCTGGTGGGCACTCGGCGGCCACGGACGGGCTCGTTATCTCTATGCGCTCGCGCGGCAGGTGCTGAAGCACAGCCGGCTCTTTGCCGTCCTCGAGTCGCTCGACAACGGGAAGCCGATCCGTGAGTCGCGAGACATCGACGTGCCGCTCGTCGCCCGTCACTTCTACTACCATGCCGGTTGGGCCCAGCTGATGGAGCAGGAGCTGCCGGACCGGGTGCCGGTCGGCGTGATCGGTCAGATCATCCCCTGGAACTTCCCGCTCCTGATGCTGGCCTGGAAGATCGCGCCCGCGCTGGCCATGGGAAACACGGTGGTGCTCAAGCCCGCCGAGTTCACCTCGCTCACGGCGCTTCGCTTTGCCGAGCTGTGCGAGGAGATCGGCTTGCCGCCCGGGGTGGTGAACATCATTACCGGCGA
The DNA here is from genome assembly GCA_046715295.1 of Gemmatimonadales bacterium. Classification (GTDB taxonomy): domain Bacteria; phylum Gemmatimonadota; class Gemmatimonadetes; order Gemmatimonadales; family GWC2-71-9; genus CAVVWJ01. Next base: position 4,402 of record JBKJZM010000223.1, on the reverse strand, counting down.
CGGCCGGGCGGGGGCGGCACTCGTCGCCCACCCCGACGTGGACAAGATCGCCTTTACCGGCTCGACCGAGGTGGGGCGGCTAATCCGCACCGCTACCGCGGGGAGCGGCAAAAGGCTTTCGCTCGAGCTCGGCGGGAAGTCGCCCTTCATCGTATTCGCCGACGCCGACCTCGACAGCGTGGTCGAGGGCGTGGTGGACGCCATCTGGTTCAATCAGGGCCAGGTCTGCTGTGCAGGATCCCGCATCCTGGCGCAGGAGGGCGTGGCCGACCGGCTCGTGGCCAAGCTCAAGCAGCGCATGGAAACCCTCCGGGTGGGCGACCCGCTGGACAAAGCGGTGGACATGGGAGCGATCATCGCGCCGGTTCAGCTGGAGAAGATCCAGGAGCTGGTCCGGCGGGGCGAGGAAGAGGGCGCCACCTTGTGGCAGCCTTCATGGAGCTGTCCCCGGGAGGGCTGGTTCTTCCCGCCGACGCTGTTCACCGAGGTCTCGCCCGCTGCCACGATCGCACAGGTGGAGATTTTCGGGCCGGTCGTCGTGCTCATGAGCTTCCGCACCCCGGTGGAGGCGGTCGAGCTCGCCAACAACAGCCGGTACGGGCTCGCCGCGAGCGTCTGGACCGAGAACATCAACCTGGCGCTGGATGTGGCTCCGCAGCTCAAGGCGGGAACGGTCTGGGTCAACTGCACCAATGTGTTCGACGCGGCCAGCGGCTTCGGTGGGTACCGCGAGAGCGGCTTCGGGCGGGAGGGTGGGCGCGAGGGTCTGCGGGAGTACGTTCGCTGGGGGTGGGAAGATGGTGAAGAAGGCGGTACGGCGGTACGGCGCCACGGCGGTAAGCGGGAACGGAAGGACGGTGCGCGGGGGAGTCGTGCAGCGAAGCGCTCAACCAAGGCGGTTTCCAGCAAGGAGTCACCTACCGCCCTTCCGCCCATTGATCGCACCCCGAAGCTCTACATCGGGGGCAAGCAGGTGCGTCCAGACTCGGGTTACAGTCTACCGGTGTTCGATGCCGGGGGTCGGCGGATCGGCGAGGTGGGCCAGGGAAACAGAAAGGATATCCGGAACGCGGTCGAGGCGGCGCATAAGGCCGCAGGCTGGGCGCGGGCCACGGCCCACACCCGGGCCCAGGTGCTCTACTATCTGGCGGAAAACCTCGCCGCGCGAGCCGAGGAGTTCCGCCGCCGGCTCGCCGAGATCTCGGGCGATGAGGCCGGGGCCGAGTGCGAGGTCGGGCTGACGATCGAGCGGATCTACACTTACGCCGCCTGGGCCGACAAGTACGATGGCCTGGTGCACCACACGCCCTTTCGCAATGTGACGCTGGCAATGCCTGAGCCAATCGGTGTGCTCGGGGTCGTCTGCCCGGACGCCTGGCCGCTGCTGGGCTTGGTATCGACCGTGCTGCCGGCCATCGCGATGGGGAACACGGTCGTTGCGGTGCCCTCAACCCTTGCGCCTCTCCCGGCTACCGATCTCTACCAGGTCTTCGACACGTCCGATTTACCGGGCGGAGTGGTGAACATCGTCACCGGTCTCAGCGACGAGCTGGCCTCTGTGCTCGCCGCGCATGACGATGTGGACGGGATCTGGTACTTCGGCAGCGTGGAGCTGTCGGCGGAAGTGGAGCGTCTCTCGACCGGAAACATGAAGCGTACCTGGGTGGATCTGGGCAAGAGCCGCGACTGGGCCGACCCGCGACGGGCTGCAGGCGAGGAGTTCCTGGAGCATGCTACCCAGGTGAAGAACATCTGGATTCCGTACGGGGAGTAGAGGGCTATTGGCCCACCATACGATCCCAAACCTCCCAAACTCGCCCGAAAGCGAGTGCCAATACCCAATAGCCAACAGCAATAGCCCTTATTCCGCCCCCACCATCTCCAACAGCATTCCATCCCTTAGACCGAATCCGCTCACCGTCACCTCCACCGCTCCGACCGCTTCCAGCAATGCTGCAACCACCGCGAGTCCCGCCACGATGATGTCGGCCCGCTCCGGCTTCAATCCGGGTCTCTGGCGCCGTTTTTCCGGTGACAATGTGGCGAGCGTCTCCAACAGATGCTCCACCTCCTGGCTGGTAACGACCGTTCCGTGCACCGAACGAGTCGCCTCAGCCCCACGACCTGCCAGGGCCATGCTGGCTAGCGTGGCAAAGGTCCCACCCGATCCGATCACCCTCGAGCCGGCCCACTCGGTACGCTGAATTGGCTCCGCGAGCCCGCGCCTGATGTGATCGCGCAGCTCGTGCAGGGGAAGCCCAAGCTCGGTCAGCCGGACGGCGCCGAGCGGCAGCGATCGGGACAGCCCGACGCGTCCGCTCGTCGCTCCGGTCAGCTCCAGGCTGCCACCGCCGATATCCGCCACCAGCTGGCGCTCCCCACCGGGGAAGTGGTGGGCAGCCGACCGGTAGGAGAGAGCGGCTTCGGTTTCGGGCGAGATGATTCGGAGTGGGATGTCCAGCGCGCCGGCCCGTTCCACGAACTCGGTCCCGTTTTCGGCTTCCCGGACCGCCGCCGTGGCCACCGCGGCGAGCCGCCGCACGCCGTACCGGGTACAGACGTCACGCATCGCGGTCAGAGTCTGGAGGGCCCGGAGCATGGCCGGTTCGCTGAGCTGTCCGGTGGCCGAGAGTCCCGCACCCAGGCGGGGCTGGTCCTCCCCCTCCTCTACGACCACGAGGCCAGCCTCGGGATCGTATTCGGCTACGGTGAGGAGGATGGTATTGGAGCCGACGTCGATGGCCGCGATGCGCTCGCGGTGGCCGCTCACCGTACGGAGCGCGCCGGCGTCTCCCTGGCTTCGCCCCGGTCCTCGGCGTGGTGCTTGATCGAGCGCCCTTCCACCAGGAACACCACGTCCTCGGCGATGTTGGTGGCAAGATCGGCGACCCGCTCCAGATTGCGGCTCACCAGGAACAGCTCCATACCGGACCCAATGGTATGCGGATCCTCCATCATGTGGGTCAGGAGGATGCGGAATACCGAGCGATGCAGGGCATCCACCTTGTCGTCCCGGAGGCAGACCTCGCGCCCGGCTGCCGCGTCGCCCCGGATGAAGGCTTCGAGCGCATCGGAGAGCATCTCGCGGGCCAGCCGGGCCATGTCGATGATCTCGGGCTCCGGCGCGATCGGGCGGGCCTGATTGAGCCGCTCGGCCGACTGGGCGATGTTCACCGCGTGGTCGCCCACCCGCTCGAGGTCGTTGGCGATCTTCATGGCCGAGGTGAGCATCCTGAGATCGCGCGCCATCGGCTGCTGCAAGGCGAGGAGGTTGATGCTTTGCTCCTCGATCTCGACCTCCATGGCGTCGATGACCCGGTCTCCCGCGATGACCCGCTGCGCCTTGTCACTGTCGCGCTCCAGCAGGGCTTCGACCGACAGGCCGAGCGCCGCCTCCGCTTCTCCCGACATGGTGAGCAGCCGGACCTTCACGTGACTCAGTTCATCGTGGAAGTGGCGATGGACATCGAGGCTCATCCGAACCTCCCGGTGATGTAGGCTTCGGTCCGCTCGTGCTGGGGCTTGGTAAACAGCCGCTCGGTCTCGTCGAACTCGATCAGCTCGCCGTGGTCGAAGAAGCCGGTGTAATCCGACACCCGGGCGGCCTGCTGCATGTTGTGGGTCACGATCACGATGGTGTAGTGCTGCTTCAGGTCGAAAATCAGCTCTTCCACTTTCTGGGTGGCGATGGGGTCGAGCGCGGAGCAGGGCTCGTCCATGAGCAGCACTTCGGGCTGATTGCCCAGCGCCCGGGCGATACAGAGCCGTTGCTGCTGGCCACCCGACAGGCCGGTGCCGAGCTCTTCCAGCCGATCCTTGACCTCGTCCCACAGGGCCGCCTGCCGGAGACACCGCTCGACCAGATCGGGCAGATCGCGCTTGGTCACCAGCGCGTTCAGCGCCGGCCCATACGCAACGTTGTCGAACACCGACTTGGGAAAAGGGTTCGGGCGCTGGAATACCATTCCGACCCGCTGCCTGAGCGCGACCAAATCGGCGCCGGGCCCAAACACCGACTTGCCCTCGACCAGGATGTCTCCCTGGTGCCGGATTCCTGGAATCAGATCGTTCAGCCGGTTGATCGAACGCAGGAACGTGGACTTGCCGCAGCCCGACGGTCCAATGATCGCCGTCACGGCTCTTCGCTCGATGGCGAAGCTCAGATTCTTGAGTGCCTGGCGGGGTCCGTAGGAGAAGCTGAAGTCGCGCACGTCCACCGCGGGACTGCCGCGGGAGCCGAGCGGCTGGGCTGGCGCGCGAGGCGCGAGAGTGACCTTGGGTGCCTGCACGTATGGCCTGGGGCTGACGATGGTGTTCATCCGAACCTTCCGGTGATATAGGCTTCGGTCTGCTCGTTCCGCGGTGCGGTAAAGATCTGACGGGTGCGCCCGGTCTCCACCAT
>JBKJZM010000222.1:0-20201 GCA_046715295.1 Gemmatimonadales bacterium | reverse complement strand
GTCGTGCTGGTGCGGACCACCTCGACCAGCGGCATCAGCGGAACCGGGTTGAAGAAGTGGAGGCCAACGAAGCGGTCCGCCCGGGTGGTGGAGTCAGCCATCGATGAGATGGTGAGGCTGGAGGTGTTGGACGCAAAAATCGTCCGCGGCCCACAGACCCGGTCCAACTCATGCCAGACGGCGTTTTTCAACTCCAGCTCTTCGGTGACTGCCTCGATGACGATGTCGCAGTCCCCGAGCGCAGAGAGCTGGGTCACGAACCGAAGCCGGCCCAGGGCGGCTTCCCGAGTTTCGGTCGGGATCTTGCCCCGTTCCACCAGGCGTCCGAGCGACTTGATGATCCCCGAGCGTCCTCGCTCCAGCAGTGGTTCGGCGACATCGCGCACGATGGTCTCGAAGCCGGCGGTCGCGGCCGCCTGGGCAATGCCGCTGCCCATGAGGCCGCAGCCGACGACGCCGACTCTGGTGATCTCCATTTGACTATCTCAGCGCCTTCCGCACTTCTTCGGCCAGCAGACCCATGATCCCGGCCGTCCGGTCGGGGAGCTGATGCTGCGGGGTGGCGCCGCCCTGCTCCAGAAAGTCGAGCGCGCGCTCCAGGCCGAGCTGGATGCGGGCGAGCGCCGGACCCAACCGCCGCATGGTGCCGTAGCCGAACCCCAAAGCCACAGGAAGCGGCAGCAGCGCAAGCGGGAGGAGGGCGCCCAGTGCCACCAGGGCTGCGGTGCCGGCGATCCCGGCCCCGGCGAGTGCGGCGCCGGCGCCGACGTACTCGTTTCGCGCCTTCCGGGTGTCGGCGGACAACGCCACGTGAGTGTACCCCGGCTCCAGCGGAACGATAGTGGCGGAGACGGTGGCCGCCCGGGAGAGCATGAACGGGCGTTTCCCGCTTCCGAACGCCGCGGTCGAGCGGCGGAAGGCGGCCTGCATTCCGCTGATCGGCTCCCAGGTGATGCGGCCAGCCTGCTGCCGCTGGACGCAAAGGAGCTCATTCTTCTCGATCCAGCGGAGCAGGGCCTGCTCCACGCTATCAGTGTCGCCCCGCACCACTCGCTGAGCGGCGATTTGACCCGGGCCGGTGACCCGCTCGAACATGCCGGCGGCGCCGACCTCCCCCACGCGAGTGCGCTCCTCCAGCAGCGCCCGCTGGAGGTACTGGCCCGGGATCCCGACCTCGCGGCCGAGGGCCATCAGCTCGTCGGAGGTCATGCTATCGCCCAACTCCCGCTCGGCGGTCTGCAGCTCGGCGGCACGCTGAATGATCCGCTCCAGCGCGGCGCGATCGAAACGAGCAGGCAAGCCCTCGCTCATGCTAGTCCTGCTTGGAGGTCCGAGCGGCCTCAAGGCGGAGCTGGGACATCAGGGAGGAAATGTCGGACGCGGGCAATGCCGCGCCGGGCGGTTCGGCCGAGCCTTGTGTCCGCGGTGCCGCGGCGGCAGCCTGGGTCAGGAAGGGCCGGAAGAGATCGATGGGGATGGGGAAGATGGTGGTCGAGTTGTTCTCGGCGGCAATCTCGACGACCGTCTGGAGATAGCGGAGCTGGAGAGCCGTCGGCTCCTTCGCGAGGTTGCCGGCTGCCTGGGCCAGGGTCTCGGACGCCTGAAGCTCGCCCTGGGCGGCGATCACCTTGGCCCTGCGCTCCCGTTCGGCCTCGGCCTGGCGCGCCATGGCGCGTTTCATCTGGTCGGGCAGGTCCACATCCTTCACCTCGACCGCGGAGACTTCGATGCCCCAAGCCTCGGTACGCTCATCGATGATCTTCTTCAGCACCGCGTTGATCTTCTCACGGTCGGACAACAGCTCGTCCAGCTCCACCTCGCCGAGGACGGAGCGCAGCGTGGTCTGCGCCAGCTGGCTGGTGGCGTAGAGGTAGTCCTCGATGATGATGACCGCCCGTTCCGGATCCGTCACCCGCATGTAAAGCACGGCGTTCACTTTTACCGAGACGTTGTCCCGGGTGATCACGTCCTGAGGTGGGATGTCCAACGCGACAATGCGGAGGGAGACCCGCTTCTGGTTGGCGAACCCGGCCGGCAGGAAGATGAGCCCCGGGCCCTTGGTGCCCCAGAACTTTCCCAGGAAAAAGGTGACGCCCCGCTCGTACTGCCGCAGCACCCGCAGGCTGAGGAACAAATAGGTCACGACGAGCGCGGCTGGTATCAAGACATCCATGGATTCACTCTCGTGCTCAAAGGGCTTCGACGATGACCGCCGCCCCCTGCCCACCGCCGATGCATGCGCTGCCCAGTCCGTACCGGCCGCCCCGGCGGCGAAGCGCATGCAGCAGGTGGAGCGTAAGACGCGCACCGCTGGCTCCGAGTGGGTGGCCCAGGGCAATGGCGCCGCCGTCTACGTTGGTGCGCTCCCGGTCGAGCCCGAGCTCCTTCTCCACCGCCAGGTACTGGGCGGCGAAGGCCTCGTTCACTTCGACGAGATCCATGTCGTCCAGTTTCAGTCCTGCGCGCTCGAGCGCCTTCCGGGAGGCCGGTGCCGGGCCGATGCCCATGTAGGCCGGCTCCACACCCACGCTGGCCCAGGCGAGAAGACGGCCAATGGGCCGAAGCCCGCGCTCGGTGGCAAAACGCTCGCTCGCCATGACGAGCGCAGCGGCACCGTCACAGATGCCCGAGGCGTTGCCGGCCGTGACCACGCCATCCTTCTTGAAATAGGGCGGCAACTTGGCCAGTGCCTCGACCGTGGTACCGGGACGCATGTGCTCGTCAGCCGCCCAGTCGTCGGCTTGCTTGGTCTTCCGGTTCTGAATGGAAACCGGCACGACCTCCTCCGCGAATACTCCCGCCTCCCAGGCTGCAGCGGACGCGGCCTGGCTCCGGGCGGCGTAACAGTCCACGGCCTGCCGGCTGATCTGATATTTCATGGCCAGGTTCTCGGCCGTCTCGGCCATGGAAAGCCCGCAGCTGGGATCTCTCAGCGCCTCCCAGAGGGTATCCTCGAGCGGCGCTGCCGGTCCCAACCGGAGTCCCCACCGAGCGCCCCGTACCACGTGGGGGGCCTGGCTCATCGACTCGGTTCCTCCGGCCAGCACTACCTGCGACTGGCCCAGGACGATCTGCTGAGCTGCCTGGGCCACCGCCTCGAACCCCGAGCCGCATAGCCGGTTGACCGTCACGGCCGGGGTTTCAACCGGAAGCCCGGCGCGCAGGCCAACATGGCGCGCCAGGTAGATAGCGTCGGCCGAGGTCTGGAGGACGTTGCCGAAGACCACGTGGTCGACCACCGCGGGTTTTATGCCCGAACGGGCCAGCGCACCTTTGGCGGCGATGGCGCCCAGCTCGGTGGCGGAGAGGTCCTTGAGGGTACCGCCGAAGGAGCCGAACCCGGTGCGCACGCCAGACAGAAAAACGACGCCGGTGTCACGGACTTCGGGGATCGTGGGGGTGTTGCTCGGGGTGGAGCTTTTGGGAGGGGACATAGGTGACCGGAATATCACCCCCCTGGCAGGGCAGTTTCAAGGAATTGAGGGGAGCTCGCTTCCACAGTTGATGCAATGCCGCCAGCCGGCTTCGACCTTGCTCTGACAGGCGGTGCAGCGACTGAGCCCCTGGCTCGCGCCGCAGTGGGGGCAGAATTTGACGAGCCGTCCCCCGGGAAGCTCGCGCCCGCATAAACCGCACTCCTGAGTGCCCGGGCCACTGGCTGCATCCCCGCCGGCGCCAGGCGGTTCGGCCGATGGTGGCGCCGGCTCTGTGGCAGGCGCTTCCTCACTCACGGACGATCGAGGCACATGGTCGGGGGGAGCGAACGCCAGCCCCGGTTGGTGATCCAGCGCCAACGCGAGCAGCCTGGGATCGAGGCTCACCACTGCCTTCTCGTGGCGGTGCACGATCTTCAGATCGGGGTTGGAGCTCCGTGCTTCGGCCTCGAACTCGGCCTGCACGTCGTCGGGCTCGGTGCGGGCGAAGCCACCCTCGCCGGCGCAGAGCCGCAGCAGGACCAGCTCGTAGTCCTCACTGCTCTCGAGCTGAAGCGACCGCCGGTTGGCCCGATAGGGAACGATGGAGTCTCGCAGGTCGTTCAACGGCAGCGGCCGATGCAGCCGGGCCGGATCCGTGGCAGCCAGGTTCCGAGCGATCTGACGGAAGAAGCGCTCCAGATCCGTCATGCGCTCAGTCACCGACCGGCAGGCCGCTCGGCACGCTGGTCGGGATCATGGCACCCAGATCGGACGCTGCGGGGTCCGTCAGCGATCGCAGAAAGAACATGATGTCGGCCACTTCCCCATCCGAAAGCGCGAGCGGGGTCTTGACTAGGGGATCAATCGAGGCAGCCAGCGCCTCGACCCTTGCCGGGTCGGAAAGGTGAGATGCACGGAGATCTTCCCGCAGCTGGGAAGCATCATACGAGCGCAAAGCCGCATCGGTGTTCAGATAGTGGCGGACCGACGCTTCCAGCGTGGTGTAGGCACCATCGTGCATCCAGGGCCCGGTCAGCTCCACGATGCGAAGCGGCGGGGTGCGAAATCGAAACTGGTCGGTCGGACTTGCTGTCACGCGTTCCACCCCGCGGTCCTCGGGCTCGTCCGGATTCATGCCGGGGCCGACTTGGGGCACCCCGATGCCATGAAACTGCTGGTCAGTAAGATGGGGTCCCAGGTGACAGGCCCCACAGGCTGCCTTGCCGAAAAACAGGATAGCGCCCCGCTTCTCCGGCTCACCCAAGGCCGCCTCGTCCCCGCGGACATATAGATCGAAGGGCGAATTCACGCTGGTGAACGCTTCCACTTCGAACGCCGCGATTGCATTGGCTGCGTGTTGAAAGCCGAGCTCCGCCGGCGCAACAGCCGGGTAGGCTGCCTGGAACATGGAGACATACTCTGGGATGGCGAGAACACGATTCATGAGCGCGCCCCAGATAGCGAGCCGCTCCTCGTCACCGAGCTGCGCCAGCTCGTTCGGCACACCGAAGCGATCGAGGTCGCCAACCCGTCCACGCATCTCCAGCCTCGTGGTCACCGGAAACATCGCCTGGGCCGCGAGTGCGCCCGACAGGCCGGCCGGCAGCTGAGCTTCGGCTGGCGTTTGGAAGTCGCCATTGCCGGCCTGAGACACTCGACCATCCCAAAACATGCGTTGAAATTCGCCGTATCCGCGATTGAAGAGCTCCTGCGAATTTCGGGGCGTGAACTGGGGAGCGGCGGAGAGGACTCGAGACCCGGCGGATCCCGCGCCGCCGGTGCCGATTGACAGGGAGAGTCCGTCGGATGTGCCCGATACCGGGTTATGGCAGGTAGCGCAGGAGACGTCCCGGTTGCCGCTCAGCTCCTTGTCGAACATCAGGGCCTGACCCAGACGCACCAGCGCGGGATCCCCCGCCGGCAATGGCGAGAGCGGGGTCACCTTGGCCTGTGCTAACACCTCACGCACCTGGGTATCGAGGTCACTGCCACCGCCTGGTCCGTCACCACAGCCGGCCAGCAGCAGGGCCGCCGTGGTTATCCGGAGGGGTCCCTTCATCTAACCACGACGGTCCCAGTCATCACCGACCCATGGACCCCGCAGTCGTAGGTGTACGTACCGGACATCGGGAAGGGCATGCTGAACACGCTTCCGCCATCGACAGATGTTGGGCTTTCGGGGAAGCCGGCGTCGCCGAAACGCACGGTATGGGTTCCGGCTTCAGTCCAGGTCCAGGTGATTGTTCCCCCTGTTGCCACCGTATCGATCGCCGGGTCCGTGGACTCGTTACGGACGCTTTGAAAGAAGATGTTCCCCACGTCGACGCTAGCGCTCGGCGGCGGCGGGTCCCCGGTTCCGGCCGGCCCGTCGCCACAGCCGGCCAGGAGTATGGCCGAGACCAGGGAAAGGAGCGACGTGCTGCGCAATTGTATCATCCGTAGGTGCCATTTCAATTGATCAGGTTTTTCCCTCCGTCACCCCGCCCAGCGGGAACTCCTCCCCGGCGGCGAGCCGCCGCTCCAGTGACTCGTGCTCCGCCTCCGGATTATAGCCCAGGAACTTTTTCCTGGCCTGCTTGGCGGCCAGCCATTCGAGGAACCCCGACTCCACTGCCCCGTCGGACGTCTTCTGCTCCCGTGCGGCTGCGACCGCCAGCTGGTCGGCGTACTCGTTCTTGGGTTGTCCGGCGTGGCCGCGCACCCAGGTCCACTGGGCCTCGTGGCGGCGAGCGGCATCGACCAGGGCCTGCCAGAGCTGGAGGTTCTCGATCGGGCCTCCGGCGCGCTTCCATCCCCGGGCTTCCCACTTCGGAACCCACAGCCGCATTCCCTTCACCAGGTACTCTGAATCCGAGACCATCAGCACCCGGATCCGGGCGCCCTTGGCACCCAGAAGCTGGAGCGCGGCAGTGGCTCCGATCAGGGCCATACGGTTGTTGGTGGTCCCGCTGGAGTGACCATAGAAGTCTCGGCGTTGGATGCCGGGGCGGGTCCGCGCTTCAATGAGGCCGCCGTAGCCGCCGGGATTCTCTCCCTCCCGGCCGTTCCCCAAACAGCTCTCGTCCAGATGCGCGACCGCAATGCGGGTCACTCAATGACCTGAAAGCTGTCGATGTCGCCCAGGCGGAAGGTCAGCTCCTCGCCGGTCATGGGGAGAAGCCCCACGAAGACCTCGTCCCGGCCGACGGAAGTCACCCGCACGGCTACGACGATATACTCGGTTCCCCGTCGTGAAAGGGCCACTCGGAGCCCTCGCCGTGCGGCGTGCTCCAATTGATCCATGCGCTGTGCGGTCCACCGGAGGGGTGACATCGGATTGCTGGGCTCGGCTAGGTCTGGGGGACCGCTCCGCCGAGCTGTCGCACCACGCGCACCTGGCCGGGAGGCCCGGCGGTGAGCCGGCCAATGACCGCAGCGGCTGGGGTGCGCTCCTCCCGCAGGGCAGCCAGCAGGGGGGCTTCGTTTTCGGCGGGAACCGCGAGCAAGAGACCACCCGAGGTCTGGGCATCCACGCAGAGGTATCGATCCGCCTGGCTCAGGTCGGCCGCCCACTCTACCCGGTCGGCTGCCGCGTAGTTTCGCTCGGTGCCTCCGGACACCACGCCGCGGGAGACGAGGTTACGGGCATGCGGCAGGATCGGAAGCGCATCAAAGGCGATCTCGGCCGCCACCTTACTTGCGTCCAGCATGCCAGTGAGATGACCGATCAGCCCAAACCCGGTTACATCGGTGGCGGCACTCACCCCCACCTTCAGTGCGGCGCGGGCCGCCCCATCGTTCAGGGTGGTCATGGACCGCACCGCGTCCGCCATTCCGGTCTCGAGGAGTGCGTCCCGCTTCAACGCGGTGGCCAGAATCCCGGTGCCCAGGGGCTTGGTGAGCACTAGGATGTCGCCGGCACACGCCGTGGCGTTGGTAAGCATCCGGTCCGGGTGTACCTCGCCGATGACGACCATCCCGAAGAGAGGCTCGACGGCGTCAATTGAATGGCCCCCGAGAATCAGACATTTCGCCCGTTCGGCCACCTCCGCGGCTCCGCGGAGCACCTCAGCCAGCATCTCGAAAGGAACCTGGTCCCTGGGCCAGCCGAGCAGGTTGAGACCGAACAACGGAAGGGCCCCCATCGCATAGATGTCACTCAAGGCGTTCGCGGCCGCGATGGCCCCCCACGAGGCAGGGTTGTCCACGATGGGGGTAAAGAAGTCCACCGTCGTGACCAGGGCCCGGCCCGGCGACAACAGGAACACCGCGGCGTCGTCCCTGGTCGCGGCGTCGATGAGCACCCGAGAGTCCCCAACGGCGGGCAATAGGCGCAGGACCTCAGCCAGGTCGGCTGAGCCGAGTTTGCAGGCGCAACCGGCGCCGTGTGAGAGCGCGGTAAGACGGATGCGGGGCTTCTGGTCGATCGGCCCGTCAGGCATCCTACATCTCCTTTTCGGCCCAGATCAATGCGCGCAACGCAATGAGGGCTCGTTCCTGTTGGGCGGAGGAGCCGAAGGTGCCGTCGATCCGCTGGCGACTCAACAAAGCAGGAACCGCCCGGCGAACCGATGCATGTGCCTCCTTCGTGCCCACCGCCAGCAGCGCCTCGAGGGTGTGGAACAGATCCGCGTGCATCCAGGTGCCATCCTCGGCCTGGTTTGCCGCCACGGCGCTGGCCAGTCTGGGCAGCACCTCGCGGTGCGCGCCGGAGAAGGCGAGGGCGTGAATCCCCGCGACGATCGCGTCCGGAGCGAAGTAGCCGTTCCAGTCCTCCCACTGCTCCTGCAGCTGGATCAGGCTCATGAGATGTTTCTCGACTCCGGGCCGTTGCTCCATCCTCCCGCGCAGAGCCGCTCGCAGGGCAAGGCAGCTGACGGCAAAGCGGGCCGCGGGCTCGGCCCGGAACACCTTTCCGTTGGGAAACATGACCGGTGCGAAGCGTTGTACGGCCGGAGCCGGGGAGAAGAATCCCGAGATGAAGTGCTCGCACGCACGATGGGCGTGCCGGGGGGGGCTACACCCTTCGCTGAATGCTCCCGGCTTGGTCTGCAGATCGAGCACCCAGCCCATGACGCGCACCGTCCCGGCCTGATCGCCCTCGCCACCCAGGTCCAGTAGCTCGTGGGCCCGCCAGATAGTGGCGACCACGGCCCCGGAGATGCTGCCATTCATCCCGGTTTCCGCTCGCATGTCGTCCACCAGGCGTCGGGCCAGCTCGTCGTCTCCGGGAGCCGCCTGGCCCAATGCCTGGCGAGCCAACACGCCCTGCCGGGTAGACACCTCGGCGAAGTAGAGCTGCAGCCGGTCGATTCCCTCCTGCAGGTCGCTCGATCTCACGATCACCAGGTCGCGCGAATCGAATCCGCGTCGAGCAGATACCCGCGCGCCATGACCGAAGTGATGGCGCGGGTGTTCCGGATATCCGCGAGCGGATCCTTGGAGAGGATCAGCAGGTCAGCAGCTTTGCCCGGCGCGAGAAGACCAAGCGAGTCTACGCCGATCAACACCGCGGCGGTGCGGGTGGCGGCTCGCAACGCTTCCCTGGGCGTCAATCCGGCCCGGACCAGGAGCTCCATCTCGCGGTGCTCGCTGTAGCCCGGTATCAGCATCTGATTGGCGGCGTCGGTTCCGGCGGCAAGCCGCCCTCCGGCGGCGGCAAACTGTCGAATGAAGAGGTCCTGGTTGGCCCGCGATTTTCTGAATGCGTCGAAATCCGCCTCGGTCCAGCCGGTGCGGGCGATGAGCCCGGGCAGGTCCCAATCCCGCTGTTGGGCGGCGGGGACGTCCGCAAGCGCCGGCTCGCGCAACAGTCCCGGCTCGTCCAAACGACTGAGCGTTTCGTGCAACACCAGGGTGGGAATGAGGATGATCTTCGCTTCGGCCAGCCGGTTTGCCACCCGAGTCAGCGCCGCCGAATCCAAGCCGGCCCAACTCCGCTCGAATGCCGTCCACCCGGGGAAGAAGCCGCGGTAGTGCGCGGTGAACAGCGACGAGGGTTTGGGTGAGGCGGCCTCGGGGACACCGGTCAGATGCTCGATCGATGCAATCCCAGCCTTGGCCGCGCTCAGTGCGTCGGTCATGCCAAGGTGGCCGGTCACTCCGAGATTGAAAGCCCGTGCCTCATCCACGATGGCTTTCAGGAGTTGCGCGTCGATACGGCTGTAAATCTTGATGAAATCGGCCCCGGCACTGACTAGCCGGTCCACCCCCTTCCGGGCCTCTCTCTCATTGTTGACGCCGATGGCATCGGGAAACGTTGCCGGAAGGCCGTCGATCATGGCGCCGGCGAGGTACGTTCGCGGCCCGTCGGGAGCCCCCTGGCTGGGCCGCTTCTTCAGCGTGGATAGTGAGGGGGCACCACCGTGGACGTCCCGAATCGTGGTCACGCCCCAGGCCAGAAATCGTGACGGGGCCCAAGACCGAGCGGAGGTCAAGTGCACGTGGGCGTCGATCAGTCCCGGGATAATCCACTGCCCGGAAACATCGACCTCGCGAGTTTTCCCGGGGAGTTGAAAGTCGCCTCGTGACCCGACCGACTCGATCCTGCCCCCACGTACAACGACTGCTGCGTCGGGCAGTGAGGGTCCGCCGCTGCCATCGATGAGGGTAGCCCCTACCAGGGCGACACCGTCCTGGCTCCCCTGCTTGCATCCGAGCAGGAGCCCACCCGCGAGGACGACGTGCCCCAGCCGGTAGCTAACGTGGATCACTGGACGAGTGGTCGTGAAGAATTTTCCATCCGTCCGGCCGGCGCTCCATCACGAGGGTGAAGGGCCCACTCGCCGTGACCTCGGATCCCCGCTGCAGAATGAACCGCGCCGTTACCAGGGCGAGTGCCGGGCTCAGGCCACGAACCTCCACCTCTTCGAAATGAAGGCTGTCTCGTCGGACGCGGCCCGAGAAGCGGGGGGCGTAGTTCTGCCGGATGAAGTCGATCCCCTTTCGGGCCCGCCGCCCGTCGATGAATGTGGTAGTGCTCTCCGGGGCGTAGTCCGACATGAAACCGTCCAGGTCTCCCTGGTTCCAGTCCACAGCCGACCGCTCCAACTGCGCGGTAATGACGCGAGTCAGGGCTCGGGAGTCAGAAGCCGGCGAGGGGTCTGTAGTTGGCCGGGCGCTGCCATGGCAGGCCGCCAGGACGAGGGCCACGAGGACGATGGCGGCGCGCATGAAGATATCGATGGAAGTGATGCTGGAAGGTGGGCGGTCGAACCCAACGATGCAAGTTCCGTCACGCTCGGCTTATACTTGGGCGATGACCGACGTCCAGCCTCAACTGTCGGCCGAGTTGTCCGCTCGGCGCAGCGGCGCCTTCCCTCAACAGCCCATATCCGCCTACGGCCTCATCGGCGACATGCGGACCGCGGCGCTGGTTGGGCTCGATGGTTCGATCGACTGGTGCTGCCTGCCCCGGTTCGATAGCGGGAGCGTGTTCGCGTCGCTGCTGGACCCCGAGCGGGGCGGTTCCTGGTCGGTGCGCCCAGAGGGGAAGTGGACCTCCACCCAGCGCTATCTGCCGCGTACCAATATCCTCGAAACGACCTTTCGCACCCCCGACGATGGGAGCGTGAGTGTCACCGATTTTATGCCGGTGGGCGAAGATGGCCAGCCTCCGGGTGAGCACCCCGAGATTCACCGGCGCCTGCGTTGCGGCCGCGGCCGGGTGACCCTGAATATGATCTTCATGCCGCGCTTCGAGTATGGTGCGCGGGCCACCCGGCTGGAGTCGTTGCGTGCGGGCCTTTTTGCCACCGACCGCACCGACCAGGTCCTCACTCTGTCCAGCGCCAAGCCATTCGACTGGGTCATCGAGCAATCGACCGCAACCGCCCGGTTCGACCTGGAGAAGGGGGAGGAGCGGTGGCTGGTGTTGCGTTACGACGACGACGATATACACCAGGTCGATCGTTACGAGAGCGCGCGCAAGCTCGATAACACCGCCGAGTTCTGGCAGAAATGGTCGTCCAAGGTGCGGTACAAGGGGCCCTACCGGGGCATGGTGAAGCGCTCGGCCCTCGCCCTCAAGCTGCTGACCCACGCGGAGACCGGAGCCCTCATCGCCGCGCCCACTACCTCGCTCCCCGAGACCATCGGCGGGAGCCGCAACTGGGACTATCGCTTCGTGTGGCTCCGTGATGCGGCGTTCACCCTGGCGGCCCTGGATGCCGTCGGCCACTATCGCGAGGCGGACCAGTTCATGCGCTTCCTCAAGAAGGTGTGCCGTCACGAAGGCGGCGGACACCTCCAGATCATGTACGGGATCGACGGACGCCGCGACCTCATCGAGCGTCAGCTCGACCATCTGAGCGGGTACCGCGGGTCACGTCCCGTCAGGGTGGGCAACGGGGCAGTCGGCCAACTTCAACTGGATGTCTATGGCGAGGTGATGGAGACCGCCGACATCTGGCGCCGCAACCACGAGATGACCGAGGGCACCTGGCGGGTGCTGCGGGGGCTGGTGGACTGGGTCAGCGGGAACTGGCACCTCCCCGACTCGAGCATCTGGGAGGTGCGGGGCGAGGTGCGTCACTACGTGTTCAGCAAGGTGATGAGCTGGGTGGCGCTCGATCGCGGCATACGCATGGCGGAAGAGCTGAGCCTGGAAGGCGACACCGCCGCCTGGCGAACCGCGCGAGACACGCTGCACGCGGAGATCATGGAGCGGGGCTGGAGCGAAGCGCGCCAGTCATTCGTCCAGTCGTACGATGACGAGGTGCTCGATGCGGCCACGCTGGCCATCCCGATGTTCCGGTTTCTGCCCTGGACCCATCCCCGGGTGCACAGCACGGTGCGGACAGTGGCCCGCGAGCTTACCACGGTCGATGGGGAGCTGGTGTACCGATACCGGCAGCCGGACGGACTGGAGGGCGAGGAAGGCGCGTTCTCGATCTGCACCTTCTGGCTGGCGCAGGCGCTGGCCATGATCGGGGACCGGGAGCGTGCCGAGCGAATCTTCCGTCGAATGCTGCGACACGCCAACCACGTCGGGCTCTACTCGGAGGAGATCGACCCGGCCAGCGGGGAGTTCCTGGGGAACTTCCCGCAGGCCTTTACGCACATTGCATTGATCAACTGCGCCGCCGCCCTATCCCGACTCGAGGGCCGGAGCTAGTCGGAGGCTAGCGCCTCCGGCCACCCTTCTTTGCCCGCTTCCGGGACCCTGACCGGGCCGAGCTCTTCCGGGCTGGTTTCCCGCGCTTAGGTGCCCGCCGGGCGCTCTTCTTGGCCGATTTGCGAGCCGATTTCTTGGCGGTCTTCTTGGCCGAGGATCTCCGGGCGGCCTTCTTGGCGCTCTTCTTGGCGCCCCTCCTTGCCGTCTTCTTGCCGGATTTCTTGCTGGATTTCCTGGCCGACTTTCTGGCGGTCGATTTCTTGGCGGTCTTTCTCTTCGGACTGGCCGTCCTGGTACGGGCCGCGGGCTCGTTATAGTCGTCGTACGATGAGGATGAGGAAGAGGGCGCCGAAGAAGGGGTCTTCTCCATCGGCAGCGGATCCATCCATCCAGAGCCGGACCAGCCCATCTCCATAAAATGAAGCTCGGCCATCTTCGCTTCCTCCGAACGCATGTGCGGCGCCACCCGCCGACGGTCTCGAGGCACAACCGCGCCTCCCGTGAAACAGTATATAACATGCACTTCGTCAACACTTGTGCAAGGCATCGACTGGCAGAGGAGCCCCGCCACGATGCGGTATCCCCATTCCCGCACTATAATTACGCCATCTTCCTCTTCCTGGAATCAACTGTCCGGTGAAATCCGTCCATAGCGACCGGGTTCGCGTGCCCGCCCGCCTCCTAACCCGGTTGCTGGCATCTCTGCTGGGAGCCTTGGCGGTTGCGGCGCCGGTGCCCGCGGTTTCCGCTCAGGCTCAGGCGGTGTCCGAGATCCAGGTGACTCCCGAAACCATGACCCTGGGGGTCGGTCACAAGCAGGCCCTCTTCGCCGCTGCCTTCGATGGGCGCGGAAACCTCATTGCAGCCGCCAAGTTCACCTTCTGGAGCTCGGACACGACCATCGCCCGGGTCAGGAAGGACGGCACCGTCCTGGGGATCACCCCCGGGCTGGCCAAGATCGAGGCGCGATCCCAGGGCAAACGGGCTTCGATGGCGGTTCTCATTACGGGTAGCGCCCCGGGTGACCCCGTGGCCACCCGGGCAGCGTCTGCCTCCCTGCTGACTCTCGATCCCGCGTCGGTCACGCTGTTCCCGGGCGAGAACGTCCGGATCACCCCTTTCGCCGTACGGGAAGACGGAACCCCCACCGCGGCAGGGCGGGTGACCTGGAGGTCGCTCAAGCCTGAAATCGCGTCGGTCGATACGGCAGGAATCGTGACCGGCCTGGGACCGGGTCGCACGGTCATCCAGGTTTACACCGGCAGTCGGCTCATGGCGACTCTGCCGGTCGAAGTCTCCCAGCCCGACTTTGCCCTCTCGCCGGGCCGCCTTGTCCTGGGTCCGGGCGAGTTGGATACCGTTCGGGCCATGGTGCCCATCCAGGGGAGCCGCGAGATCCATGGACTGGTGCAATGGCGCTCGACCGACTCGAGCGTCGTCTCGGTGGGCCCCTCCGGCATCGTCCGTGGCCGTGCACCGGGCCAGGCGGAGATCATCGCTGCCGGCTTCTCCCAGGAGCGGCGTGCCCCGGTGGTCGTACACCAACTGCCCGAAGCCCTGGTGGTGTCCCCCCAACAGAGCGCCGGAGCGATTCAGGTCCCCCTACGGTCTACTCGACGATTCACCGCGGTTGCCGAGGCGGCCGATTCGAGTCCCATCCCGGAGGCACGTATCACCTGGCAGCTGAGCGACACGGCGGTGGCGGCGTTCGACCGTCCTTCCGGCGTGCTCACACCCAAGGCCGTCGGAACCACGACGTTGACGGCTCGGCTGGCCGGGATCGAGCCCGCGGTCTGGACGGTGCAGGTCATTCCTGGAGACATCGAGCTCCAGCCGGCACGGGTCGGGATCGCGCCCGGCCGGCGCACAACGCTGAGTGTATTCCTGAAGGACGAGCAAGGTGCCGCGGCAGGCCGGGCGACCGGGATCCGGTGGAGCTCTGACAAGCCTGACGTTGCCTTGGCGCGGGAAGGCGGCGTGATCGACGGCCTCAGCCCCGGACGGGCTGTCGTCACCGCCTCCGCGCCCTGGGGCAAGAGCGCAAGGGCCGACGTGTTCGTGGTCGGTGACTTGCTGCTGAGCTCGAATAGGGCGGGGAGCCTGGGCATTTACCAGATGCGGACGTCGGGCTCGCTAACTCTGCTCCCTCTGATGCAAGACAGCGCCACCAACATGCAGGCGGCGCTGGCCCCGGACCGCACTCGCATCGCCTTCAGCTCGAACCGGAGCGGAGGCTTCGACCTCCACCTCATGGACGCCGACGGAACCAATCTCCGCCGGCTGACCACCGACGCGGGAAGCGAGGGCGACCCGGCCTGGACTCCCGATGCCACCCAGATCGTCTATGCCGCCACCCGGGGGACGACGACCCAGATCGCCATCATGCCCACGGAGGGTGGAGTAGCCCGGCCGCTCACCACCAGCTCGGGCGGGAATCACTCGCCATCGGTCTCACCCGACGGACGGAGCATTGCGTTTGTCTCCGTCAGGGACGGGAATCAGGAGATCTATGCCATGAATCTCGATGGCAGCAACCAGCGGAGGCTCACCAAGACCTCCGAACGGGAATCCAGTCCCCGATTCTTCCGCAATGGGGACCTGGCGTACGTGGTGGAGCGGGCCGGCCGTTCTCGAGGATCGCGGGTCATGCGTCTGCCTTGGGGAGGGACCAGCGCCATTCCGCTGCTTCAAACCGAGCACCCGGTGCCAGCCATCGCCGTGTCCCGTGAGGGCGATCGTCTGGTCTACGTCGTGGGCAGGATCATCGACCCCGGCAAGGGCCGTGTCGAATTCAGCTTCTTCTTGCAATCTACGGCCCCCGGAAGTCCGCCGGTTCCTGTTCCGCTCAATCCCGGGGAGCAGATCCTGAACCCATCGTTCTGACGCACCGACTCGATGAGGGCTCTCACCCTGATCGCCCACGGTGGAACCGAGCAGCTCAGGGTACGAGAGTTGCCTCAACCCTCCATCGCGTCACCCAACCAGGTACTCGTGCGGGTACGGGCCGCAGCGCTCAACCGGCTGGACCTGCTCATCGCGGCCGGCCTCCCGGGGTCAGCTCTTCAGTTTCCTCACGTGGTCGGCTCCGATGGCGCAGGCCTGGTTGAACAGGTCGGCGAGGCGGTGCGGCAGTTCCGGGCCGGCGACCGCGTGATGATCAATCCGACGCTGTCCTGCGGGGAGTGCCCGGCGTGCATGGAGGGGGAGCATTCGCTCTGCGTGAGGCTTCGGGTACTGGGGGAGCATTGCGCCGGGACCGCGGCCGAGTACGTGGTCGTGCCGGCAGAGAGCCTGGCGCCGATCCCCACGGCCATGCCTTGGCCTCAGGCGGCGGCGTTCTCGCTCGCCACGCTTACAGCCTGGCGAATGCTCGTTTCCCGCGCACGACTCGAGGCGGGCGAGACGCTCCTGATCTGGGGGATAGGCGGCGGTGTGGCTTTGGCGGCGCTCCAGATTGCCAAGTTGATCGGTGCGCGGACGATCGTCACCAGCGGCTCAGACGCAAAGCTCGATGTCGCCCGGGGCCTCGGGGCCGACGTCGCGCTGAATCACCGCAACGCCGATATCGTGGCTGAGGTCCGGCAGCATACTGGTGGCGGGGGAGCGGACGTCGTGGTGGACAGCGTGGGCGAGCAGAGCTGGGCCGGGTCACTTCGCGCCCTGCGACGGGGCGGCCGGATGGTCGTTTGTGGCGCCACCACGGGCCCGATGGTCTCCCTCGACCTTCGCCGCCTATTCTGGCACCAGTGGAGCATCCTGGGATCGACGCTCGGCAACCGGCAGGAGTACGCCGAGATCGTGCGCCATGCAGCCGAAGGCCGGCTCTGGCCGGTGGTGGATCGGGTGGTGCCGCTAGCGGCTGGAGTCACCGCCTTCGAGCGGCTGCAGCGCGGTGAGCAGTTGGGCAAACTCGTCATCGAGGTGGCACAGTGAATCAATTCTGGGAACGGATTTCCATCGGTGCCGCACAGCTCGGCAATGTGCTCCCCGCCCTGATCGGTGCAGCGGTTATTCTGCTCACCGGCTACTTCCTGGCCCGGCAGATTCAGCGCTGGGCCGATGACACGCTCAAGCGACTGGACTTCAACCGCATGGCCAGCGCCGGCGGACTGGACCAGGCGGTGGTCCGCACCGGCTCCCACCTCGACCCGGTGCGGGCGCTGACCAAGCTGCTCTTCTGGTTGGTGATGCTCATCGTGATCCTCCTCGCCAGCACGGCGCTCGGTCTGGAGAGCATCAATGAAATGTTCGGGGTCATGCTGGCCTTCATTCCCACGCTCATCGCCGCGATCGTGATCCTGATTCTGGGCATCATTGTGGGGGAGTTCGTTCGCGGCCTCATCCTGGCCTCAGCCGGCGGGCTCGCCGGCGTCCCCACGGTGGCCAAGCTGGCCAAGGGCGCCGTGATCCTCATATCACTGTTCATGGCGCTCCAGCAGGTGGGCGTGGCGGAGGAGATCGTCACCGCCGCTTTCAGTCTGATACTCGGTGCGGCTGCCCTGGCCGTCGGACTCGCGTTCGGACTGGGAAATCGCGAGCTGGCGGGGGAGATCACCCGGCGGTGGTACGAGCAGGGCCGGCGTGAGGACCGCCGGACCTCGGATCGGGGCAGCACTGACGTGCCTCCGGGGAGTGAGCCCCCGATGCTGGACTAGCAAGAGGTGAGAGGTTTTCACTTCTCACTTCAGTCTGAACTTCCCCACCGTCCGCCTGCCGTCTTCGCCCTTGATCGACGCGTAGACGGCCCCTTTGGCCCCAAATCCCGCGAGTGACGCGCCTTTCGGAAGAGTAACGCTGCGCCGCCAGGCTCCCTTCCGATCGACTACATCGTATATCAGGGGCGCGTCCTCCTGCGCTCGCGGGCGCTGCAGCCAGACCTCTCCGCTCTCCCGTCCCAGGGCGAAGTCGAATGGGGGCTTCGTCTCGGCGAACGGATAGGTGATGGCAAGATCCTGGGGCATGCCGAACTGCTTGCCCTGCTCGCGGACCTGGGCGAGCACTCGGTCCTTGTCCGCCTGAGTGACCGGAATCTTCGTGTAATTACGGGCTACCCCGCGGCTCCATCTGCCATCGGGACTGCGCCAGTCCACTCGATTCTCGCCGCCGCGTGCTACCCAGGCGGTCCCGTCCGGCAGCACTCCAAAATGATCGTTGGGAGCAAACACCTTGGCGGCCTGCTGGATCTGATCGCCGAACGTGGCGTCGCCGTACGCAGGGGTGGCCAGGTGCGCGATGGTGTCTACCTTCCCGCCGGTGAGGGCGATCCGGAGCACGGGGACGCTGTCCGGTCTCAATGAGCGGCCCGGCTCACCACCGCCGAGTATGGCCTGGTAGTCGATCTTGTAGCCGTGGCCCACCGTGTCGTACAGGAGGACCGGAGTCTCGCCCGAAACGATCTTGATGGGCAGCACGTCCAGCGCCTGCCCTCGCTCGTTCCACCGGGTGGTCCGGATCGCGCTGAAATCCACCAGGGCAATGGTGTCGCCCGCCAGGTGCGCTACCCAGCCGGGGAACCGGTAGTGACCCGCAGGCGCGCGCTCGGGCAGGGTGTCGACCCGCTTCCCGAGCGTGTCCACCTTGCCGGTGCTGAGATCGGCACTGAGAAAGAGCTTGTTCCTGGTATCGGTGAACACCACCCGGCCATCGCTCAGCTCCACGACGTTGCTCAGCGTGCCATAGGACGACGGCAGCCTGGCCTCGAGCGCCAGGCCGCTCTGACTCTCGGCTGGAGAGCAGGCCAGGGTGATGGCAACGACGAGGGTGCAGATAAAGTACTCGAGCCTCATTGAACAATCCTCCGGACGATCGGTAATGGCGGCGTGAGAAACTATGGATTGCCGGCAGCGGGGGGCAGGTCGACGCTCTTGAGCCGGGTCCCGTCGGGTGTGGATTCCGCAACCAGGATGGCCCCCGGCCCGACCGCGAGCACGCGCCCTTGACCCCGGAGTCGAACTTCCTGCGCCAACCGGCCCCGCCGATCGACGACGTGGTACGCTCGTGAGGAGTCGGCGGGTGCACGGCTCTTCTCCAGCCAAACCTGGCCGCCGCTGCTGGTGAGCGCCGCCTCGAATGGCGGTTTGATGGGGGCGAAGGGGAGCTGCTGCGCCGTCCCCCTCAGCTCGGGAGGAAACTTCTGCAGAAAGAGCTCTCGATCGTAGCGGGTGACCTCGAGCACCCGATCCGGCAAGGCTTGACCCCGCGTCCATTTCCCATCCGGGGCCCGCCAGCTCACCCGGTTGTCGTAGACCCGGGCAACCCAGACGGAGCCGTCAGGGAGCGCCCCCCAGCGATCCACTCCGCCGAACACCCGGCGCTCGAAGCGCCGCCCCGCATCACCAACCACCTCGGCTATGTCCAGCGGGGCGAGCCTTGCGATGGTATCTGCCCGAGCAAACCCGGGATCCAGTAGCACAACCGCCGCGGAGTCACGGTTTCCGCTCCCATCCGGGCCGGCTGGTGGGGACTGGTCCAGGTAGAAGTTCCCCTTGGAATCCCGAGCCTGTGGCAGCGCGCCTCGCAATGCATTGGAGGTCGGAAAGGTGCGGACCAGCCGCCCGGCTGGGGTCCAGACCGTCGTGCGCCGGTGTCCCCAATCTCCGATGTACAAGCTGTCCTGGGAGACAAAGAGGGTCGCGGGGTTACGGAGGTCCCTGGTGCGGCTACCACCAAGCGGCCTGATCGTTCGGTCTGAGAAGTCCACGATGCCTGCGGTTTCGTTGGGCGCGGCCAGGATCGCCCAGCGGTCACCGTCGAGCCACGCCGCTCCGGTTACGTCCGAATCCCGCGTCGTGATCGTGTCCCCCGTGGCCGGGAGCTCCACGACCGGGGCCGCGGATCTGGACTCTTCGCAGGCCAGAAGAGTCGCGGCCGCGAGGGTCGCGAGGAGGCGAAGATGGGGGGAGGGCACTGAGGAAAGGTAATGGGCCGGCATCCCCCGTTGTCCTACGGGGCCGGGTGGCGAAGCTTCACCGCCTTCGACTGAACCCGCTTCATTCGCAGATTCAGTATCTCCACGCCCACCGAGAAGGCCATGGCAAAGTAGATGTAGCCCTTCGGAATGTGCTGGTCGAGGCCGTCCGCTATCAGCGCCAGCCCAATGAGCAGCAGGAAGCTGAGGGCCAGCATCTTGACCGTCGGGTGGCGGTCGACAAACTCGCTGACCGGGTTGGCGAAAATCATCATGAAACCGACCGCAATGACCACGGCCGCAACCATCACGCCCAGGTCTTCAGCCATCCCCACGGCGGTGATCACGGAATCGAGCGAGAACACAATGTCCAGAAACATGATCTGGATCAGTACGCTGGTCAGGGAGGGGCGCACCCGGACCGAGGATCCTTCTTCCTCGCCCTCCAGCCGCTCGTGTATCTCACGGGTGCTCTTCGCCAGCAGGAACAGGCCGCCCACTATGAGCACCAAATCGCGGCCCGAGATCTCTTCGCCGAGAACGGTAAAGAGGGGTGCCGTGAGCTTGATGATCAAGGTGATGGAGAACAACAAGGCGATCCGCATCAGCATCGCGAGGCCAAGGCCTATTCGCCGGGCTTTGGCTTGCTGGTCCTGGGGCAACTTGCCCGCCAGGATCGAGATGAACACCACGTTGTCGATGCCGAGAACAATCTCGAGAACAGTCAGCGTGAGGAGGGCAATCCACGCTTCCGGGCTGGTGAGCCAATCCATGTGTCGGGAGG
>JBKJZM010000221.1:0-6839 GCA_046715295.1 Gemmatimonadales bacterium | reverse complement strand
TCGGGCATCGGCCACGTGAGTGGAGAGCCGGACCTGTTCCATCGACTTCACGATGGACGTAGGCGTGATGCCGTGCTCTTCGTTGTACGCCTTCTGGATGGCGCGGCGCCGGTCCATCTCATCGAGCGCCCGCTGCATCGACCCGGTGACCCGGTCGGCGTAGAGGATGGCCCTCCCATTGATGTGGCGGGCAGCCCGGCCGATGGTTTGCACCAGGGACCGGTCGGACCGCAGGAAGCCTTCCTGGTCCGCATCGAGGATGGCGACCAGGGACACCTCGGGGAGGTCGAGTCCTTCACGCAAAAGGTTGATGCCGACCAGCACGTCGAAGTCGCCCAGCCGGAGGCCTCGCAGAATCTCCATCCGCTCGATGGCGTCGATATCCGAGTGCAGGTACCGCACCCGGACCCCGGCCTGCTGGAGGTAGTCGGTCAGGTCCTCCGACATCCGTTTGGTCAAGGTCGTGACCAGGACGCGCTCGCTCAGGGTTTCGCGCAGCCTGATCTCGGCAAGCAGGTCATCCACCTGCCCCCGAACCGGCCGGATATCCACCTCCGGATCGATCAGGCCGGTAGGCCGAATGATCTGCTCGACCACGACGCCCTCCGAGAGTCGGAACTCGAGATCGCCCGGCGTGGCCGAGAGATTGACCATCTGGGGTGCCAGCGCCATGAACTCGTCGAACTGGAGCGGGCGATTATCCAGCGCCGACGGCAACCGGAAGCCGTAATCTACGAGGGTCAGCTTGCGGGCCCGATCGCCGTTGAACATGCCGCCGATCTGTGGCAGGCTCACGTGCGATTCGTCGACCACCACCAGGAAGTCGGGCGGGAAATAGTCGATGAGGCAGGCGGGCCGCTCTCCCGGAAGCCGATTGCTCAGGTGCCGGGAGTAATTCTCGATGCCGGCGCAGGTGCCCACCTCCAGCAGCATCTCCACGTCGAACGAGGTGCGGGATTCGAGCCGCTGCGCCTCGAGTAGCTTGCCCGCGCCCTTCAACTCCGCCAGCCGCACCGCGAGCTCCTCGCGGATGGCTCTCACCGCGCGCTCGACGGTGGGACGCTGGGTGACGAAGTGCTTGGCCGGATAGATGGCGCACTGCCCGAGCTGGGCGATGGTGACGCCGGTCAACGGATTGATCTTGCTGATCCGCTCAACCTGATCACCCCACAGCTCGATCCGGATAGCTTGCTCGGCATAAGCCGGGAAAATTTCGATCGAGTCGCCCCGAACCCGGAAGGTCCCCTGGTCGAAGGCGACGTCGTTCCGCGAGTAGTGGATCCGCACCAAGTCGGCGAGAATCTCGTCTCTGCCCCGCTGCTCCCCCTGACGAACCGTCACCATGAGCTTGCGGTATTCCACCGGGTCTCCCAGGCCGTAAATGGCGCTGACGGTGGCGACGATCACCACGTCCTCGCGCTCCATCAGACTCGAGGTGGCCCTGAGGCGGAGGCTCTCGATGTCCTGATTGATCGACGCGTCCTTTTCGATGTAGACGTCGGTCGAGGGGACGTAGGCCTCGGGCTGGTAGTAGTCGTAGTAGGAAACGAAGTATTCCACCGCGTTCCGGGGCAGGAACTGCCGAAGCTCGCCATACAGCTGGGCGCCGAGAGTCTTGTTGTGCGATAACACCAGGGTTGGCTTGCCGTAGTTGGCGATGACGTGGGCCAGCGTCATCGTCTTACCTGAGCCGGTCACCCCAAGCAGGGTCTGGTACTTGTCGCCGCGCACGAGACCGGCCGTCAGCTCGGCGATGGCCTTGGGTTGATCACCTGCGGGCTGGAACGGGGCGACGACTTCGAATCGGGGGCTGCTCATAAGGAGGAATATATACTGCCGGGATTTGTTCGGGAACACATGTCAGTCTAGCCGAGACCGCCCATCTGGAGGAGCCTCTTCCACTGCTCAGCCGGAACCGGGATAACCGACAGTCGCGACATGCGGACCAATCCGAGGTCGGCGAACGCGGGGTCGGCTTTGATAGTGGCCAGGGACACCGACCTGGGCAGACGGCGGTCGGCCTCGAGATCCACGACAACCAGCTTGGGGTCCTGACGCTTCGGATCGGGGTAGGGAGCGCTGGTAATGCGGGCAAGGCCCACGAGGTCCTTGCCCACGTTGGAGTGATAGATCAGCGCCGCGTCGCCTGGAGCCATGCTGCGGATGTGCTTCAAGGCCAGCGCGTTCGTGACGCCATCCCAGACCGCGTTTCGCTCACGCTCGAGCTGATCGAAGGGGTAGCTATCGGCGTCGGTCTTGAGAATCCAATACGCCACTACTGCGGCTTCCGCACCGCAAACGTCTTGGAGTCTACCGAGTCACCATCGGCATACACCGTGATTCGATAGGCGCCGGGGGCCCAGCCTTTGGCCCTGAACGCATGGATCTCGGTGTTCTCGCGGCCCTTGGGCTGAATCGTCTTGGTGGACGAGTCTATGACCTCCCCCTTCTGGTTAGTCCAGTGAGCCGAGAACGCGGCGCTGTCGGGGGATCCTACCGTGCCGATCGAGACATACACGGTGTCGGGCGGCTCGAACTCGAATGTCGGCTCTGTGACCCGGCCGCCCTCGCCGATTCGCTTCCCGATCATCACGTTGGTGACCTTCAGGGTCTTGGAGGTCTCCTCTGCTCGGGCCGAATCCGCCCTGGCGGTGCTGTCCCTCGCAGCCGCCGCGGCCATCCCCGCCTTCGAC
Source organism: Gemmatimonadales bacterium (assembly GCA_046715295.1). GTDB lineage: Bacteria > Gemmatimonadota > Gemmatimonadetes > Gemmatimonadales > GWC2-71-9 > CAVVWJ01. The sequence continues at coordinate 4,146 of JBKJZM010000221.1, read as the reverse complement.
GTATCGGTGCCACCACATCCGGCCACCCCCGCGACCAATACAGCCAGGCCCACCCGCACGACATGCCCCATGCTCTCTCCTTTGCAACCGTTAGTTTGCTGGCGCTTCGCGTCGCTCGATCTCGGTGACACCCTTCACCCGCCGCACCGCCTTCATCACCTTGCCGAGATGGGGAAGGTTGTCCACCTCGACGAAGATGGTACCGAACACCGATCCGTCCTTGGTATGCAGGTCGGCACCGCGGATGTTGGTGCCGGTCTGACTGATCGCTTCCATGATGTCGGCATAGAGGCCGCGGCGATCCTCACCAGTTACGGCCAGGCGCACGGCAAACGCTTCGCCGGCGGTCTCCTGCCAATCAATGTCCACCCGCCGCCCATCGGCCGCCAGCGTCAGCAGGTTGGGGCAGTCGGAGCGGTGAATCGAGATTCCTCGCCCCTGGGTAACGTATCCCACCACCGAGTCGCCCGGGACCGGTTGGCAGCACTGAGCGTAGCGCACCATGAGGCCGTCTACACCCTGGATCTTGATCCCCCGGCCGAGCCTGATTCGGTCGATCACCCGGCCGAAGACCGTGGGCTTGGGCTCCTGGAGCTCGTCGCTGGGGAGATCGGGATAGAGTGCCCGCATCACCTGCCCGATGGGCACGTCTCCCCGCCCGACCGCGATCTCGAGTCCCGGCCCGTCGGCAAGCGAGAGCGAAACCGCGGCCTTGTCCAGGCGGCTGTCGTCGGGCGGATCCAGGCGCCGGCGGCGAACCTCCCGGGCGAGGATATCCTTGCCCAGGCTCCGGCTGACCGTCTCCTCCTCGTGGTTCACCCACTGTTTGATCTTCTGCCGGGCGCGGGCGGTGCGCACGTGACTGAGCCAGTCACGGCTTGGCTTGGCTGCAGCACTGGTGAGGATCTCGACCGTATCGCCGCTCTTGAGCTCGCGGTGGAGCGGGGCGATACGGCCGTTCACCTTGGCGCCCTGGCACTTGAGCCCGACCTCGGTGTGCACGTGGAAAGCGAAGTCGATCGCGGTAGAGCCTTTCGGCAGCCGCTTCACGTCGCCCTGTGGCGTGAAGATGAAGATCTCGTCCTGATACAGGTCGATCTTCAGAAACTCGAGGAACTCCTCGGGACTGTGGGTGTCCTGCTGCAGCTCCAGCAGCTGGCGGAACCAGCCGAGGTGCTGGTCCAGCTCGTCCGGCGTGCCGTCGCGCTTGTAGACCCAGTGGGCCGCGATGCCGTACTCCGCGGTGCGGTGCATGTCCTGGGTGCGGATCTGAACCTCGAACAGCTGGCCACCGGGCCCGAAGATCGTGGTGTGGAGTGATTGGTACGCGTTCGACTTGGGACTCGCGATATAGTCCTTGATGCGCTCCTGAATCGGGGTCCAGTTGTGGTGAATGATGCCGAGAACGTGGTAGCAGTCCGGCACCGAGCGGACAATGACCCGCACCGCCATGAGGTCATAGATCTCGTCGAACGCCTTGCCTCGCTTCTTCATTTTCTGAAAGATCGACCACAGGTGCTTGGGCCGGCCGGTTACCTCGAACCAGTCGATGCCCTCTTCCTGCAGCTCGATGTCGAGCGGGGTCTTGAGCTTGAGGATGGTTTGCTCCCGGGCCGCGCGCTTGGCCGCCACCTGCAGAGCGAGGTCCTTGTACTCCTCGGGCTCCAGGAACTTGAAGGCCAGGTCTTCCAGCTCCGCCTTGATGCCGGCCATACCGAAGCGGTGGGCCAGGGGAGCGTAGATCTCACGGGTTTCCAGCGCGATTCGGGTCCGGCGCTCGGGCGGCAGATGCTCGAGGGTGCGCATGTTGTGAAGCCGGTCGCCCAGCTTGATGATGATGACCCTGGCGTCCTTGGCGATGGAGAGCAGGAGCTTGCGGTAGTTCTCGACCTGCTCCTCGGCCGAGGAGTGGAAGGTGAGGCTGGAGATCTTGGTGAGGCCATCCACGATCCCGGCCACCTCGGGCCCGAACTCCCGGGCGATGTCCTCCATCCGCACGTCGGAATCTTCGACCACGTCGTGCAGCAGGGCGGCCACGATGGTGGTGCTGTCCAGCAGCTGCTCGGCCAGAATCAGGGCGACGGCGATGGTGTGGGAGACAAAATCTTCGCCCGACATTCGCTTCTGACCCCGGTGCGCGCGCGCGCTGAAGCGAAGCGCCCGGTCCACCAGCTCGAGGTCCAGGCGGTCGGCGTGACGCTCCAGCACGGCCCTGAGGTCAGGGGCGAGCTCGGGGGGTGTCCCGGTTCCGGACGTCTTGATTCCCGTCACAACAGTCCAGCCGCTGCAAAGCTCACGAAGCGGTCTCCGGCCATGATCACATGGTCGTACACAGGCAGATCGAGCAGCTGGCCGGCCGACACCAGCTGTTTGGTAGCCGCGCGGTCCTCCGCCGAAGGCGTCGGATCGCCACTGGGATGGTTGTGCACCACGATGATTCCGGCCGCCGCCTCGGCGATGGCCGCCCGGAACACTTCGCGCGGGTGCACCAGCGAGCTGTTCAAGAGCCCCCGGGTAATGAGCACCTCACGAAGCACCTGGCTCTGGCTGTCCAGCGCGATCAGATGGAACTCCTCGACCTGGAGATCGCGCAGTCGAGTGCCAAACAGGCGACTGACGTCCTCCGGCTCCCTGATTCGCTGCACCGCCGGGCGCTCCTCCCGAGCGGCGCGCGCCCCCAGTTCAAAGGCGGCCAGGAGACGTCCGGCCTTCGTTGGACCGATACCCGGCAACCGGAGGAGTTCGGCGCTGGGCCGTTGGGCCAACCGGCGCAGCGAGCCCTCGCTGACTTCCAGCAGCCGGGAGGCCAGCTCCAGGACGTCCTGACCGCCTCCTCCCGTACCTAACAGGATGGCGAGAAGTTCGGCAGTCGTCAACGCGGGGGGACCCAGGGACCAGAGTCGCTCGCGGGGGCGGTCGGCGACGAGGAGGGTACAGATCGGAGCGCCCATACAACAGGATAGTGGCGCCAGGAGTCCGATCGGATTCCATTATCACCCGGGCAGGACGGAAGTTACGCGCTCCCTAATGCCCCTGCCCGTGGCACTTCTTGTACTTCCTCCCCGACCCGCACGGGCAGGGTTCGTTCCGCCCCGTCTCGGGAACGGCAGCGGTGGCGCGCCCGACCGGGCCCAGCGAGCTATTGACGGCGGGCCCCACCGGCGGAGCTGGAGCAACCCGGCGCGAGGGTGAGGCGAACAGGTCGTCCGTACCGCCAGGCGCCGGAGCCGGGGGGGGTGGGGGAGGCCCCCGGCGGGCCCGGGGCTCCGGGGGAGGCGGGTCGGCGCTCACCTGGATCTTGAAGAAGCGTTCGGTGAAGGTGGACTGGATGTCATGCATCAGATCCTCGAACATCTCGAACGCCTCGCGCTTGTACTCCACGAGAGGATCCTTCTGGCTCCAGGCGCGGTACTGAATGGCGTTCCGCAGCTGATCGAGGTCGTAGAGGTGGTCCTTCCAGCGCTCGTCGAGCACCGACAGCATCACCTGCGACAGCACCTGGCTGTCCACTTCGGGTATGCCGATCTTCTTCCCGAAATCACCCAGGTACTCGATCTTGCGCCGGAAGGTTTCCTCCCCTTCCGCCCGGGCGGCCTCGGCCATCCGATCGATGGTCGGCGTGGCAGCGGCATCGACCATGGCGTCCACGGTGACCAGGTACTGGAGGGTGAGCGACTCACGCAGGCCGCCCCGGTCGTATTCTTCGGGACTCGTGGCGGTGGCCAGGAACTGATTGACCGCCCGCTCCAGGGCCAGCTCGATCATCCGGCGCGCTTCGGCTTTCAGCTCCTCGCCCCGTTCCAGCGCGAAGAGCCGAAGCGAATAGATGACCTCGCGCTGCTGGTTCATCACGTCGTCGTACTCCAGCAGCCGCTTGCGCTGCTGGAAGTTCTGCAGCTCGACCCGTTTCTGTGCCTGCTCGATGGCCCGGGTAACCAGCCCGCCGGTGATGACCTCGCCCTCTTCCGCCCCGCTCTTGTCCATCCACCGGGCAATCCGGTCGGAGCCGAAGAGCCGCATCAGGTCGTCTTCCAGGGAGAGGAAGAAGATGGTCTGTCCCGGATCCCCCTGGCGGCCCGAGCGGCCCCGAAGCTGCCGGTCGATGCGGCGTGACTCGTGCCGTTCGGTTCCGATGATCTGAAGGCC
>JBKJZM010000220.1:0-7005 GCA_046715295.1 Gemmatimonadales bacterium | reverse complement strand
CGCACCGCAGCCACGTCCGGGATCAGTCCGAACACCAGAAAGGTGGTGGAAACCGTGAGGTAGGTGGAGATGGCGAACACGTCCCAGATCAGCGGTGATTTGAAGTTGGGCCAGAGGTATCGCTCGTTGGGATACGGCAGGAGCCAGTAGAAGATCCACTGCCGGCCGATATGGATGATCGGAAAGAGGCCCGCGGTCATGACGGCGAAGACGGTCATCGCCTCGGTGGAACGATAGACCGCGGTGCGCCAGGGCGAGCGAAAGAGAAACAGGATGGCCGAAATCAGCGTGCCCGCGTGGCCGATACCCACCCAGAAGACGAAGGTGGTGATGTACACGCTCCAGAAGACCGGCGGGTTATATCCCGCATGACCCAACCCGTCCTTCAGGAGCACGAGAAAGGTGCAGATCCCGATCAGGAAGAGCGACACCGCCCCGAACAGAAGCAGGACATACCCCCGGCTCGGCGGCCCCAGCGTGGCGACGACGTCGCGGGTGACCTCGGCGTGGGTCTGGTTGATCACGTGCCCGTCGGGCGCGTCGTGCGGTTGGGCGACGACAGCCATCCTTAAGCCTCCGCCGGGAGCAGGACCTTGGCCAGATACGTGATCGCCGAGCGGGTGTTGAGGTCCTCGAGCACCCGATAGCCCCGGGGGTCCTGGTGGAGGCGCGCCACCCGGCTGGCGGGATCATTGACGTCTCCGAACACGATGGCATCCGACGGGCAGGCCTGGGCGCAGGCGGTGACCACCTCGCCGTCACGCATGGCGCGGTTCTCCAGCCTGGCATCGTTCTGCGCTCCGCGGATCCGCTGGATGCAGAAGGTGCACTTTTCCATGACCCCGCGCGCCCGCACGGTGACATCGGGGTTGAGCTGGAGGTGGAGCGGCTCGGGCCAGGACACCTGGTTGTACTTGTACCAGTTGAAGTAGCGAACCTTGTAGGGACAGTTGTTGGCGCAGTAGCGGGTGCCGACGCAGCGGTTGTAGACCTGGCCGTTGAGGCCGTCAGGCGTGTGATAGGCCGCATAGACCGGGCAGACCGGCTCGCAGGGCGCATTGGAGCAGTGCTGACAGAGCATGGGAACGAAGCGGGCGGTGACTGGCTCGCCCGGCGCTTCCCCACCCTCCCAGTACCGCTCGATCCGAATCCAGGTCATCTCCCGGCCCTTGCCGATCTCGGTCTCACCTACCGTGGGGATGTTGTTCTCGGCATAACAGGCAGTGACACAGGCCTGGCATCCGGTGCACTTGGCCAGGTCGATCGCCATGCCCCACCGGGGATGGTCGCCAAGGTAATTGCCGTGCTTGGTCGCCTGCTCCTGCTCTCCACTCCAGCCCTTGATGGCCTCGAGCTCCTGCTCGGTGTTGATGTCGTGCTTACCGCGTCCCTCGGCGAGGTAGGCCTGCTGGACGGTCAGACCCTTCTTCGCGGCCTCCAGGGACACCGCCTCGGCGATGCCCCGGCCCAGCTGCCGCGGGTTGCCGGCTATGGAGGCGAGACTCTTGTAGCCACCCGTCTTCTCCACCGTTACCCGGGTAGAGATGTAGGGCAGGAAATCTCCGGCCGGCGCGCCGAGCAGATCGAGCGCATTGACTCCGCGGCCCCGGGCGTACGACCCATACTCGGTGTGCCCCAAACCCAGCGGCACTGCCACCACGTCCGGATGAATGCCTTGATAGACGAACACCGGGGCTTCGATGGAGCCGTGGGGTGAGGTCAGGCGCAGGATCTCGCCGTCCCGCAGGTCGAGCTTGCGGGCGGTGTCAGGATGAAGCTCGACCCAGGAGTGCCAGGTGATCTTGGTGACCGGATCGCTGTTTTCCAGCAGCCAGGGCTTATTGGCTCCGCGCCCATCGTGCAGCAAGCTGTGGGCATAGGTGGCGAAGACGAACGGACCATTGCCCTCGAAGACCGGCCTGGTATAGGTCACCCGGGCGCCGCGAGGGGCGAGTGATACCCGCGGTACGGCCGGGGGAGCAGCGAAAATGCCGCCCCGCTGCAACGCCGCGTGCCAGGACGCGGCGAAGTCCTTCTCCCCCCGTTCGGCGGCCAGCACTTGCCAACGGGCCTGGAGGTGCTCCTTGAAGGATGGGGCCGAAAACCGCACCAGCGGCCCGCCCATGGTCTTGGCCGTGCGGAGAAGCAGATCACCGGTTGCCATGGTGTTGAACACCGGCTCCATGACCGGCTGCATCAGACTGTGTACCCCCGCGCGCGGCCGCAGATCATCCCAGCGCTCCAGCGGGTGGTGTTGCGGCAGCAGGAGATCGCAGAGAGCCGCAGTCTCGTCCAGATACATCGAGGTTGAGACCTTGAAGCCAGCCTTCTGGAACTTGGCGGCAAAGCCGCTGCTGCGCGGCAAGGTGTAGGCGGGATTTGCCTCGTGCACCAGGGCGACGTCTACCTGCCCGGCATCGAGGGCGGTACTAAGGTTCTGGAGCGCCCCGTATCCGTCGCCGGTGTCGAGGTCTGCCCCGAACCGGACCGTCTCGCCGATGTTGCCGGCCACGAAATTGAGGATATTCACGGCGGCACAAACTTCGGTCGCACCGGCATGCTGGCCGCCCGCACCGCCGGCCACCGCTAGGCTGGGTCGAGCGGCACCGAACTCCCGCGCAAGCTGCTGGATGGTCGCGACAGGAAGTCCGGTCTCCTGGGCCGCCATCTCGGGGGTGAAGGCGCCAAGCGCGCCGCGAAGCCCCGCCGCGTCGCTGCGAGCGCCACGCTCGATCAGCAGCAGGTTCGCCATGGCCAGAGCCAGTGCGGCCTCCGAGCCGGGCCGGATCGGATGCCACTGGTCGGCGTTGAGACCGGTGAGGTCCATTCGCGGGGCCAGGTAAACGAGCTTGGCCACGTCACGATCGGCAAAACCGTGGGAGCGGGCGAACCCTCGCGCATTTTCGATCGAAGCCGGCCCGGTATCCAGGAAGTCCGCGCCGAACGACACGATGTATTTCGCGCGGGCAAAGTCGTGCGCCGCCACCTGGTCGAGGCCGAATACCTGGCGGTTGGCAACCCGAAGCGGTTCGGAGCCGAAGGTCTCGTAACGCACCAGACGCCCACCGAGCGCCCGAACCCACTCGCTCAGCAGGTCGGAAAAAGTTCCCCGCCCGGCACCCGAGATCACCGCTACTTTGTTGGCTGCGGCTCCCAGCTTGCCGGCAAGCCGGGCGATGGCGTCGTCCCAGGTGATCTCCTGCAGCTGGCCGTTCGCACCCCGCGCCATGGGCCCCTTGAGGCGGCCGGGATTGTAGAGACCCTGCAGGCCGGCCTGGCCCCGGGAGCACAGCTTCCCCTGGTTGACCGGGTGCTCCGGGTTGCCCTCCAGCTTGACCGCGCGGCCCTCGCGGGTGCGTACGTGTAAGCCGCAGCCGGTGGAGCACTCGGTGCAGGTACTGGAGTACCAGGTGGCCACCCCCGGCACCTGATCCTCCGATTGCACCAGATACGGAATCAGCTTCTCGACCTGCCCGGTCGAGCAGCCGGACAGTGCGAGTGCCCCGCCACCGGAGGCGCCCAGGACAGTCAGGAACCGCCGGCGGTCAATAGTGGGTAGTTCGTTTTCCTTGTCAGCCATTCCCGATCCCGGAGGAGAGATCCTTCGCTGCGCTCAGGATGACCGCGCTAGGCGCGGTCAGTAATGACATACCGAACAGTCCCGCGAAACCTTCCGCTCGATGTGGCACGAGATGCAGAATCCCATGTTGTCCACCCTGTTCACCTTGAATACCTGGGGCATGCGCTGCACGTCCCCATGACAGGTCGCGCAGGCGGTGGGGCCCAGGGCCTTCACGTGACGTTGATGGGGGAAGTGCGCGTGCCGTGCGAGATAGTGAACCCGGACCCATTCGACCGGCTTCTTTTCGTTCCAGGCCTGGCGGAGTTTCTTGATCTCGGTCTGATGGGAGCTGTCGCTGCCGCCGATGACGAGATGGCAACCCATGCAGGTCTGCACCGAGGGAATTCCCGGCTCGGACGACACCGTGACCGAGTAGTGGCAGTACTGACACTGCATCTTGTACTGGCCGGAGTGGATATCGTGGCGAAAGAAGATCGGTTGGCGCGGTCCCTTGAGGGAGCCGGTATCGGATGCGGAGAGGACCGGAGCGACGATGGAGTCGGCCACCGTCTTGACCTGCTGTGCGTAAGGGGGAATCCCGCCGAGGGTGAGGAGGGCGGCAACGCCTCCGGCCGCCACGCCACCGACGACGTACGCCAGCTTACGCATTCATCATCTCACCGCTGAGGAGGAACCCTGTTCGTGAAACGTTCACTAGCCGCAGAAAAACAACCTCCAACCTGCCGTTGCAACGCGCGCGAAGTATAGTCCGAGCATCTTATTACACAACCCGATCTTCGCCGTATCCCGACTATTTCAGTCGGTTTCGATCTCGTCTGGTCCGGGAGCCTGAGCCCGCGGGGCCCGTCGCAGGGTGGGCCGTTCCGCGATCCATTCCGCCTTACGCCGTACCAGGGTCAGAAATGCGTCCACCGCGCGCCGGTCGTCGAGCTCCAGCCAGCACCACTTTACCGGACCGGTTCGCTGACCCTCCAGGATTGCGCGGGCCAGCGCCCCGGCCATTTTGCCTGCCTTGGCGAGACGGATCTCTTCACTTTCGGACAGGGTGAACGTGACGTCGAGCCCACCACGCATGAAGTGCAACCAGCACAGCTTTCGGTTGCCGACGCTGTACTCCCAGGCCCACTGCCAGGTGGGGCCCATGAACCGGACTTGCTCGGAGGCCCCCACGATCCCGAGCAGCCCGGCGCGTAGGGCCCGAAAGGCACCCGCGGTCGTCGCGGGCAGATCGGTGAGGGGGGCCGTGGGGACCGGCTCGTTAGCCTCGTCGCCGTAGAGGTTGGACGTCCAGTAGGCGTTCGAGCGTCCCATCAGGATTCTCCTCGCGGACTTCGGTCCAGATAGCGAATGACCTCGATACCCATGGCGCGCAACAAGGATGCTTCGCGTCCATCGAGCCCGGCGCGAAAGACAATCTCCCGGAACGAGCGCATGACGCTTTCCGACCGCCGGGTCTTGAAGAAGTCGATCGCCCAGAGGGCGCCGGTCCAATCGGTGAACAGCTCCTCGAGCTGTGCCGATGTGGCGGCGTCCGCCTGGTTGCGCGGCGGCTTGATCGGGGCACTCTCCCCACCGCGAGCATTCCAGGTCTCGTAGGCCATGATCGCGACCGCCTGCGCCAGGTTGAGCGAGCGGTGGCCGGGATCGGTGGGGATGGTGACCAGGGCGCTGCACAGGTCCAGCTCGGTGTTGGTGAGACCGCGATCCTCCCGTCCAGCGACGATGGCGACCGGGCCAGCCAGACCCTCCTGTATCATCGCGGTGGCCGCCTCCCGCGGTCGCAGCACGCGGCGCTTGGCCGCGCGCTCCCGTGCGGTCAGCACCGCCGTGAACACACAGTCGGCGATGGCCGCCTCCAGCGTGTCCAGCATCTCGATCTTCGCGACGAAGTCGGCCGTGTTGTGAGCGATGCCTTCGATCCGGTAGGGGTCGAAGACCTCCGGCTGCACCAGGCGCATGCGCTCGATTCCGAAGTTCTTGGCGATCCGTACCGCGCCGGCGTTGTTCACTATGTCCTGCGGGTTCACCAGGACTTGTATGGGCGGGGGGAAGCTATGTGGCGGGGCAGCGGGGCGGTGGCCTCCGGGAAGAGAGTCGTCGGTGCTGTGCTCTTCCTCCTCTGCTGCCCCGCTGCCCCGCTGCCCCGCCTTAATCATCCTTCTCCCAAGAACGACACATCGTGTTTCTTGGTTTTTAATCCGGCGGCGAACCCGGTCTTCTCCACCGCCTTCATGTACGCCTCCTTGGGATCGACCAGCTTGGCATCGACCAGCTCCATGAGCGCGTCGTTCAGCGTCACCATTCCGGTCTTCCGGTTGGTTTGCATGATGGAAGGGATCTGGAAGGTCTTTCCCTCACGGATGAGGTTGGAGACGGCCGGTATGGTCAACAGGATCTCTCGGGCCGCCACCCGCCCGCCACCGAGCTTCTTGCAGAGCGTCTGCGCGATGACGCCCCGCAACGACTCCGACAGCATCACCCTGACCTGCGATTGCCGGTCGGGCGGAAATTGATCGATGATCCGGTCGATCGTCGAGGAGGCTGTCGTGGTGTGCAGGGTGCCGAAGACCAGGTGGCCCGTCTCCGCCGTCTCGATGGCAATGGAGACGGTCTCCAGGTCGCGCATTTCGCCCACGAGGATGATGTCCGGGTCCTCCCGCAGCGCCGCCCGGAGCGCGTGCTTGAACGAGCGGGTGTGCAGCCCCACCTGGCGCTGGGTCACCAGGCACTTCTTGCTGGGATGAACGAACTCGATGGGGTCTTCGATGGTGATGATGTGATCGGTACGGGTGCGATTGATGAGATCGACCAGGCCCGCCAGGGTGGTGCTCTTTCCCGAGCCGGTAGGCCCGGTGACGACGACGAGGCCCTTCGTGAGATAGCAGAGGTTCTGCACCTCCCGGCTCAGCCCCATCTCGTCGGCGGTGCGAATCTTGTTGGGAATGACCCGGAACACGGCCATCGGGCCGAAGCGATCCCGCCCAGCATTGCAGCGGAAGCGGGCGAGTCCGTCGATCTCGTAGGCCCAGTCGGTATCTCCCGCTTCCCGGAACTCGCCCAGCTCTTTCGGGGTCATGATGCTGACCAGCATGGTGTCCAGCTTCTCGGCACTGAGCGCCGGATGCGATTGCCGGGCCAGCTCCCCGTTATTCCGGAGCATCGGCGGCTCACCGGTGCGCAGGTGAAGGTCGGACGCGCCCGACTCCACCAGGATACGGAACAGCGCATCGAGCTCGGACCGGGGCCCGGCCAGGTCCGGCGCCAGACGGCCGGGCACAGCGGCCATGGCAGGAATCGGGGGAGCGCCCCCACTGGCTGCCGCGACCATCGGTCGCAGCATGGCCGTCCCCCCGTTCCCCGCCTTCAGCTCGACATGCACCTCGCCGCTCGGAGCCCGGTACGAAAACGACACTCCTCCAGCG
>JBKJZM010000219.1:0-4541 GCA_046715295.1 Gemmatimonadales bacterium | reverse complement strand
GTCGCCAAAGTATTGTGCCATACGCGAGCCTCCGGCCTCATGGGCCGCGCGATGTGGACGATGGAGCCGGCAGCGGCACTGGGATGAGCCCCGACGGCTGAGCGCAAGGGGTGCGGCGGGGGGAAGTCGGCGCTCGAAGCCGGAGGGGCTCGCCCAGAACGCTGCCGCCCGCCCCGCGCAGCCGCCACGAATACGGGCCCTCCGGCAGGCTCCGCGACAGCCGCGCCACCCTGCCCCTGGGAGCCTGCCGTCGCACCCATTCCGTGGCGCCCGCTCCACCCCCCTCGGACAGGAGTGCGCCAGGTCCTCGCAAGGTCAATAGGCGAAGGCGATTTTGGCGACACTACACTAGCTCCCAGCTCCCAGCTCCCAGCTCTCAGATCTCACCTCCCGACTCCAGACCGTCCCGCCTACCTTCCCACCGTGCTCCCCTCCTCCCCTCGCGCCATCTTTGCCGCTCTCAGGCACCGTAACTTCCGGCTCTTCCTGACCGGTCAGTTTATTTCGCTCTGCGGCACCTGGATGCAGACCATCGCCCAGGGGTGGCTGGTGCTGCATCTCACCAACTCAGCCTTTGCCGTCGGGCTGGTTACGGCTCTGGGATCTCTCCCGATCCTGCTCTTCACGCTCTATGGCGGGGTTATCGCGGATCGGGTGAACAAACGACGGTTCATTCTGGTGCTCCAGTGCCTGATGCTGCTCGAGGCGGTCACCCTGGGGGTCCTCACAGCTCTGGATCTTATCACGGTGGAGTGGGTCATGGGGCTGGCCGTGTTCTTTGGCTTCCTCACCGCCTTCGAGGTGCCGGCGAGGCAGGCATTCGTGGCCGAGATCGTGGAGCGGGACGACCTGATGAATGCCATTGCCCTGGGGTCGAGCGCATTCAATCTCGCCCGGGTCATCGGCCCCGCCCTGGCCGGCGTTCTGATCGCCACCCTGGGCCTGCCGGCATGTTTCTTTGCCAACGCGGTGAGTTACCTGGCGGTGATCGCGAGCCTGGTACGAATGCAGGTACCGGGTGGCCGAGTTCCGTCTGCGACTCCACTGTGGACCGCCCTCGGGGAAGGGTTTGGCTATGTGTTTGGCAAGCGTTGGCCCCGGGCCCTGGTCATCATCGTCACGACATTCAGTGTGTTCGGCTTTTCCTTCATGCCGCTCATGCCGGTATTCGCCCGCGATGCGCTGGGGCTCGACGCAACCGGGTACGGTGTGATGGTAGCGTCCATCGGGGCTGGTGCTTTGGCGGCGGCGTTTTTCATGGCAGCGTTCGGTGGGCGGGTGCGTCAATCGCGCCTGGTGCTGGGCTCCTCCGTCTTCTTCGGCACGGTGCTCGTCGCCGCTTCGCTGGCCCCAAATGTCTGGTCGGCCGTGGTCCTTTTCACTCTCTGTGGCGGGGTCATGGCCCTCAATGGCATCGCGGCCAATACGATGCTTCAGACCGAGGCGCCCGATGAACTGCGGGGCCGGGTGATGGGATTCTACTCCTTCATGGTCTTGGGCTTCGCTCCCTTCGGATCGCTGCAGGCGGGATGGGTCGCGGAGCATTTTGGGGTGCGGATCGCCTTTGCCGCGGGAGGACTGGTCTGCCTGGTGGTGGCGGCCGGTGTGGCCTGGTGGATGGGGCGCGCAGGCCGGGAACGACGAGACCGGCGTGAACAACGGCGCGAGCGGGTAGCTGGGCTGGAACGGAGGGAGAGACGGTGATCATTACCATATCGCGGCAGTTCGGCGCCGGTGGCTCCGAGGTGGCGCGCCGGGTGGCGGCCGCGCTCGGGTGGCGGCTGGTCGACAACGAACTGGTCGAGGAAGTCGCGGCGCGGGCGGGACTCCCGCCGGCGGATGTGGCCGAATGGGAAGAGCGGGTACCCAGCTTCGCCGAGCGGCTGGCCCGGACCCTGGCCGCTTCCACGCCTGAGCTCTTCGCCGCCCCAGTCCCCGGCGGGACCGTCCCGAAGCGGCAGGAAACCGACCTGGTGCGGATCACGGAAACGGTCGTGGCGGAAGTAGCCGCGAAGGGCCGGGCTGTGCTCGTAGGCCGGGCCGCTCCAGCGGTGTTGGCCCGCGACAGCAACAGCCTTCACGTGCAGCTCGTGGCTCCCCGGCCCTGGCGTATTCAGGCCGCCGCCGAGCGACTCGGCGTGGATCCGCAGAAGGCAGCCGAGATTCTGGACGAGACCGACCGTACTCGGGCGAGCTACTTACGCCAATACTACCGGCGCGATTGGTACGACCCGGTCAACTATCACATGGTGCTAAATACGGGAGTCCTGGGGCACGAGGGAGCCACAGAGGTCATTGTCGGGGAGGCCAGGAGGCGGGGGTGGGGGGACAACAAAAACGTAAGCGGTGAGCGGTAAGCAGTGAGCGGGAAAACGCGAACTAGAGGTTCCACTGAAGGCGAAATTGGTACGCACCGCGCTACCCAAGGTTTTTCCAACCAGCACTCTCTGATACCGTTGTTGTGTGCGCGATCACCGGTCCTTGCATGCATGGCAGGAAGCTCGAGCGGTGGCCCTAGGTGCCATCGATCTAGCGCGCCTCAGTTGGAAACCTCACGCATCAGCATTGTTCTCCCACCTTCAACGTGCGTCATTATCGGTCCAGCTCAACATCGCTGAGGGGTATGCCTATGGGAGCTCTCCCTCCTTCGCGCACCACTTGACCATTGCGTACGGCTCCGCCGTCGAGACCGGTGAACTGTTAGAGATCGCTCTGGATGCGGAGCTCATTCCGCTAGAGGTGCGAACAGGACTTCTAGAGCGAAACCATCGAAGTCAGCGGCTCCTACTTGGCATGCTCAAGAGTCGAAAGAAGAGTTGAAGTTTTTGTTGCATTGTTTGTCAGTACTCCCGCTCACCGCTTACCGCTCACGCTATTACCCCCAAGACCTATCCGCTACCCAAAACTAATTCCCCCCTTCCCGTATCCCGGCTCCCTACGCTCCGGTTTGGCGCGGATGTAACCCAGCTCCTCACTCCGGCTGATCCGCTTCTGGGCCGCGAGTCCTTCGAGCACCAGCTCGCACGCTGCCACCTGTCGAGGGCCGTCTGTGCTCGTAGCCAGGCCGAATTCTGCTACCAGCTCGAGCAGGCCAGGCACCACGCCAAAGCCCTGGAGACACAGATCGGAGCGCTCGTCGCCCGAGACTTTTAGCGCCCCTCCCTGGTCGAACCAGGCGACGATCTTTCCCAGGTCGGCGCCTCCCATTCGCTCCTCCATGACCCGACCCGCCGCCCGCCGGATGAGTTCGCGGGCGATCGTGTCTCCGCCCTGAAGCTCGCCTTCATACTCCAGCTCGAGCTTGCCGGTTATCGACGGTACCGCCGCGTACACATCGCTGACCCGGGGAACGACCCGCTCCTCGCCTAGCGCCACCGCCCGACGCTCAGCATTGGACACCGCATTCTCGAGAGCGCTTATGGGCAGGCGCTGGCTCACCCCCGACCGTTTGTCTACCCGCTTGTCTTCCCGCGCTTCGAAGGCGACCCGCTCGATGACTTCGAGCACGAAATCGGGGACGTCGACGGCTGGCCCCCCGCGGTGGGTCCACGCCTCCTGGGTAGTAATCTCCATGCCGAGCTGAACGGTGCGGGGATAGTGGGTGATGACCTCCGATCCGATGCGGTCCTTCAGCGGGGTGATGATCTTGCCGCGGGCGGTGTAGTCCTCGGGATTGGCGGTGAAGGCGAGGAGGACATCCAGCGGAAGTCGTACCGGGTAGCCTTTGATCTGAACGTCGCCCTCCTGCATGATGTTGAAGAGGCCGACTTGCACCTTCCCGCTCAGGTCCGGCAGCTCGTTAATGGCAAAAATCCCCCGGTTGGCGCGGGGGAGCAGGCCGAAATGCATGGTGAGCTCGTCGGAAAGGAGGTGCCCGCCGCGGGCTGCCTTGATCGGATCCACGTCCCCGATGATGTCGGCGATGGTGACATCAGGGGTGGCGAGCTTCTCGACGAAGCGCTGTTCCCGGCGCAGCCATGCCAGCGGGGTAGCGTCGCCGCACTCGGCCAGCAGCTCCCGGGCGTACTTCGAGATGGGCGCATAGGGATCATCATTCACTTCGCTTCCGGCGACGATGGGGATGCGCTCGTCGAGGAAGCCGGTGAGCTCGCGCAGGATACGGCTCTTTGCCTGGCCCCGGAGACCGAGCAAAATGAAGTGATGCCGGGCAAGCAGGGCATTGACGATCTGGGGGAGGATCGTGTCCTCGTACCCCACGATGCCGGGGAACAATGGCTGGCTGGAGCTGAGCCGGGTGAGGAGGTTGTGCCGGATTTCTTCCCGGACGGTGCGGCCCCTGAGGGGGGGCTCCCCCCAGCGGCTGTTCTTGAGTTCACCGAAGGAGCGTGGTTCGATCATGGCTTGATTCGCTTCGGATGCGGGATCCAGAGTGCAGTACCTAAGTTTTTAGGCAGCAATGTCTTAGCGTTCAGCTGTCGGCCGAGCACCGGCTCAGTCATGGGCGGTCAGTGCGGAGCCCTGCAAGTTCGCTCACCTTGCAAAAACCAAACCGGTGACGTACCTTCGCCGAACGTCTGCCC
>JBKJZM010000218.1:0-3298 GCA_046715295.1 Gemmatimonadales bacterium | reverse complement strand
CGGAGGGCAAAGACCCCGGCAGCGGCAATGATGCCGGCCTGGCGCATGGCGCCTCCGAACCGTTGCTTGAAGCGCCAGGCCTCCTCGATGAAATCGCGAGAACCGGCGAGCACCGCGCCTATCGGTGCGCCGAGCCCTTTGCTGAGGTCGATCCAGACCGAATCGAAAGGCGCCGCGAAGGTTCGCGCCGCGGTTCCGCTGGCAGCCACGGCGTTGAACAGCCGGGCGCCGTCCATGTGAGTGACCAGGCCGCCGGCGTGGGCCGCGGCACATACCTCTTCGATCTGCGGCAGAGGCCAGCACACTCCTCCAAGCGAGGCGCTGGTCTGCTCAACCGACACTGCCCTGGTGCGCGGCATGAAGTGCACCGCAGGCCGGATGGCGTCAGCCACCTGGCGGCCGGTGTACAGACCATCAGGGCCGATGAGTGGCCGGAAGACGGCCCCGACCATCGCGGCCGCTCCGCCGGCCTCGTACAACAACGGATGCGCCAGCTCCTGGAGCAGGATCTCATCCCCCGCCCGGCAGTGAACCGCGAACGCCACCTGGTTGCACATGGTGCCGGAGGGAAGAAAAAGCGCCGACTCCTTGCCCAGGATGTCGGCGACCATGTCTTGCAGGAGATTGACCGTAGGGTCCTCACGTTGCTGCTCGTCTCCCACTTCCGCCTCGCACATGAACCGGCGCATGGGAGCGGTGGGTCGGGTGACCGTGTCGCTGAACAGGTCGACCCTTACCACTCCATCATCTCGATCTTCCGGAGACCGACCCGCAAGGAAATGATTGTGGCAGCCCCGCAAATCAACACCACCGCCGCGCCCGCGAGGGCCAGCTGGGGAGTGAAGCCTACCGGTTGTTCAGCGTACCGCTGGTCGCGGAGGTAGTCCGTCACCGGCCCCGCTTCGACCACGATGATCAGGGCCAGCAGGCTGAGGGTGCTCATCATGTACAGCAGACCCCCGAAACTGGTGGGGATCTGGGCGGCGTTCTCGGTTCCGAACTGCGGATAGAGCGCCCCGAAGGAGAGCGCCAGGGCGCTGGCGGCCAGGGTGTAGAATGTGATGGTGCCGACGGCCACGATCATCATGAAGCCGCTCACGTGCAGAAGCCAATTGGTGAACACCGTGATGATCAGGGCCAGCAGGAGAAGCGGCACCGTTCCCAGCCAGTACTTGCTCCAGAGCATGGATCTCGGATCGAGCGGGCTGGAACGCAGCAGCCACATCTGGCGCCCCTCGAGCGAGATGCCCGGGAATACGAACCGTGCGGCTACCGCGGCCAGGACGAAGCCGGCCAGTCCCAGGTTGAGAAACGAGATGAGAGTCACCAGCCGGAACGGCACCCGCTCACCCGAATGGAGCGGGAGTGACTTGATGTTGAAGAGATACACCAGGAGGAGCACGGCCAGGAGAATGAGCTGGCTCCATTGGGTGTTGTCCCGGAAGAACAGGCGCAGGTCCTTGAGGATGAACTCGCGCCTCGAGGCCGGCAGAGACCGGAGCAGACGCGACAAGGGACCCCGCAGCGGTCGTCGGATTTTGCGCTCCGCCCCTTCCTGCGCCTTGGAGAAGCCCAGAGAGTAGAGTCGACCGTGGAGCATGGCGCCGAGCGTCACCGCCACCGCGGCCGTCCCCCAGAGCTTGGCCACCGGCCACGGGTCCGCCACGCGGAGCAGCCAGTTCATCACCATGGAGGCGGTCCACTCACTCGGCAGGAACGCGCTGGTGGGTGTGCGGAGCACCGCCAGGTAGTCCACCAGGTTCCTGAACCCTTCCGGCTGCGCCAGCTGCTCCGGACGCAGGAAGCGCAGGCTCACCAGCACGATCACCACCGCCCCGGTCGCGATCAGGCCGAGCAGCTCGCGGGTGCGCCGCGCGGGAAACACATTCACCAGCACCAGCGTGAGCGCGGTGCCGACGACGGCGGGCAGGATCAGATACGGAATGAAGGCCGCCAGGGCCACGAAGGGATACAGGAGACCCCCGCGGTACACGATGCCGTAGGCCGTGAAGATCGGCAGCGCGAGCAGTGCCACCATCCAGGAGGAGTGAACGATCGTCTCCGCCAGCTTGGCTAGATAGAGCCGGACTCCACCCACCGGGGCGGCCACGAGCAGGTCGAGGTCCTTGGCCAGAAAGAACGTCGAGAGCGCGGTGATGATGTTCGACAGCAGCAGTATGGTGAGGAACGCCAGCAGGATTACGTCCAGCACCTTGCCGGCCATGAGGTTCCCGATCTCGTCCACGCTCCGGAAATAACGGAGCACCCGGAAGGCGATCCCGAAGACGGCGACCCAGAAGACCAGGGCGATGAAACCGAGGAGGAGAAAGCGGGCCCGTGAATCGGTGTGCTCTTCCCGCGAGCGCGCCAGGGCGGAGCGCCATTTGGGCGTGAGGAGGGTCCACAGCCGCGGCTGTACCGGCAGGGGTCGAGACATGCGTTCAGGCGTCGAGGATGGTATCGAGCTGATGCTCCCGCATGCCGCCGGTCAGCTTGAGGAAGACGTCTTCCAGCCCGAGGTCTTCCGAGGAGGTCTGCTCCTGCAGCTCGGACATGCTGCCCGAGGCCACGATCTTCCCGCCGTGCACGATGGCGATGCGGTCGCACATCGTCTCCGCCACCTCGAGCGTATGCGTGCTCATCAGGACGGTGCCGCCCCGGTTCACGAACTGGCGGAACAGGTCCTTGAGCAGCCGGGCACTTCTCGGGTCGAGGCCCACCATCGGCTCATCGACCACGATCACCTCGGGCCGGTGCACCAGGGCCCCGGAGATGATCAGCTTCTGTCGCATGCCGTGGCTGTACGACTCGGTGAGCTCGTTCTTCCAGCGGCCCAGGTCGAACAGCTCGAGCAGCTCGTCGATCCGTCGTTCCACTACCGCGCCCTGCTGGCCGTAGAGCGCGGCCGCGAACCGGAGAAATTCCGCGCCGGTCAGCTTGTCGTACACGAAGGGCCGGTCGGGGATGAAGCCGAGCCGTGCCTTGGCCTCGAGCGGCCGGCGGTTGATGTCGATGCCGCCGACTTCGACCGTCCCGCTGGTGGGCCGGAGGATGCCCGCGATCATGCGAAACGTGGTGGTCTTGCCGGCACCGTTGGGGCCCAGAAATCCGAACAGCTCCCCGCTGGGGACGGCCAGATCGATCTTATCTACTGCGGTGAACCGGCCGTAACGTTTGGTGAGCTGGGTCAGTCGGATCACGAAATCCTCCGTACAATGGCTTCGACCAGGACGCGATCGGCCTCGCGGTCCACGACGATTCGTAGCTCGGTGGGGAATCCCTGCGGCGCGGTGGGGAA
>JBKJZM010000217.1:0-2561 GCA_046715295.1 Gemmatimonadales bacterium | reverse complement strand
AAGGAGCGGATCGAGGTGGAGCGGCTCTCCGCCGGCGACATCGGCTCCGTGGCCAAGCTGAAGGACACCCACACCGGCGACACCTTCTGCTGGCGGGAGCACCCGGTACGCCTGCCGCCGATTCCGTTCCCCGCCTCGGTGGCAACGTCGGCGGTGCTGGTCAAGCAGCGGGGCGAGGAGGACAAGCTGGCTGCGGGCCTTCACAAGCTGCACGAGGAGGACCCCACCTTCCACTTCGAGTACAGCTCGGAGCTGGGCCAGACGCTGATCCACGGCATGGGCGAGCGCCACTTCGACACCATCCTGCACCGGCTGGAGCGAAAGTTCGGGGTACACGCGGAGCTGGTGCGCCCGAGGGTTGCTTATCGGGAGACGATTAAGGGCAAGGCCGAGGGCCAGGGCAAGCACAAGAAGCAGTCGGGCGGGCGGGGCCAGTACGGCGACTGCTGGATTCGGGTAGCACCCCTCGCGCGCGGCTCGGGCTACCAGTTCGTGAACGAGATCGTCGGGGGCGTCATCCCGGGCAAGTACATCCCGGCGGTAGATCGCGGCATCCAGGAGGCGGCGGTGCGGGGCGTGATCGCCGGCTATCCGCTGGTGGACTTCAAGGCCGAGTGCTTCGACGGGTCATACCACGACGTGGACTCCAACGAGATGTCGTTCAAGATGGCCGGCATCATGGCGTTCAGGAACGTGACCCCGAAGGCTCGGCCGATACTGCTGGAGCCGTTGATGGACGTGGACGCCTGGGCGCCGGACGACGTGCTGGGCGATGTGATGGGAGACCTGAGCTCTCGGCGAGGGCAGATTCTGGGAAGCGAGCCCGACGGCCGGCTCACCCGGGTGCGGGCGATCGTACCCGAGGCCGAGCTCTACAAGTATTCCACCACGCTTCACTCCATCACCCACGGGCGGGGCACTCACCGGCAGAAGTTCCACGGCTATGCCGAGGCGCCTCCCGAGGTGGCAACGAAGGTGGCGGAGGAGAATCAGAAGGAGCATGCGGCGACGTCGTGAGGATGGGCGGTAGGGCGGTAAGGCGGTAACGAAGCTTGTCCGCCCTTCTCGCCGACCTCGTCGTCGCAGCTCACTTCCTCTTCGTGTTGTTCGTGGTGCTCGGTGGGTTGCTGGTGCTCCGGTGGCCGCGGGTGGCGTACCTCCACATACCGGCGGCAATCTGGGGCGCCGCCATCGAGTTCCTGGGCTGGATCTGCCCGCTGACACCGCTCGAGCATTGGCTGCGCCGCCGGTCAGGCGCCGCCGGTTACTCGGGCGGTTTCATCGAGCACTATATTCTTCCGCTGCTCTACCCCTCTGCACTCACCCGAGAGATCCAGCTCATACTGGGGTTCCTCGTCATAGCCGTCAATCTTGGTATTTACGGTTATGTAGCACGCCGTGTCATTCCGAGCACAGCGAGGAATCGGCCGGGATGACGCGCGAGTGCTAAGCTCGCCCGCTGCCCCGCTGCCCCGCTGTGGTTCCTGACCGACGCGCTGATCCCTCACCGCCGCCTTCGCGCCTCAAATTTCACACTTTGCACTCGTAGGGATTCCATACACTTACGCCTCCCGGCCAAAACCGAAGCTGGCCTCCAACACCCTCCTGAGCCCGCGCAACAAATCGCCGCATAATTTCTTGACAGCGAGACCGGCCAAGGGCATGCCGCTTGCTCCCCCAAGCGACTGAAATCACAAGTGTTCCGCGTACCGGACGGCGACAGTTCAGGCCCCGGCCAGACTGAGCTCCTGCCGTCCGGCGACCAGCTTCACCGGTCGCGGTATCGTCGCATGTCGCTCACCTCTTGCTCGGAGTCGCGCCAATGAAATGGACTCGCAGGTTCTTCAGCGTCGGCCTTGTCCTGGCGCTTCTGGGCGGGGTGAGCTGCACCACGGGTGACACCAACCCGATGGAGGCGCCGGTAGTGCAGCCCTTCCAGCAGCCGTCGCACTTGCTGGGTGACCTGCTTGGAGACGAGGGGCTTCTCGGGAGCGACGACCCGCTCGCGGGCGACGGGCTCATCGGTGATGTCGTCAATGGTGCTGTCGGCACGGTTCTCGGCGTAACCGACCTGCTGGTCTGTAAGTCTCAGCCCTACGCCGTCGCCACGAAAACTATCGGTTCCGATGGTGGCACAATCGACGTCGGTAGCCACACCCTTGTCATTCCTCGAGGCGCACTCCGGAACAAGACCCAGATAACGGCCGAGCAGATCCCGGGGCGGACCAACTCCCTGCGATTCAGTCCGGAAGGGCTTCGTTTCGAGAAGCCGGCCGCCCTGACCATGAGCTACAAGAACTGCCTGGTCGTGCTGCTTCCCAAGCACATCGTGTATACGGACGAGAAGCTCACCATCCTGGAAGTGCTGCGCTCGCTCGACATCTTCAAGAAGAGAACTGTCAGCGCGCCGATCGACCACTTCTCGCGGTACGCGGTCGCGTTCTAGCCGTGAGCCAAGATCCGAGCCCACGCCCCCAAGCGCGGTGGACCCAGGATACCGGGCCCCACCGCGCCGGGGATTTCCTGCGGGATGCCCGCGGCCACGAGCGGGCCGGCTGCAT
>JBKJZM010000216.1:0-31567 GCA_046715295.1 Gemmatimonadales bacterium | reverse complement strand
GCGACGCTGGGCGTTGGTGACGTGATCCTGCTCGAGGCCGGGCTCTCCTTTCTCGGGCTCGGCATCCAGCCGCCGACTCCTTCCTGGGGGGGCATGATCCTGGACTCCCGCGAGGTGATGGTAAGCGCACCCTGGGCCGGCATCTTCCCCGGGCTTGCGATCGTGATCACCGTGCTCTCCGCCAACCTGTTTGGCGACGCCTTGCGCGACGCCGTCGATCCCCGAAGCGCATGAGCAGAGTGCTCGAGGTCGCAAACCTGCGGGTGTCGTTCCCCGGCGCCAACCACAGCCGGTTCTATCCGGTGGATGGAGTCAGCTTCACCCTCGAGCGGGGCGAAATGCTGGCCCTGGTGGGTGAGTCGGGCTGCGGCAAGAGCCTCACCAGCCTCGCCCTGCTTCAGCTGATCCCGCCGCCCGGCCGGATCGAATCCGGCAGCATCATCCGGCTGGGCGATACCGATGTGCTTGCGCTCAAGGGTGAGGCGCTGCGGCGGATCCGCGGGCGACGCGTGGGTATGATTTTTCAGGACCCGATGACCAGCCTGAACCCGGTGTTCACGGTTGGAGCGCAGATCGTCGAGGGGATCCGAGCCCACTTCAAGATGCCGTCGGCGGAGGCCCGGCAACGAGCTCTGCAGCTGCTCCAGGAAGTGGGCATCCCCGACCCGGCGGAACGACTCAAAGCCTATCCCCACCAGCTGAGCGGAGGCATGCGACAGCGGGTGATGATCGCGATCGCCCTCGCCGCCGAGCCGGAGATTCTGGTGGCCGACGAGCCCACTACCGCGCTCGACGTCACGGTGCAGGCGCAGATTCTGGAGGTGCTCGATAGCCTGCGCGCCAGGCGCGGGATGGCAGTGCTGTTGATCACGCACGACCTGGGCATCGTCGCGGGCCGGGCGGACCGGGTGGCGGTGATGTATGCCGGCCAGATCGTGGAGGAGGCAACGACGCCACGGCTGTTCGCCAATCCGTCCCATCCATACACGCAAGGATTGTTTGCTTCGGTCCCGCGGATCACTGGACCCCTCAAGCGGCTCAATCCGATTCGCGGCAGTGTGCCGGCTCCTGCCGCCTGGCCCTCCGGATGCCGGTTTCGCCCCCGTTGTCCCCAGGCGTTCGACCGGAGTGAGATCGAGCCTCCGCTCATTCCGGTCGAGGCGGATCACCGGATGCGGTGCTGGCTGGCGGAAGAGCCAAATCAAGGCCGCCGCGCATGATGACTCCATTGCTCTCGGTTCGCGATCTGGTGAAGCACTACACGGCCGGCGGGCTATTCGGCCGGGCGACGCCCCCGGTGCGGGCGGTCGACGGAGTCTCGTTCGAGGTGGGACGGGGAGAGACGCTGGCGCTCGTGGGCGAGTCGGGTTGCGGCAAGTCGTCGGTGGGACGGACGATCCTGCGGCTCCAGGAGCCCACCAGCGGCAAGGCGACGTATGAAGGGCAGGACGTGTTCTCCCTGGATCGCACGGCGCTTCGCCAGCTCCGGCGGCGGATGCAGATCATCTTTCAGGACCCCTACAGCTCTCTGAACCCCCGGATGACGGTGGGATCGGCGATCGCGGAAGGCATCGAGATCCACCGCCTTGCTGCGCGGCCGGAGATCCCGGGGCGGGTGGCGGCGCTGCTCGAGGAAGTTGGCCTCGACCCGACCTACGCCAGACGTTATCCGCACGAGTTTTCCGGAGGCCAGCGGCAGCGGATCGGCATCGCCCGGGCGCTCGCGGTGCAGCCGTCGTTTATCGTCTGCGACGAACCGGTGTCGGCCCTGGACGTCTCGGTGCAGGCGCAAGTGCTCAACCTGCTCTCCGATCTCCAGCGTCAACGCGGCCTCTCCTATCTGTTCATCGCACACGATCTGGCCGTGGTGCGGCAGATCGCCCACCGCATTGCGGTCATGTACCTGGGCCGCATCGTGGAGGAGGGGCCGGCCGACGCGCTCCTCGTCAACCCGCGGCATCCCTACACTGTGGCCTTGCTGTCGGCGGTGCCGGAGCCCGATCCTACGGCCCGGCGGGCGCGAATCGTGCTCAGCGGAGATCTGCCGAGTCCATCGAACCCGCCGCCCGGCTGCCACTTTCACACCCGCTGCTTCCACCCCATGAAGGACAGCCGCTGTCGCACTGAAGCGCCCCCCCTGCGGCCGGTTGGTGAGACGATGGCCGCGTGCCACTATGCCGAGAGCACCCCCAGGATGGCTGAGGTCAATGTGGCCTAGAAGCAGTGACGCCAGTCACTGTCGATCCCTGAGTCCCGCCCCACTGTTATGGCGTCCGAATCACAGAGCACGCAAACACGAAAGCACGAAAATACCGAGGGGGGGGTAGAACATGGCGGACAAAAAGGATCTGGCCACCGAGGGTGCGGAGGATCGCCTCAAAGGCGGGGCCAAGCAGGTTGAAGGCAGAATTCGTAACGCGGTTGGCGGCCTCACTGGAAACACCGGAGAGCAGGTCAAGGGAAAGGGCCAGGAGATCAAAGGCAAGGTGCAGGACGCTGCCGGAAAGGCCAAGCAGCGGCTCGATCCCAATCCCGGAGTAGACGACGAGTAAGCTGGGGCAGCGGGTCAAAGGTGCAGGAAAAAGGGGCCGAAGCTGATTTGAGCTTCGGCCCCTTCTGCGCTCGAGGTGAGACGCGATCTTCTCTTCTTGTCCCTACTGTCCGGCTTACCCGCCGGTGAGCTCGGCCTTGAGCTGGCGGAGCGCTTGACTCCGGATCTGCGAGACCCGAGACTCGCTGACATGCAACACCTCACCGACCTGCCGCAGGTTGAGCTCTTCGTAGTAATAGAGCGCCAGCACCTTGCGCTGCTGTTCCGGCAAGCGCGAAATCAGCTGGCGCAGGTGCGCTACGTGTTCGGAATCCACCAGGTGCTGCGAGGCGAGCATGACCGAGGGGTCCGCGTGGTTCTCGGCATCGCGCGAGGCCCGTTGCCCCTTCGAGTTGGCCGGGACGTCGGTCTCGCAGTGGATTCCCACCGCG
Organism: Gemmatimonadales bacterium; assembly: GCA_046715295.1. Classification (GTDB taxonomy): domain Bacteria; phylum Gemmatimonadota; class Gemmatimonadetes; order Gemmatimonadales; family GWC2-71-9; genus CAVVWJ01. The sequence continues at coordinate 28,585 of JBKJZM010000216.1, read as the reverse complement.
TCCTTCCATCTCCAGAACGTCTCCATATCGATCTCGAGCCGTTCCGCGATCTCCTTGGCCGTCGGCGCGCGCCCGAGCTCGCCCTCGAGGGACGCGGCGACGCCCTCGATCTTGCGGCGCTTCATGCGGACGGACCGGGGAGTCGAGTCACGGCTTCGAAGGTCGTCGAGGATGGCGCCGCGGATACGAAGGACTGCGTAGGTGCTGAACGCGAGCCCGCGAGAGAGATCGAAGCTGTCGAGCGCCTTCATCAGCCCGATGGCGCCGGCACTCACCAGCTCTCCGAGCTCGATCGACGGAATCCGGCTGGACACTTCCCGGGCTACGTGATGCACGAGCCCCAGGTGTCGCGCCAGCAGCTGAGCCCGCGCTTCAGGGTCGCCGGCCGAGCGGTACCGCGCCCAGAGCACGTCGATCCGGGCCTCGGCCTCCGGCATGGGAACCGCGGTCAAACCCGGTTCCTGTCGCGGGTCATGCAAAGCGGCATCTCGAATCCGTCATGGAGTGTATTTGGATTGGGAGCTCGGCGGCTCCGTGCTCTCGGCCGGAGGTAAAGGCAACCGCTGTACCAGTTCGGGGGGAAAGAATTGTGCCTACCGCGCAGATCCTTGCACGTCGGGGTGATCTGTTTGTGAGTTATAGACTTAGACCCTGGAGAATTGGAGGAGTGTGGCTGGCAGGGAATGGCCCGCTTTTCGGGAGAGGGAGCAGGCGGGCAGACTGGCCGCCGAAACGGCCAAGGTTATCGGCAACTTGCAGGGAGTTCAGCTGGCGGCGCGCACCTGCGAGCCATCGATACCGGGCTCCCTGCCGCGTCCTTCATCCACGAAGACCAGGGCCCGACCTCGCTCCACCAGGGCTCCGAGACCGCGGTGAACCTCCGGCGCGAGCACGATGCCGATCAGGCCAAGCATTTTTTCCACAGCCATCTCGGGCGTCAGCTGGTCGCGATAGGGACGTGCACTGGTGAAGGCGTCATAGAGCTCGGCTGCGGCGATGAGCCTGGCACCCCAGGGAATCGCTTCGCCGACGAGCGCATCGGGATACCCCAGACCGTCCCATCGCTCGTGGTGGGCACGCACGAACGCGCCGACGGGTCCCAACTGGGGCAGCGGGGCGAGGATCTCAGACCCGACGATCACGTGCCGCTTGATCAGTTCGAGCTCTTCGGAACTGAGTTCTCCCTCCTTCCCCATGATGCCTTCGGGAACCACGATCATGCCGATGTCGTGCAGGAGCCCGGCCCGGCGCACGCTCTCGACCTCCTCGTCGGTTCGCCCCAGCTCCGAGGCGATGGAGGCCGCGAGCTGGGCCACCCGAAGTGAGTGGCCCACGAACCAGGTGTCTCTCGCTTCAACGACGCAGACCAGCGCCTCCAGGGTCGCCACCGTGAGGCCTTCGACTCTCGCCCGCTCACGGGCGAGCTCGGCACCGAGGTTGACCAGCTCTTCCTTGAGCATGCGGCCGGCGCCGCGCTCGTGGATCCGCTCGAGGCGCCGGCGAAGCGCCCGCTGGAGCGCGGCTTCCGCGGCCGGCAGATTGAGGGGCTTGGGCAGGTAATCCATGGCGCCGTACTGGAGATAGCGGACCGCGTCGGCGACGTCCGGCCGCGAGCTCAGCACCAGGACTGCCAGGTTGGGGTCCCGCGCGAGCGCTCGAGACAGAAGCTCGCCGCCTCCGGCTTCGAACAACCGGGCCTCGGCGATCATGCAACCGATTTTCTGGCGGGCGAGGATACCAAGGGCGTCCTCGGCGGAAGCGGCGGTCAGCACTTCGAACCCGCGCTGCGTGAGGTGAGCCTCGAGTGTCGCCCGTGCATCCGGGGCGTCGTCGACAAGCAGCACGCGGTCCGGCACCACAACGTTCAGCATGGATCTCCTCGACCAGGTTGCCGCCAGGGGGGCCGGGCCCGGCCGGGCGCCCGGAGAAACTCGTAGGAAGGATCGGATGGAGAGCGGTCTAACTTGAGTGGCTGTTCGGGGCTGGCCCGCCTTGGTATCTCTGGTTAATATCTTCGGAGTACCGGTCGCTTGCCGTAGGCGATGACCGATGAGAATTACTGCAGCTGCGTAAAGATTCGGTGGCGGAAGGCCGACAACTCTTCCGGTAGCACATCATCACAGACGGGGTGGCGCCGAAGCGGTAACCGTCGGCGTTGCGCGCCCGAACTCGGAAAGGTCGAGCGTGCCGAATTCTGAAGGACACCGCAGTAATACGACACTCGAGCCGGGCCGACTGCAGGTGATGCGGCAGCGTCTGGAGACCAACTTCTACGACGAGGCGCCTGCCTCGGATCGCATCGCCGCCGGCGTTCTCGCCGATGTAAGACACCTCGACGAAGGTTCTTCCGCCCTTCCTCACTAGATCGTCGGCGCTCCATGGACCGGCAGCTCATTTCCAGCGGTGCTCCATGGGAGGCGATTGTCGGCTACTCCCGTGCGGTCCGGGTGGGAAACCGGGTTCTTGTCTCCGGTACCACCGCCACGGGCGCTGACGGCAAGGTCGTCGGACCCGGGGATCCCTATACCCAAACTGTTCAAGCGCTCAGGAACATCGACATTGCTCTCCGTGCCGCGGGGAGCTCGATGTCACACGTCGTGCGCACCCGCATGTTCGTGACGAGCATCGATCAATGGGGCGAGATCGGACGAGCCCACGGTGAGGTCTTCGGCAGCATTCGCCCCGCGGCCACGATGGTCGAGGTCAGCCGGCTGATCTCCCCCGAGATGCTGGTGGAAATCGAGGCCGAAGCGGTGCTGCCGTGAGCGGGTCGCAGCCCTTCAGCCAGATCGACGCCTTCACCAATCGCCCCTTCTCCGGCAATCCGGCCGCCGTGTGCGTGCTCCCGGCCCCGCGCGACGCGGGCTGGATGCAGCAGGTGGCGTCGGAGATGAACCTGGCCGAGACGGCGTTCCTGGTGCGGCAAGTGCAGGGCTACGACCTCCGGTGGTTTACCCCTGTGGCCGAAGTGGACCTGTGCGGACACGCGACGCTGGCCAGCGCGCACCTGCTCTGGGAAGAATCACATCTGGAGCCGTGGGAGACTGCCACCTTTCATACCGAAGCGGGGTCCTCACCGCCACACGACAGGGCGACATGATCTGGCTGGACTTTCCGGCCACACCGGTTCGTCCGGCAGCCATGGTGCCCGACCTCGAGCGGGCCGTCGGTGCTCCGATCAATTATATGGGCCGGACGGCCTTTGATTATCTCGTCGAGATCGAGTCGGAAGCCGCGGTCCGATCGCTGGCGCCCGACCTGACGCTGCTCGCGCGCTTGCCGGTTCGCGGAGTCGTGGTGACCGCCCGGTCGAGCGACGGGAAGCACGACTTCGTTTCCCGATTTTTCGCCCCTCGCCACGGAATACCGGAGGATCCGGTCACGGGCTCGGCACACTGCGGCCTGGGCCCATTCTGGGCCACGCGCCTCGGCACCAACGAGCTGTCCGGTTACCAGGCGTCGTCTCGGGGTGGCACCGTCCTGGTGCGGGTGGCGGGTGACCGGGTACACCTCGGGGGGCAGGCCGTGACCGTGCTCCGGGGCAAGCTGCTGCACTGAGCTCTTGATGAATCCCCTCAAGGCGCTGGAAACGCTGGACCTTCGTGTCGGCCGCATTGTCAGGGCCGAGCCCAATGCACGAGCCCGAAAGCCATCCTACAAGCTCTGGATCGATCTTGGCCCCTTGGGCGAGAAGACCTCCAGCGCGCAGATCACCGCGCGCTACCGAGCCGATGAGCTGGTTGGGAGACTGGTCGTTGCAGCCGTGAACCTGGGAGCGCGGAACGTCGCGGGTTTTCAGTCGGAGGTACTGGTGCTAGGCCTGCCCGATGAGGCGGGTGAGACGGTGTTGCTGGCGGTGGACCAGGAGGTGCCGCTGGGCGGGAGGGTCTGCTGAGAAGGAAAAGCGGTTCCCTACTGCTTTGCCGAATCGGTCGGGGTGGGACGCACCACCAGGCCCGTGACCTCACCATCGCGGCCCAGGCTCCACTCGATCAGCATCGGGTGCTTCGTTTTGTTGAAAGACGCGGCACGGGTGTAGACCAGGAAGGGATCGGCCTCCATCACGCTTTCATCCACGACTCTGCGCTCGGCACCGAGATGGCTGAACGCCTGACCGGCGAAGCTCGCCAGCTCGCCCACGCTGCCGAAGGTCTGCCGCATCTCGGGGGAGAAACGGTCCCAGAGCTTGTTGTATTCGTTGCCGTAGAGCCATGCGGTGTAGAGCCGGCCCTGTTGCACAAACTGGCCATCGGGTCGCTCTTTGGGCGGAGCGCAGGCCAACGCCAGGATCGTGATCGCCAGGCTCCATCGAGATGCGTCCATAATTGTTCCTCGGTATTCTTCGCGCCGGACTGCCACTATCGGAGAGCTCATGCGGGTCTACATCTCGGTCGACATGGAGGGCGTCGCCGGAGTCGTCCACGAAGATCAGACCGATCCGATCGAGCCCCGTCATGCTGGAGAGTATAACAGGTTTCGCCGGCTGATGACCAACGAAGCCAATGCTGCAATTGCTGGCGCACTGGAGGCCGGTGCAAAAGCCGTCCTCGTGAACGACAGTCACTGGCTCATGCGCAATCTTCTTGCCGAAGAGCTCAACCCGGCGGCGGAGCTGTTGAGCGGCGGACCGAAGCGCCTTTCGATGGTCGAAGGCATCGATGGCGGGTTCGATGCAGCAATGTTCATCGGGTATCATGCCCGGGCGGGCACGCGGAATGCCACGATCGATCACACCTATACCAGCCGCGTATATGAGGCGCGTCTCAACGGCGAGCCCGTGGGCGAGCTGGCGTTGAACGCGGCCATGGCCGGTGTCCACGGCGTACCGGTGGCGCTGGTCAGCGGCGACCAGGCTCTGGCCGCCGAGGCACGGACGCTGTTGGGCGACGGGGTCGAGACCATCGTGGTGAAGGAGGCGGTGGGACGTTTTGCCGCGAGGAGCCTGGCGCCGGCGGTTGCGTGCGAGCGGATCCGGATGGGTGCGGGGGCGGCGTTGCGCCGGAAGCACAAGCTGCTCAGGATCGCGCCCCCGATCCGGCTGGAGGTGGATTTCGCCCTAGCCCAGATGGCCGACATGGCGGAGCTGGCGCCGGGCTCGGTGCGGACCGGGGGACGGACTGTCGAGTACACCGGGGATGACTACCGCGAGGTGTTCCGTGCCTGGCGGGCGATGTACAACCTGGCCGCCGTCGAGTAGCGTGGCAGGGCCGCCGAGCCAGCGCGGAGAGCCTTAAGGCTAAACGAGGAAGCCCAGATGAACCCGGAGTTTCTGGCCCCACTCATACCAGTCGTGGCGATCATTGCGGTCGCGGCGGTCAAGATCGCTCGTCTGCGAGCCACTCGTCCGGTATCACCATCAGCCGGCGTCACTGCGCGGCTCGAGGCACTCGAACGTGGTTTCCAGGGCCTCGAAGAGGAGCTGGGCAGAAACACAGGAACGGCTCGTTTCGGGGAGCGTTTACTCAGCAAGGCACGGGAAGAACGGCGGATTGGCAGCGAGTGAGCACCTCTATGGAAACACGTTTCTGGTAGATCAACATGTATAGACAATGTGGCAATCGGGGTTATCCACCATGCGTCTTCGTCGTACCACATTCCCACAGGCGGTTAGCGTCATCGCGCTCCTGCTCCTCATTGGTGTGCAGGTCGCCTCGTGGCACGAGCGCCGGCAGCTCAACTCCGGCGCGTTCCTGCTGCTGATCTTCGTCATCGGCCCTCTGTTCGCAGGCCGTCAGAACGGCACGACCTGAGCTCGTGCGTGGGGGGGGTCCGATGCGGCCACCTAGCCGCGCATCCTACCGCCGGCCGCGCATGCTCGCGAGTCTCGTCGCCACAGCCGTGATCAACCCTTGCCCTGCCGGTGGTCAAGCGACGGCGTGCCCCGTCCGGCCGGTCCTGCCGGCGTACGCGCACAATGACTACGAGAACTCTCAACCCTCCACGATGCCCTCCAATACGGGTTCCCGGGCGTGGAAGCCGACATCCTGCTCCGCAGGGGCGAACTGCGGGTGGGTCATGATGCCTTCGGCACACTACCTGGACGCAACCTCGAAGCCCTGTACCTGCGGCCACTCCGGGAAATCGCGCAGCGGTGTGGTCATGTCCTGGCTCCGTCAACCCCATTTCTCCTGCATCTCGAGCTAAAGGAGCCCCCGACAGGTGTTACTTACTCTGGACGCCGCCTCGCTCCGGTAACGCGCCCAAGCCCGGGGGGTGCCACCTCGGAGTCCCCGCCAGACCCCTTCACAGGAGATCAGCAGGATGCACCGCGTTCGGCAGGAGGACCTGCCCTTTCTGGGAAGCTCTCACCAGTTCGTCGGGGCCGAGAACGGGGACGTCAATGTCTCTGTCTTCCTACTGAGCGCCCTCCCCGGGCGTGGTCCCGGGCCCCATCGTCACCCGTACGATGAAGTCCAGTTCGTACGGGAAGGCCGGGGTCGCTGGACCGTCAACGGCGAGGAATTCGAAGCCGGCGCCGGTGACATTCTTGTCATCAAGGCGGGGGAGATCCATAGCTTCCGCTGTACTGGCGACGCCCCCCTCGTCCAGGTTGATGTACATCTCAGTCCGCGCTTCATTCAGGAGAACCTGGCCTAGGGCACTCCCGCCCCAAGGAGGCGCGTATGACCGCTCGTTTCCCGGTTGTGGCTGTGTTGGCTCCCTCACTTGTGCGGCGGCCTGTGCCGATCCCAGTTCCGGGGCGCCCTGCCCCGAACCAGGGGGTGAGTTTCCTCCTACCCACTGTGCGTACGTCAAGGGCGGCTTACCGCCGCCGGAGTTCCCGTCGCCGGCGCTGGGCTACTGGTAGATGACTTCGAACCACTGTTGGCTACGCCTACATCTCGGATGCGGCCGCGACCGACGATCTTGGTCGGCCGTGAAGGGCAAGGCACTCGAAGTCACGGTTAGAGGACGGGCCCGTCCTAGCGTTGGGGACGCCATCCCCTGAGGAGCCACAATGCGCTTCCCCGTACTGCTGACCGCCGGAGTGCTCATCCATGCGCTCGGCGCTGGACTCCCTGCCGCCTTGCCTGCGCAGGTTCGAGACCTCCCGCTGCCGACCTGGCACGTCGGGGAGTTACTCCAGAGACACCGCCCGGGACAGAGTGTGGAATCGGCCCGTGTTTCTCTCAACCCGCTCCAGGGAAGTTCTGCTACCCGTTCTCATGCCGGGACCGGCCTGCTGATCGGAGGGCTGGTCGGGGTAGCAGCCACGACGGTGTTCCTGGTCGGGTTCTGCAGCGATCCCGATACAGTATGCGGGGCCGACGAGGTCGGCCGAGCCGTGTTGGTGTTTCTGGTCCCGCCCGCGGTGGTCGGGGCGCTTATCGGCTCGCTGGTCCGGACCGAGCGATAATGCTCACTGAGGAGGGAAGCATTTTGCGGGCACGGAGCGGCTGGGTGACAGGGAGCTGGGCGGCGCGGACCGCTCTGGCACTTTTCTTTGTGGCGGCAGGTGCGCTGCACTTTGTCGTCCCGGCCTACTACCTGAGCATCATGCCGTCGTACCTGCCACTTCCGGCCACGTTGGTCGCTGTCAGCGGCGCAGCAGAAATCGCGGGTGGGGTAGGACTGCTGGTGCCGGGCCTACGCCAGGCGGCTGGCGTGGGCCTCATCATCCTCCTCATCGCCTTGTTGCCGGCAAACGTGGAGATGCTCCAGCTCGTTCGGGCCGGCGGCGGGCTCTGGTGGGAGGAGCTGCTGCTGTGGCTGCGGCTACCGTTTCAGGCTGTCCTGGCCTGGTGGGTTTGGCGGGTGAGCAGGCCCCGAGCGGTGGAGTCGCGAACGCAGCTTGGCGGCGCCGGTAGCCCGCAGTCTAGCGGGGGTTCGGGTATAGCCGATGTGAAGAACGCCCCGCCTGCGGGAAGATCCAGCGCCTAACCGGTGATGAAGCTCGCGGCGGCCGGACTCGCCTAGATGTTTCCGGTAATGGCGGACGTTGGAACGTTCGAGGTGGCCTCTTGTGCCAGAATCACATATGTGCCGGCCGCTCCAAGCTGGGCTGGCGCCGGGCTCTGGCCTGCCGCTCCCCCGTGCCCGGACCCGCGCCAGGATCGCTGGGAGACAGGTCGGCCGGATTGCTTCCGTCACATCCAGCCACCGGGGCCACCAGGAGCAATCCCTTCAACCACGTGCCATGCCTGGAGTAGTTTTCAGCTGTGTTCATTCTGGGTATTCCTTCTCTTCGTGAATGCCGCGTGAGTCTACACCGGCTCGCTAACCTGGCTTTGCTCCTGTCGGGCTGCGGTACCGGGTGGCGCAGGACACCGCTCGCCACTGGCCCTTGCCACGCCGGCAGCAGGCGCAGGTGTGGTCCCAGGGTCATGCGCTCCGGTGGCACGCACTCGTGATCGCGGCCGACTCCATCAGCGGCGTACCATTCACCCGTGCGCCGGGGTGTGACAGCTGCCGCGTTGCGGTGCCCTGTGCGGCAGTGGATTCGGTGCGCCTTGGCAACCCTACCGCTGGCTTCTTGAGGAGCGTCGGGCTGGGGATGGGGATCATGTTCGCGGCAGCGATAGTAATTTGCCGGTCCGAGCGGTCATGCCAGCTAGGGGATTGAGACCGCGCGGACTCTAGGACGCGGATGCGCCGGCACCTGACCATGAAACGGAGGAGCAATGACCGAGAAGGCGGCCGATTCCGTGCCGGTGGTTCGCGATGTCTATCCCTATCTCTGCGTGCGCGACGCCGCCGCCGCCCTAGAGTTCTACGCCCGCCTCTTCGGTGCCGAGGAGATCCTGCGCCTTACCGACCAGAGCGGGCGCGTCGCGCACGCCGAGCTGAAGCTGGGACCCGTCCTGATGATGCTGGTCGACGAGCATCCTGAGTACGGGATTCGCAGCCCGCTCGCGTTCGGCGGCACGGGGACGACTATTCACCTGCATGTCGACGACGTGGACACCGTCACTGCCCGCGCCCGCGAAGCGGGAGCCACGGTCTTGCGGGAGCCGGTGGACTACGGGCACGGCGAACGGCAGAGCCGGGTACGCGACCCGTTCGGCCACGAGTGGCTGCTGGGACAGGAGCTCGAGGCCGTCTCATCCGAAGAGATCAAGCGGCGCTTCGAGGCGGAACAACGGGAAAGGGTCGGCTCATGAGTTTGACCGTGCGGCAATACCTGGATCGGGCCAAGGGCCAAACGATCCCTCCCCTCGTGCTCGAGCTAATCCTGCGCTCCGGCAAGTCCTTTTACATCAAGAGCGTGTTTGCGGTCGATGACAAGGCAGAAATGGTCCCGCTGCGGGTCTGGGATCTTCGTGCCCTGACGCAGGCAGACCTGGATACCGTGTTGCGGCGCCTGGGCGCAGTGCAGTCCCGGGATGAGCTGGAGAACATTGAGCGGCTTCATCCAAAGCTGGACCAGGGTAATCTGTGGGTCCTGCTGTCTGAGATAGAGGCCATTGTGGAATGGCACAGCGATCTCTGGCCCGGGGTCGATCGGCCCGAGGCTCGGCAGGTGGTGGTCGGCTTCCGATCCTAACCGGTAGCCGCCGGAAGTTATCCGATCTCAAGGCGAGGACAGTCATGGCAGTAATCGAGAGGGGTCGCCAACTCATGACCCTGGTCAACATCTTCACTGTGAAACCGGATAAGCAGGCCGAGCTGCTCGTTCGCGCGACGCGCTTCGAGCCCATTGTGTGCGAGGTCGTCGACTCGATCACCACGACCAAGGCGACGTAGCGACATGGACGAAGATCTCGCCGGCATGTCTCGCGAGCTGCTCCTGGAAGAGGTTCGCAAGCTCCGCCGCGGCATTCGCTCCCACCGGGACAGCACAAGCCAGGAGCTCTGCTGGCACCACCCCGCTCTCTGGACCCTCCTGCCCGAGAAAACGGATCCGGTCCCCATCGTACCAGACTGGCCGGAATTCCTCCGCGGCTGCGTGAGATATCGGCAGTCGCTGGATGAACAGGCACCAAACGCCCCGCGCTCCTCGCAGCCCTACAACGGCTGAGGCGCACGTGGCTCATCTCCGTTTGTGGCACCAGCTCGCTCCGGCACTCTTGCTCGTCGGCTGCGCGCATTGGGAGCCCTATCCGATCCCCAGCCCGGGAGGGCCGAGCCCACGGTTCCCCTCGTCGCTGCGCGTCACGGCGGCAGGTGCTCCGGCTGTCGTGGTAGAGCCGGTCGTCCGGGCCGACACGTTGTATGGAACCTCCCGAGGGGATTCCGTGGCCCTGGCCCTCCAAACCATTCAAGCCCTCGAGCGCCAGCGGCTCGATTCCAGCCGGACCTTCGCCGCGGTATTCGGGCCTGGCTGCCTGGGTCGGTTTGGGGGTTTTCGGTGGTGGGCTGGAGTGACGCAGCCGGAGCGCCGACCATCGACATCACCGGGCGGGTCCATGACTGATGCCAAAGCTGGTGGTCGGCCGGTTGGCTCTCCCCAATGCGCGGTGCCATTGTCGGTGCGCTGCTGCTCGGCGCTCTGCCCTTGTGGACGCTGCCCCTCATAAGTGCGGGCAGCAATGGATTCCTGGCCTACCTGGGCCTGTCACCCTATTATGGCGGTGCGCGTAAGGTATTCGGCGCAGGATTGTTCCCAGTGGAGGAATTTGGCATCATGCCAAACGGCGTGGCGGGAGTACTGGTCGCGACCGCGCTCTATGCGGCGCTGGGAGCGGTCTGGGCGGTGGCGACGGCGGTAACCCGATGGCGCCAAGCGCCATCGCGCGGGATATGAAGCTCTTGCCCCCGTCGTTTGCTGCGGTTCTCGTCGCCTTGGGCGCTGGGGGATCGGCAAGCGCACAGCAGTCTGCGCTGGTCCAGCAGGTGCAACGGGTCCTGGTCGCATCCCTCGACTCCGGCTTTCCCAGTGTCCCGCTCGAGCAGTGGCTGGCTCAACTCCCGGGCCGCTCGGCGGAGGCGATTCGATGGGAAGCCAATGATTGCGGTGAGGGTGGGGACGGGCTGGCGGCTCCAACGTGCGTCGAGGCGGTAGTGCAGCTTGCCCGCGACAGCACCGCGCACCTGAGCCTGATTGTGGCCGGCATCGACGGGACGCGCGGTGTGCCAGCCATATGGATGTTGTACGGTATTACCGGCGCCTCCATCGCCACGTTCAAGCGGCTTCGTGACTGGGTAGCCTTCGTCGAGGATCACAAATTTCCGCGGACCGACGGTTGATTCCCGCGCGCGAAGCACTGAAGCGTCTGCAAGAGGGCAACCTCAGGTTCGCCTCGAACCTCGACAGCGGTGATGCCTTCCCGCGTCCCACCAGGCGCGCGGAACTGCCGACCGGGCAGCAACCGTTCGCGATCATCCTCGGATGCTCCGACTCACGGGTTCCGGCGGAGATCGTTTTCGATCAGGGATTGGGAGACCTGTTCGTGATTCGCGTCGCCGGGAACATCGTGGCTCCCTCCCAGGTGGGCAGCGTGGAATTCGCCGCCGCGCGTTTCGAGACCCGACTGGTGGTGGTTCTGGGCCACTCGCAGTGTGGGGCAATCGTGGCCACCCTCGAAGAGCTGCAGCGGCCGACCGAAAACCAGTCCCGCAACCTGCGGGCGATAGTCGATCGCGTGCGACCTTCGGTTGAGGGGCTGCTGGCGACCGACCTCAGACACGATATGGAGGCGTTGGTGGCGCAGGGGGTCCGGGCTAATATCCGCGGCTCGGTCAATCACCTCCGACACGGCTCGGAGGTGCTCGAGCAATTGATTCAGGATGAGGGTCTGCGAATCGTCGGTGCCGAGTACTCACTCGAGACCGGCGTCGTTGAGTTCTTCGATGGTGCGCAGGAGACCGTCTGACGTCAGCGGGTGGCCTGAAGGTAGAAATACAGGCCACGCCTCCAACCACTGCTCCCGCGATGGTGATCAGGTCCTCGTGGGTAGGCAACCCGGTCACGGTTCCCGCTGCCCCCACGATCATGATGCTCTCCCCTTGCGTCGGTTGCCGTGGGCCTCCTGGCCGGCGAGGAGTTGGTGCGCCAGGTGCACGCGGGCCCTGGATCGATGAAGCAAGCACCATGACTAGCCGGCAATCCGCCCACCTCGCCATGTTTCGGCATGGATATCATCCCGGAAGTCGTCTACCGTATCGACAGTAAGGATCGGCTGGCCGAGGTCGGCGAGGGGTGGCTCAGCTTTGCCACGGCCAACAGAGGCCTGGCGCTGCAGGCGTCCCACATTCTGGGGCGGCCCCTGTGGGACTTTCTGGCCGACGCCACGACGACCCAGCTGTACCAGGCCATGGTCCAGCGACTGCGCCGGGGCGGCCCCCCCGTGCGGTTCCGATTCCGGTGTGATGCCCCCTGCCGCCGACGCCTGTTGGCCATGGAAATCACCGGGGGCCCAGACGGCGGAGTTGGGTTCAAGGTGACGTCCGTGCTGGAGCAACCTCGGCCATCGGTGTCCCTCCTGGAGCCTGAGGTCACCCGGGGGGCGGGTCTCCTGGCCATGTGTGGCTGGTGCAAGCGGAGCCGGCTTCCGACGGGTGGGTGGGTCGAGGTCGAGGAGGCCATACAGAGACTGGGGCTGTTCGGCGGCGAGGCCATGCCCGGCGTAACCCATGGCATTTGCCCGCCTTGTTACACGACCATCGCTGGGGTAATAGATGACCGGGCTGCGGACGGCGGGGGGACGGTCACCGTCGGGCAAATCGGGAGCCCCTGAGTGGAGCCTCTCTGGCGCCGAGCACCTCGCTCGATCTCTCGACACAGAAGATCTTTGGAGCGACCGCCGGAAGCGGGAGCCGGGGGTAGCGGAGTTTCTAGCGGATCGGTCGCTCAGCGGTTCGGCGACGAAAGAGGAGATCGAGTTTCTCGAGCGGCTCAGGTTCCCGTCCGGGCGGCCGACTGCTCTCTATTACTATCGGGAGCTACAGAGCCTTCGCGACCAGCTCCACTTTCGACCTTTACGTTCCGGGCCCGCCGCCTAACAACAACGTGAACGACCGGGCCCAGGGTCTCATCTCCGCACTGGGGCTGATCCCTCACCCGGAGGGCGGCTACTACGGCGAGCTGTACCGGTCCGACGCCACCGTGCTTCCGGCGGATGGCCGAGGGCAGCGCGCAGCGCTCACCGCCATCTACTTTCTGCTGGCCGGCGCGGCGGTAAGCCGCTGGCATCGGGTGCAATCGGACGAGATCTGGCACTTCTATGAGGGCGCGGCACTCGATCTCTGGATGGCGTCGCCCGACGCTGGCCAAGTCAGTCGCCACCGGCTTGGGCCCCTCGACGGCGGGCAACGCCCGGCGTGGACCGTTCCCGCGGGCTGGTGGCAGGCCGCTCGTTCTACCGGGGCGTATACTTTGGTCGGCTGTACCGTTGGGCCTGGATTCGACTTCCGCGATTTTACGCTGGCCAGCGATCAGCCGGCTGCGGCCGCGGCCCTCCGCACCCACCACCCCGAACTGACCGACCTCATTTAGGCGCTCCTCGATGACCCCCGCCCTGCCCCGGCTATACGATGAGCTCGCCGCGTGGTGGCCGCTCCTGTCGCCGCCCAGTGATTACGAGGAGGAGGCGAAGCACCTGCTTTCCGGCCTGGGGTCGGTTCCCGGCTCATCGCCGACCCTGTTGGAACTCGGCGCCGACGGGGGCAGCCCCGCGTCTTATCTCAGATCCCACTTCCGGCTGACCCTGACCGATTTGTCTCCGGCAATGCTGGCCGTCAGTCGGACCGTCAATCCTCAGTGCGAGCATCTCACCGGCGACATGCGCTCGCTCAGGCTGGGCCGCGAGTTCGACGTGGTCCTGATCCACGATGCCATCATGTATGCCACCGACCCCACCGCCGTCCGGGAAACACTCCAAACTGCGGCAATACATTGCCGTCGCGGGGGGAGGGTCGCCGTCCTCCCGGATCATGTTCGGGAGACCTTTGAACCAGGTAGCGACCAGGGTGGGCACGACGCCCCCGATGGTCGCGGGCTCCGCTACCTCGAATGGACCTGGGATCCGGATCCGAACGATGATACCTATGTCGCCGACTACGACCTTCCTCCTGCGAGCCCCCGATGGAACCGTCACCGTGGCGCACGACCGGCATGTGGAAGGCATCCTCGCTAGCTCCCGGTGGCTTCAGTGGTTCGATGAAGCGGGAATTCCAGCTCGGAGCTCGTTGGACCCATGGGAGCGTGACCTGTTCGTCGGTACCGGCAGGGCCTCTAATTGGGGGAGGATTCCCCTGGGATGGGCACGAGACCGAGCCTTCCGTTAGGCGCCGGGAGGCTCCAGTTTATTGGGACGCACTTGCTCCGGATCGGCAGCGTCCACTTCAAGAATCGGTACGGGAACGGGAAGCCATGACGGATATTGCGAGCCGGCGAGAGGCCGAACGCCTCGCGGCGCTACATAGCTACGAGATCCTGGATACGCCCCCCGACGGCGCCTTCGACCGGATCACCGCCCTTGCGGCACGCCATTTTAATGTGCCGGTGGCTCTGGTGTCCCTGGTGGACGAGGATCGAATCTGGTTCAAGTCCCGGCATGGTGTCGAGGCAGAGCAGATTCCCCGCTCACCCGGGCTGTGTGCTTCCGTCATCTTCAGTGACGAGGCCTGCGTGGTCCTCAACGCCCTGGAAGATCCCCGGACCCTGGCAAACCCACTGGTCGCGGGGAAAATGGGGGTGAGGTTCTACGCCGCGGTGCCTCTAGTGACCCACGACGGGCATCGGCTGGGAACCATGAACATCATTGATTTCAAGCCCCGGGAGCTCAGCCCAGAAGACCTCGCGGATCTACATGAGTTTGCCGGCCTGGTCATGGATCAGATGGAGCTACGCCTCTCCGCTAGAAAAACCATCGGGTCCCTCTCTCAAGTCTTCCAGGGCGCAGCGCGCTCGGCTGACCTCGAGAAACTGGTTACCGTCTGCGCCTGGAGCAGGAAGATCAAGGTGGATGGGAAGTGGGTGACGTTCGAAGAATTTCTGGTCGACAACCTGGGTGTAAGGATAACCCACGGCATCGACCCGGAGTCAGCGCGAACACTCCACGATCTGTGAATCTGAACCAGGTACGGAAAGGCTGACGCCACCATGTGCCGGAATATCAAGCGGCTGCGGCACCCCGAGCATCAGCCGACCGATCAGGAGCTGCACGACGCCGCGCTGCAGTTTGTCCGCAAGATCAGCGGCTTCGCCGCTCCCTCCCGCGCGAACCAGGACGCCTTCGACGCCGCGGTCCGAGATGTGGCCGTGACTGCCCGCGTGTTGTTTCAGTCTCTCCACTCCGGCGCCCCGCCCCGGGCTGCCGCCCACGCAGGGTCAGGTGGTTCCCACCAGTAGCTCCGACGATTTGTCGCTCTCGCTTTCCTCGGTAGCCGGCCGATTCAGGAACCGCGCCAGGTAGGGTGCGGTTCGGCTCTCCCCCGAACGGGCCACTTTCGGTGGTGAACCCGAGACAACCACGCCTCCGCCTTCTTCACCAGCGCCAGGTCCGATGTCCACGATCCAGTCGCTGCCGGCGACCACCCGCATGTCGTGCTCGACGACAATGACCGTGTTCCCCGCTGCAACCAGTCCATCGAGCTGTGCCACCAGCCTTTCGACATCCGCTGGATGCAGCCCCGTGGTGGGCTCGTCGAGGACATAGAGCGTGTCTCCCCGGTGCGGGCGTTGCAGCTCGGTGGCCAGCTTGACCCGCTGGGCCTCCCCGCCCGAGAGCTCGGTAGCCGGCTGACCAAGCCTCAGGTAGCCCAAGCCGACCTGTCGCACAACCTCGAGCGCGCGACGGACATGAGGCTCATCGACGAAGAACTCGAAGGCGGCGTCAACGGTCAGGGTGAGGACCTCGGCGATGTTTTTGCCGCGATACTGGATCTCCATGGTCCTGACATTGTACCGGGCGCCGTGGCAGGTGGGACAGGGTGCATACACGCTCGGCAGGAAGAGCAGCTCGACCATCACGAACCCTTCACCCTGGCAGGTCTCGCATCTGCCCTTGGCAACATTGAACGAGAAGCGGCCGGCGTCATAATGCCGGGCGCGGGCCTGCCGAGTCGCCGCAAAAAGCTTTCGGACGTGATCGAATAGCCCGGTGTACGTCGCCAGATTCGAGCGCGGGGTGCGCCCGATCGGCTTTTGATCGACCACCACCAGGCGCTTGATCCCCTCCATACCTTCGGCGATCCGTCCTCCGGTCGGGACCACTGGGGCTCGCTCCAGCGCCTCGCCTTCGTCGTCCTCGGGGGAGAGCGCATGGCCGAGCTGCTCTGCTACCAGCTCCACCAGAGCCTGACTCACCAGGCTCGACTTGCCCGAGCCGGACACTCCGGTCACCGTGGTGAACACCCCCAGCGGAAACGCGACATCCAGGTTGTGCAGGTTGTTTCGGGTGATTCCGCTCAGGCGCAGCCAGCTCTTGGGTGCTCGCGGCGTCCGCGCCGGGAATGGCGAGTCGCTGAAAAGATACCGGCGGGTTCGGGACCGCTCGACCTGCGCCAGCCCTTCGAGCGGGCCGCTGTAGAGAATGAGCCCGCCGTGCTCACCCGCGTCCGGCCCCACATCCACGATCCAGTCGGCATGGCGCACCACGTCCAGATCGTGCTCCACGACAAAGAGGGTGTTACCGGAGGTCTTGAGCCTGTCGAGCGCGGCCAAGAGCGCCTCGGTATCTCGGGGATGGAGCCCTGCGGAGGGCTCATCCAGCACGTACACCACGCCGAAAAGATTGGAGTGCACCTGGGTGGCAAGCCGCAGGCGCTGGAGCTCGCCGGGGGAGAGCGTGGGCGTGCTGCGATCCAACGACAGATAGCCCAGCCCAAGCTCGAGGAGGACGCCGAGCCGCGCCACCAGGTCCTGAGCGATGCGTTGGGTGACCACCGCCTTCTCCGGATGCTCCTCCTTCAGTTTTGCTACTCCGGGGGCTGATCCTCCGGCATAGGGACGGAAGATCCCGGCCAGCCGCTTCAACGCCTGCCGGGACATATCGGCGATGTCCATGCCGGCAAATGTTACCGACAACGCCTCCCGTCGCAGCCGCTTGCCGTGGCAGAGCGGGCAGACACTGCTCAGCATGTACTGCGCCACCCGCTTCTTCATCATCGGGCTCTGCGTATTCGCAAAGGTATGCAGTACGTGCCGCCTGGCACCGGTGAAGGTTCCCATATAACTGGGCTCCTCCTTTCGCCTGAGCGCGCGGCGCACCTCGTCAGCGGTGTATCCGGCATACACCGGCACCGTCGGCTGCTCATCGGTAAACAGGATCCAGTCGCGCGTCTTCCGGGGGAGCTCCCGCCAGGGACGGTCCACATCATGGCCCAGCGTCGTCAGGATATCGCGTAGATTCTGGCCCTGCCAAGCGGTCGGCCAGGCCGCCACGGCGCGCTGGCGGATGGTCAGTGTGTCATCCGGAACCATCGAGTTCTCGGTCACCTCATAGATTCGGCCGAGCCCATGACACTGGGGACAGGCGCCCTCTGGGGTGTTGGGGGAAAAGGACTCGGCGTACAGCAGGGGCTGGCGAGGCGGGTATTCCCCTGCGCGCGAGTACAGCATGCGAAGCAGATTGGAGAGCGTGGTAACGCTTCCCACTGACGAGCGGGTGGTGGGCGAGCCCCGCTGCTGCTGGAGAGCCACCGCAGGGGGCAGGCCGTCGATCCGGTCGACTTCCGGCACGGCCATCTGATGAAACAGGCGCCGGGCATAGGGCGAGACCGATTCGAGGTACCGCCGCTGCGCCTCGGCGTAGAGGGTGCCGAATGCCAAGGATGATTTTCCTGAGCCAGATACGCCGGTGAACACGACCAGGGCGTCACGGGGGATATCGAGATCTACGTTCTTGAGATTGTGTTCCCGTGCTCCGCGGACGTGGACCAAACCGGTCGAGTCTTTAGCGGCGGCCTGGCGGGATGGGGAGTGGTCGATTCTCGTCATTCGCGCGGCCCGTCGGTGCTGGAGAGTGTCATTCCAGAGGAAAGCCTATTCCCGCTGGGGCCGGATTTCTGTGTCGCATGACCCTCTCATAGGTGATTGAGCCGTGACCCGAGTCGCGGTCGTGGGGGCCGGCGCTGCCGGCACCATGGCGGCCATATTTGCGGCCACCGCCGGCGCGGAGACCCTCCTCCTGGAACGCACCCGTGACGGGGGGCGCAAGATTCTGATCAGCGGCGGCGGCCGCTGCAACATCCTCCCATCGCGGGTGGACGAGCGCCGGTTCGTCACCGATTCCTCGCCCAACACACTCCGCAAGATGCTCCGTTCCTGGCCGTTGGCGGAGCAGATCGGCTTCTTCGAGCGCGAGCTTGGACTGACCCTGGTCGAGGAGAAAGAGTCGGCCAAGCTGTTTCCGGCATCGAATCGCGCGCGCGACGTGCGGGACGGGCTGCTGGCGCTGGCGGCCCGCCGGGGCGCTCGGTTTCTCCCCGACACAACTGTCATCGGTCTCGTGCCATCGGCCGCGGGGTGGACGGTAGCGTGCGACGGGGCCCCACCGCTCACCGTGGACGCGGTGGTTGTCGCCAGTGGGGGGCTCTCGGTTCCTAACACGGGAAGTGACGGCCGCGGGCTCGCGATGCTGGCGGCGCTGGGACATACCATCCATACCACGTATCCGGCGCTCACGCCGGTGGTGGCGGAACCGGCCCCGTTCGGCGCGCTGGCGGGGGTCTCACTTCCAGTAACGATCACAGCCCTCGACGACGCCCGGAGCTCAATGTCGCGCGGGGGATTCCTCTTCACCCACCGAGGCTACAGTGGGCCTTCGGCGCTGGACGTCTCCCACGTAATCGCACGCTCCCGGAGGGAGGGAAACGCGGAGGCCCGTCTAGTGGTACGCTGGACCAGCCTGGACGAGGCGGCGTGGGAGGCCGTCCTCAAGCCGGCAGGGACACGTACCGTGGCCGGGGCGCTTCGGCGCGAGCTGCCCGAGCGGCTCGCGGATACGCTCGCTGGAATGGCCGGGGTTCCGCCGTCCAGGCGGCTGGCACAGCTTGGACGGGAAGAGCGGCTTCGGCTGATCGGGGTGCTGGTACGGGGCGAGCTGCCCTGGACCGGGGACGAGGGGTACAAGAAGGCCGAGGTGACTGGGGGCGGAGTGAGTCTGGCTGAGGTCGATCCCCGGACGATGGAGAGCCGCCGGCATCCGGGTCTCTACCTGTGCGGCGAGGTGCTGGACGCGTTCGGGCCGATCGGCGGGTACAACTTCCTCTGGGCCTGGGCGACCGGCCGGGCGGCCGGGCAAGCAGCGGCCCAGTGAGGTCCAGGGGCCTCCCAGGTCGCACTCACCTGGGTCTTCCGAGCAAGAGCCTTCCGTGCCATCGATCCACCCGCAGCGAATCACCCGTTCGGCGCGCGCTGAGGGACTGCAGTGCCAGTGCTTCCACTGCGTCTCGTGGTCACAGCCTCCAGGCGGAGGTCTGCAACGGGGACTTCGTTCCGCAACAGCGCCGGTGAGTTATCTCGTGCTGGAGGGGCTGCACGTTTTCTCGGATGTGGCCGCGCCGGCCGGGATGGGGATCATTGCCGGCCTTCGCCTGGCGGCGATTCTCTGGCGGCTGGAGCTGCCGGCGGTCCGGCTGCCGGAAGACGAAGTGGGTTGACGTACCTGGGAGTTGCCTGTACATCAGAAGGTTCCAGTGCCGGCTTACAACCCACACTGAGGGTACGTCCATGGCAAAGCAACTCCGCTGCCGCGATGTCGGCCTGAACTGCGATTTTGAGGCGCGCGGAACGACGGAAGAGGAGGTGCTGCAGAAGGCGGTCGTACACGCCCGGAACGTGCACGAGCTTACCGAGGTCCCGCCCGAGCTGGCGACCAAGGTGCGGGCCGCCATCCGCACCCTTTAGGCCTCACAATGCGGACCGGCCTCATCGTGACCGGCCTACTCCTGCTTGGCGGCGAGGTTTCCCTGCCCGCCCAGCAGCACGCCGCTCCATTCATCCGTTGGGAACCAGCCCTTACCTCCTCCGAACCCACCACGTCGCGGCGTACGGCCCAAGGCAAATCGGAAGGTCTTGGGGACTATCGCTACGAGGGCCTGGCGTTTGGTGGTGTGGTATTCGGCGCATTGGGCGTCTGGGTGGGCTCACGGGTTTCGGGTGGGTGTGCGCTGGAGCCCGGAATTCCCTGCCCGTCCGCCGAGACCGAGAATGCTATCGCGTTGGGCCTCGTAGGCGCGGCCCTGGGCGGGGGACTCGGTTACCTCGTTGGCCGACTCTCGCCAAAGCGTCCTCCGCGGATCGGGGCGGAGCTTCCATCCCTAGACCTGGTGACCGTTCCCGACAGTATGCGGAAACGGACCGGCTACCAGCACTGGCGGGGCGCCGCGCTTGGCCTCGCGATCGGTGGCGCCGCAGGTGCCCTGACCGGCGCCATCGTCGGCGGTGCGGGCCAGTGTAGCGATTGCAGCCGACCACCAACCGCCGGCAACGGAGCACTGGGGCTCGGTCTCGTCGGGGCCGGAGCCGGGGGTGTGCTGGGTTTCCTGGCCGGTCTCACCTCACCGAAGTACGTCTGGATACCAAGGGGCGCCCAGTAGCTCAGCAACCAGCGGGTGAACGTGAGCTGGCCGCACTCCCGAATCTTGGCCCTGCGAGCGCGCGGTGGCTGGTGAGCGCCGGAATCGGCACTGTGGCCGAGCTGCGGCGCGTAGGGCCCGTGGCCGCGTTCCACCGGGTGGCGATCCGCGAAGGGCGCGCCGCCACCGCCAACCTGCTCTACGCCCTCTACGCGGCACTCGAGGACAAGCATTGGACCGAAGTGACTCAGGCCGAGAAGGCTGACCTCCGGCGCGTGGCGGGCCTGGATGACGTACGGTAAGAGGCGTCCCCATCCGGGTGTTGCTTTCGGATGGCGGAGGCTCAAGCTTGAACGATGGCCCTGTCCGAAGAACAACGGCATCGTATAGAGAAACGGCTCCTCGAAGAGCGGGCTCGGGTGCTCAGCGTGCTCCGGCGCTTCGACCAGGACAGCGAGACCAGCGTGACCGCCGCGTCGGGCGACCTGTCCGACTATCCCTTTCACGTGGCCGACCACGGCACCGACAGCTACGACCAGGAGATGGATACCGTCCAGGCCGAGCGGGCCAGCCACGAGCTGGAGGAGATCAACGAGGCCTTGCGGCGGCTCTATAGAGAACCGGACCGCTTCGGTATCTGCGAGCACACCGGCAGCCAGATCCCCGTGCAGCGCCTCGAAATCGTTCCCTGGGCCCGCACCTGCGTGGAGGCCGACGCGATCTAGCCCGCGGAGACCACCATGCCATCGATCTTCGATCCCGATGCCGAGGCCGCGGTCCGCGGCCGTCTTGCCCGTCTCACCCCGGATGCCACGCCCCTCTGGGGCCGGATGCATGCCGCCCAGATGCTTTGCCACCTGGTCGATGCGTTCCGCCTCCCCCTGGGAGAAACCTCATCTCCACCCAGGTCCACTCCCTTCCGGTTCTTTCCCCTCCGATGGCTGTTCGTGTATGTCCTTCCCTGGCCCAAGGGAACGCTTCCGACCATGCCCGCGTTTCAACAGACCCAGCCGGGGAAGTGGGAGGAGGACCGCCAGACATGGGAGGCGGCCTTGACCCGATTCGTGGCCCACGGACGGAAGGCCGATTGTCAGTGGAGCGCGCATCCCGCCTTCGGGGCGCTCCCGACCTGGGAGTGGGGCCGGATGGTGTATCTGCATATCGAACATCACTTCAGGCAGTTCGGAATCTGAGAAGGGTGGGATCTGATGCAGGCAACAGCCGGGCGCTGGAGGGCTAGTGCAACGCCGGGATTTTCTGATGGCAGCGGCCGCCAGCACACTTGGTTCAGCAGTCCCGATGGCAGGGACCCGCACACCCCTGAATGCGCTAGGCCTTCAGCTGTACACCGTGCACGACCTCATGCAGGAGAGCGTCCCGCGCACGCTCGAGCAGGTGGCGGCCGTGGGCTACCGTGAGGTGGAATTCGCCGGTTACTTCCACCATCCGCCCCGCACGCTGCGTCGCTGGCTCGACCAGGCGGGACTGAGCGCGCCGTCGGCGCACCTCCCCCTCGATAACGCAGCCTTGGACCTGTCGGAGATACTGGATGTCGCCGCCGAGCTGGGTCACAAGTATCTGATCCTCGCATCGCTGCCTTCCGAAAAACAGGCCACACTCGATGGATTCCGTTGGACCGCCAGGCGGCTGAATGAGGTCGGTACGCTGGCCCAGAACCGGGGCATGCGGGTGGCATACCACAACCACGATTTCGAGTTCGTGCCCGTGGATGGAACCCTGCCCTACCGCATTCTTCTCGACGATACCGACCCTAGGCTGGTGGCAATGGAGGTCGATCTCTACTGGATGTCAAAGGCACGCGAGGACCCACTGGGCTACTTTCACGACTACCCGGGCCGGTTCCATCTTTGTCATCTGAAGGACATGGATCTGAAGGGTGGGATCACCGACGTAGGCAGCGGGCGGATCGATTTCCCAAAAATCCTTGCGGCTCGTGCCCAGGCGGGGTTGCAATACTTCTTTGTCGAGCACGACAGTCCTCGCAACCCCACCCAATCGATGCGAACCAGTTACCAGTACCTGCGCGGCTTGCCCTGATGACCTCTGAAGCTCACGATGCCCTCACTGTCGATCCCCCGCCCCGCCCCCGATGAGGCCGCCCCATTCTATCACGGCTACATCGCCAAGGTTGCCGGTGAGAACATCCGCGAGCAGTTGGTTAACCAGCTCGCGGAGGTGGAGCGGCTCTTTGGCTCCCTCGACGACACCGCGGCGCTCGCCCGCTATTCGCCGGGTAAGTGGAGCGTCAAGGAGGTGCTGGGACACCTCACGGACGCTGAACGGATCTTCAGCTACCGCCTGCTTCGCATCAGCCGGGGCGATGCTACCCCATTGCCAGGATTCGACGAGAACGCCTTCGTGCCGGCCGCCCGCTTCGATGAGCGGCCGCTGCGAGATCTGGCGTCCGAGTTTCGCGCGGTGCGGCTGAGCTCGGTGGCGCTGGTCAACGGGCTTCCGCCGACAGCCTGGTCCCAGATGGGACAGGCCAGCGGCAACCCGGTGAGTGCCCGAGCTCTGGTCTACATCATCGTGGGCCACGTGGCGCACCACCTCGGCGTGCTGCGAGAGCGCTACGGAATCGGCGCCCGAGGCGCCAGCGCCCCCTTCGGGGAGAACCGATGACCATCCCCATCAGAGTGTCTCGCACCCTCGTTGCCTTGATTCTGGGACTGGCGCCTTCCACTCGACCGGCGGAAGCACAAGCCAGCCGGTCCGACAGCGCGGCCATTTACGAAGCAGGCCGTCAGTTCTCTGCCGCCTACATGCGGGGCGATGCCGCCGCCATAACCGCTCTCTATACCGCGGATGCGGTGATTTTCCCCGAACGCGCCAACGCCATCACCGGGAATGAGGCGATCAAGCGTTACTGGGCACCGGCAGGGGAAGGGAAGGTCACCCGGCATCGGCTGACCCCGACCCGGGTGGTGGTGGACGGTAAGCACGCGTACGACCATGGAACCTATGAGGTCGCGGGCGAGCGGAACGGCAAGGCCTGGGGTCCATTCCGAGGGAAATATCTGGTCGTCTGGCGGCGTGAGCCCGGCGGGTGGCGGATCCTGCTGGACATGTGGAACAGCGGGCCCAAGCCGGCCTGGTAACGCGGGCCCAGGGGACAGGAATGTCGCTGGTCGTCTTCATGCGCGGGGTGAACGTCGGGCGCGCCAAGCGGTTTCAACCCAGCCTTCTGGCCAAGGAGCTGGAACACCTCGGGGTATCCAACCTCGGTGCGGCAGGGACCTTCGTCGTCCGCGGCACGCTGGGCCAGGCTGCGCTTCGAGCCGAGTTCCTCCGGCGGTTGCCGTTCGTCTGCGATCTCATGGTTTGCGAGGGCCGAGACCTCCTGAGGCTCGCTGCCGCCGCCCCGTTTCCCGAGGCGCCCGAAGGTTCGGACTTGCGCCGGTTCGTCAGCATACTGGCCAAGCGACCGCCGAAGCGGCCTGCGCTGCCATGGAGCTATCCCGCCGGCGATCAGTGGCAGGTAAAGTTGGTCGGCGTATCCGGAAGGTTTGTCCTCTGTCATTGGCGGCGGCTGGGCACCTCGTTTCTGGAGCCAAATAGCATCGTCGAGAAGCAGTTGGGCGTGCGCGCAACGACCCGCAGCTGGAACTCGATTCTCAAGGTCTGCAAGGCGCTCCAGGAGAAGAGCTCCCACGACGGCAACTAAGGAGGCCCTCCATGCTCGCGGTCACAACTCCCACTATTGCCGGCCACCGGATCGTGAAGCACCTCGGCATCGTCAGCGGAGAGGCGATCCTAGGCGCCAACATCTTCAAGGACTTCTTCGCCGGGATTCGCGACATCGTCGGAGGCCGGTCGGCGGCGTACGAGCAGGAGCTCCGCAGCGCCAAGGCGATCGCCCTGCAAGAAATGACCGAGCAAGCGGAGGAGCTCGGGGCCAGCGCCATAGTAGGCGTGGACCTGGATTACGAGACGATTCAGAGCGGCTCCGGGGGCGGAATGCTCATGGTCAGCGCCAGCGGTACGGCCGTCGTCCTCCAGACCGGCGAGTAGAGGTTGGCAGAGTGTGAACCGGCCGTCTTGAAGAAGGCCTCGACCCAGGAAGCCGAGCAGCTGGTGGAGCTGATGGCTGAGTTCTACGCCGAGTCCGGCTATCCCCTGAATCGAGGGCGGACAACCGCGACGTTTGCGGCACTTCTGGCTGACCCCCCAGCCTCGGCCACGCATGGCTCATTCAAGCGAAAGGCAGCGTGGCCGGCTACGTCGTGGTGTCATGGGGTACAGCATGGAATACGGCGCCTCATTGCCTATGTGG
This sequence comes from Gemmatimonadales bacterium, assembly GCA_046715295.1. Lineage (GTDB taxonomy): Bacteria > Gemmatimonadota > Gemmatimonadetes > Gemmatimonadales > GWC2-71-9 > CAVVWJ01. The sequence goes on along the minus strand of JBKJZM010000216.1, from coordinate 3,888 downwards.
ACGATCTGTTTATCCGGCCGGCTTTCCGCCGGGCAGGACTTGGCACGGAAGCGCTCAACTTCGTACGGTCTTTCTGTACCAGCCTCGGGGCCCGGGCCATCTACCTCGAGGTTGGCGTAGAGAACGTCGCTGCGCAGGCTGTGTACCAGCAGATGGGGTTCGGTTGGCCTCGAACCCGAATGCATCGACGGCGATGGCTGCGCCCGCAGCGCCAACCCCGACCAGGAACTGCCTGCGGCTGATTTTCACGCCCTAGGCCAGGGCGTGTTCCATGGCCAGTTCGGCCTCCAGGCTCTGCCGGTCTCGGTAGATGGTCGCGACTGCGAGAGTTCGACCACCGCGCACGAACCGCGTCGCGCAATCCCGGGCAGCGATGCTCCCTTCGATCTCGATTGTATCCCAGCGCTCCGCATGCCCGACGTAGTTGATGGGCACATCGTAGTGCTGGCTCCAGAAGAAGGGGACGGCACGGAACCGGTCACGCTCGCCCAGGATGCTCCTGGCGGCTGCCTGGCCCTGACGCTGGGCGACGGCCCAATGCTCTACCCGGATGCGCGCTCCGGTGTGAGGATCCGGCCAACGCGCGATGTCGCCCGCCGCGTAGATCCCGGGAGCGCTGGTCTGGAGCCGCTCGTTTACCAGAACCCCACGGTCCATGCTCAGACCAGCACTTTCTGCCAGCTCGAGGTTGGGGCGGACGCCGATTCCCGCCACGACCAGGTCCGCCGGGAGGCGGGTCCCGTCCTCCAGGGTGACGAGGCCGCCGTCGATCCCGGCGGCCTTCTGGCTTAGATGAAAGGTGACGCCATGCTCTTCATGGAGCTGCCGGATGAAGTCGCCCAGCTCCAGACCCATCACCCGCTGCAGCGGCCGCGGGTCCGGTGCCACGACGTGGACCTCCACCTGGCGCGCACGCAGCGACGCGGCCACCTCGAGGCCGATGAAGCTGGCACCCAGGATCACCGCGCGTCTGGCCTTCTCCGCCGCCGCAACAATTGCCTTGCTATCGGCAAAACTGCGCAGATAGCGGACCCCGGGTTTGCCCTGCTCCATTTCAGGAGGCAGCCGTATCGGGGTGGCGCCGGTGGCGAGGAGGAGCGCACCGAACTCCACCGTGGCGCCATCGTCCAAACGAATGCGTCGGGCCTTCGGCTCGATCGCTGCCACCCTTCGACCGTGGACGATGTCGATGCCCAGCTCCCGATAGAACTCCGGCGGATGCAGCGGAATCCAGTCCTCGGAAGCTGTACCCGCGAGGAAATCCTTCGAGAGGTTGGGCCGGTCGTAAGGCGCATCGGGATCCGGATCGTACAATGTCAGCCTGCCCTTGTAACCCTCGCGCCTGAGCGTCTCTGCCGCGCACTCACCCGCGGCGCCGGCACCGACGATGACCACCGAGTCCGGGAGGGGAGTCGTGCGCTTCACGGTGTGACCGCTGGCCTTTGGATTGGGAAGCTTCCCGGTGACGTATACCTTCCCTGCCCGCTCCTCCACCCGCCAACATGTTACAGGGTTGAGCGCCGGCGGACGCAGCGTCTCGCCGGTCCGGAGGCTGAAGCAGGCATGGTGCCAGGGGCAGCGGACCGTGTCACCCACCACCAGCCCCTCTGCCAAGGGGCCACTGTAATGACTGCAGACAGCACCGATGGCGAACCACTCCTCACCCTGACGAACCAGGAGCACCGCCTTACCACCGGCGTGGCCTGCCAATGTTCCTCCGTCGGGAATCTCCCCGACCGAAATCCCCAGCCCGAGGTCGGGCCCGGTGAGGGTTGCGTCCTCTTCACTCATGGTTGGACTCTGGAGTATGGGCCTGGATCGCCTACTTCAGCTCGGAGGTACACTGGGGGCAGCGTACCGCGCCAACTGGAATGGGCATCCGGCAGTAGGGACAATCCTTCGTGTTGGGCGCCGCAGCCGCCTCCGGTGGACGCAACCGGTTCGCCATCCGGACCACGAGGAAGATCACGAAGGCCACAATGAGGAAGGTCACCAGATTGTTGATGAACATGCCGTAGTTGATGGTGACCGCCCCTGCGGCGTGGGCATCGGCCAGCGTCGCGTAGGGCGGCGGGCCCTTGGGTCCTTCCTTCAGGAGGAGGAACAGGTTGGCGAAATCCACATTGCCCAACGCCAGCCCGATGGGCGGCATGATCACGTCGTCCACCAGTGACTTGACGATGGTCCCAAACGCCGCCCCGATGATGATACCCACGGCAAGATCGAGCACGTTGCCGCGCATGATGAACGCCTTGAATTCCTTGAGCATGGAGAATCCTTTTGGGGGTTGTCTGATGACCTATGCTGTCTCCACCTTGGCGGGCAGCCCGGCCAAGCGCCATTCCGCAAAGCCACCGGGAAAGTAGCGAACATCGGTGAAACCCCGCGCGCGCAGCAGGCTCGCCGCCATTGCCGCACGGGCACCGGTCTGGCAGTGCACGATCACGGGTCGGTCCGGTGGGATCTCTTTGACCCGTTCGTCCAGGCTCCCCACCGGCACGTTGAGCGCGCCGGGCAGATGTCCACTCTTCCACTCAACTTCCCGGCGCACGTCGAGCACGGTTACCCCGTCGGCGAGGAGCTGGGATGATACCTGGGCCAGTGTGAGGGTTGGGATGCTCTGCAGGCGCCCCTGTGTCGTACGCCAGGCCTCGATGCTGTCGGTGCTGAAGTAGCCCGCGAGGCGATCGAGCCCGATCCCCGCGAGATCGCGCACCAGCTCGTCTACCGTTTGACCCCTGCGATCGTCGATGATGAGGTAGAAGTCCCGGTCGTAGGGAAGGAGCGAGCCGGCCCAGGTCGTGAAGGTCCGGTTCACCGGGATGTTGATGGTCCCGGGGATGGCGCCCGACACGAACTCCGGCGCCTTTCGGGTGTCCACCACGGGGGCTCCCCGCTCCAGCATGCCGGAGAGAGCTTCCACCGGAAGCCGCGGGGGACGGCGGAGGCCGCCGAGCAGGCTGGGCCCGGATTGATTGACCCGCTTCATCTCCGCGAAGTAGCGCGGCGGCTCGGGCTGGCCCGCGAGCACCGCGCGCACAAACTCCGATTCGTCGGTTATACCGAAAGCCCAGTTGAAGCGCTTCTCGTACCCCAGTGTCGTCTGCGGCACCGCCCCGAGCGACTTGCCGCAGACGGATCCCGCGCCATGGCCGGGCCAGATCTGGAGATAATCCGGCTGGGTCCGGAACCGCTGCAGCGATCGGAACAGGTGGCGGGCGCTGTCCTGCATCGTGCCCCGTACCCGTGCGGCACGCTCGAGCAGGTCCGGCCGCCCCACGTCTCCCACGAAGATGAAGTCTCCGGTGAAAGCGCCCATCGGCTCCGAAGCACTGGCAGTATCGGTCACGAGCAGGGTCAGATGCTCGGGCGTGTGCCCGGGCACATGCAGTACCTGAAGCTCCACCGTTCCGACCTTGATCCGGGATCCTTCCCGCACCGACGTTGCCCCGGCCTCGGTCGCGTATTGGTAGCGCCAGCTGTCTCCACCGGCGTCCGACAGGTACAGACGGGCACCGGCACGATGGGCCAGCTCCCGAGCGCCGGACACGAAGTCCGCGTGAATGTGGGTCTCGGTCACATGGGCAATCTTGAGCCCTTCGGCGTCGGCCGCATGCAAATAGGAATCGATGTCGCGGTTGGGATCCACCACCAGCGCCTCGCCGGTCGTGGTGCACCCGACGAGATAGCTGGTCTGGGCGAGCTTGGGGTCGTGGAAGCGTCGGAGAAGCATGGCTAAGGGTTATGGGCTACGGGACTCTTTGAACCCACCTGGCACTCCTCATCCCGAGCAGAGCGAGGTACCTACCCAGGCGGAGCAAAAGATCGCCACCACGTCCGGAGTAGTACAGGCCAGGTCCTTCGCTGCGCTCAGGACGAGGACTTGGC
>JBKJZM010000215.1:0-5269 GCA_046715295.1 Gemmatimonadales bacterium | reverse complement strand
CCGTTACCCGCTTCCGGGTGCGAGTACCGGCCCGAGGGGAGTCAGTGCTGACGTACAGAATTCGAGTCATCTGGTGAGATCTTACCCTTCTGTCATCCTGAGGAAGCGAAGCGACCGAAGGATCTCTCGGCTCGCACACGGAGAGATCCTTCGCTGCGCTCAGGATGACAAGGGGGGCCGCGACTGGTGAACGCCACCCCCGTCACTATCGTTCACCTCTCCGACCTCCACTTCGGCGCCTTCGCCGACCTGAAGCAGATCGAGGCGCTGGAGAGCTTCCTCCCCACGCTCGGCGCCACGGCAGTGGCCGTCTCGGGCGACCTGACCCAGCGCGCCCGGCACGGGGAATTCCAGGCAGCGCACCTCTTCATCCAGCGCATGCAGACGCAAACCCCGACACTGGTGGTTCCCGGCAATCATGACATCCAATGGTGGAAGAGCCCGCTCGGCCTGCTCGGCGAACGGCGGAAGTACGCTAAGTACACCGGATATTTCGGCACCGATCTCCGGCCGGTGCTCGAGGTCCCCGGCGCGGTGATAGCAGGCGCCCTGAGCAGCTATGGCGTGGCGTTCGGGTCGCTCACCTTGAGGATCAACGACCTGGCGGTGAAGGGCCATCTGCCGAAATCAGAGACCAACCGAGTCAAGAAGACCTTCGATGCCGCGCCTCCGGGTGTCGCTCGGGTCATGGTGTTCCACCACAACGTCCTCCCCGGCGGCCTCTCCCGCCGCATGGGGCTGGCCCGCTGGCGCTCGGCCCATAAACGGCTGCTGGCCACCGGCGCCGATGTCATCCTCTCTGGCCATGACCACCAGGAGGGGGCCGGACAGATCCAGGGTGCGCTGGCCGTCAGTACCTCGGGTACCCACAGCTCCCGGGTGCGAGGCGGCCGGCCATCGGTGTTCAACCTGGTGAAGATCGACGCCCAGGCGGTGCACATTCAGCACTTCCGCTGGGTGTCCGGTGACCGGCAGTTCATACCCTCCGATACTTACTCCTTCGCGCGAAGGGGTCCGCCGCACATGGCGGTGTCGGTGGCGGGTGGGGATCAGGGGCTGTGAGCGAGGCGGGACAGCGGGACGGCGGGGAAGCGGGACAGCGGGACAGCGGGCCTGCCCTGAGCGGAGCGAACGGGACAGCGGGTCGGCCACTGCACCTGCTGCTCGGGGATCGCCTGGCCATGCTCGGCCTCCGAGACGTGGCTGGAGTGGTTACCCATACCAACCGAACCGTCATGCTCAGCATCACCGATCGGCGAATCCTGCGGATCCATCAGGGATACGCCTCTGCTTCGGACCGAGTGCTCGCGGCGATTGTCCGATTCTTGAATCCGCGAGTTCCGCGAATGCTGCGGCGAGCAGCCGAACGTGAGTTTCTGGCGTTTCCGGTTGAGGCGAATGCCCCACCCAGGCCGCGGCCGTTCGCGCGCGAGCGGGCTCGCCCCGGGGACCTGGTCCTCTTGCACCGGCTCACCAGTCTTCACCAACGGCTGAACGCTGAGCACTTTGGCGGGACCCTGAGCAAGATCCCGATCCGGCTCTCGAGCCGCATGCGCACCCGCCTGGGGGAGCTCGCGGTGGAGATCCGGTCCGGCTGCGCACTCGATATTGCCATCAGCCGGCGTCACATCGCGCGGCACGCATGGTCCGAGGTCGAGCACACCCTGCTGCATGAGATGGTACACCAGTGGCAGGCCGAAACCGGGCTTCGAATCGATCATGGCAGGACGTTCAGGCGGAAGGCGCGGGAGGTGGGGGTGGTGCCGACGGCGAAGAGGACGATCGGTGTGGAAGCGGGGAGACCAAAACGCGCGGCAACCGGCTAGCATTCGCGGGACACGGTCCCGAGCGAGCGCTTCAGGGTCGTGACCGGATATGATTTTCAAACGACGACATCGCATCATGGCCGCTGGCGTTTCACCGCCGCTCTCCCCACGCAAGTGGGATCAGCTACGAGCGCCACAGGCGCTGGCACTGGTGGGCGCCTACCTGGCAGGGCAGGTACTGGCATGGTTCGTCATTGCCATTGTGGCAGCGTTGCGAGTCGATAAAGAAGCCGGCCCGCCAGCCTTACAGCAAGAGGTCATTCGACTCATGCCTGCGGGGTTGCTGATTGCCATTGTAGCCGGGGCTGTTTCGGCGCTGATGCTCTATCGTTGGAAGACGGGGCGCAGCGCCATCGCGACCGCGGGCGAAGAGCTAGGTTGGGGGCCCTCCAGGCCGCGGGATCTTGCAATCGGCTTAGCGTCCGGGCTGGGGCTCGCCATCATCTACCTGCTGGGCGCACCGTGGTTGGTGGCGTCGCCCCGGCTGTCCGACATGGGACTCTTGAGCCAACTCGCAGCAACCGGTGGGTTGCCCCGGGCGGCTTGGGCCTTCGCCGGGGTCGTAGTGGGACCGCCGGTGGAGGAGCTGATCTTCCGTGGTGCGCTGTTCAGCGGAGCGGCGCGCAGTTGGGGTCGGGTTGCGGCAATAGGGGTGACAACCGTGGTCTTTGGGGTGCTTCACTTACCCGAGGCTTGGGTGTACTGGCCCGCGGCCGTTTCCATCACCGTCTTGGGAATGGCAACCGCCATCATTCGGGACCGCACCGGGCGTATCATCCCTTGCATAGTCGCCCATTGCGCCTACAACTCGATGCTGGTACTGACCGCCTATGGCATTGGGATTCCGGTACGCCCGGGCTGATCGTTCCGCCCCTGCGCCCGTCCGCCCGTTATATTTCCCGCTCCAACACCAAGACCCTAAACAGAGGCACCGATGGCAACCGGGGCAGCAGTATCCCAATTCACCGGCGTTGATTTCCTCAACCTCGACTCGCTCCTGTCCGAGGATGAGCGCGCCGTCCGCGACACGGTGCGGACCTGGGTGGACGAGAACCTGATTCCGATCATCGGCCAGGCCTATATCGAGGGCAAGTTTCCCAAGCAGCTGATTCCGGGGATGGCGGAGCTGGGACTCTTCGGCGCCAACCTGCCGGAAGAGTACGGCTGCGCCGGGCTCAACAACGTGGCCTACGGGCTCATCATGCAGGAGCTCGAGCGGGGGGACAGCGGCATCCGCTCCTTCGCGTCGGTGCAAGGTGCGCTGGTGATGTATCCCATCCATGCCTTCGGCTCCGACGAGCAGAAGAAGCACTGGCTCCCGCTCCTTGCTTCGGGGCAGGAGATCGGGTGCTTCGGGCTTACCGAGCCGGACTACGGCTCGAACCCCGGCGGCATGATCACCACCGCGCGGGAGACCAAGGACGGCTGGATCCTCAACGGCACCAAGATGTGGATCACCAACGGCTCCCAAGCCACGGTCTCCATCATTTGGGCCAAGACCGGCGACGTGAAGGATCCGAAATCCATTCGCGGCTTCATCGTTCCCACCGACACCAAGGGTTACGCGGCCAAGGACCAGAAGGGCAAGCTCTCGCTCCGCGCCTCGGACACCAGTGAGATCCATCTCCAGGACGTGCACCTGCCCAAAGATGCGATTCTCCCGAAGTCCGGCGGCATCAAGAGCCCGCTCATGTGCCTCACCCAGGCACGATACGGGATCGCGTGGGGTGCCATCGGGGCCGCCATGGCCTGCTACGACGAGGCTCTGCGCTACGCCGGCAACCGGGTCATGTTCGACAAGCCCATCGCCGCCACCCAGATCCAGCAGGTTCGGCTCACCGACATGCTGACCGAGATCACCAAGGCCCAGTTCATGACCCTTCAGCTCGGGCGGCTCAAGGACGCGGGGACTATGGCGCCGGAGCAGGTATCGCTCTGCAAGCGGAACAACGTGAGCATCGCCTGTGACATCGCCCGCGAAGCGCGACGGCTCCTGGGGGCCAACGGGATCCTGGTCGAGTACCACTCGATGCGGCACATGGCGAACCTGGAATCGGTGTACACCTACGAAGGAACCCACGACATGCACTCACTGATTGTGGGGCAGGCCATCACCGGGCTCAGCGCCTATACGTGACCGTCGTCACCGCCAGACTTCGTCCGGATGGCCACCCTGTGAGGGAACAGTCTCAGGGAGTTGCGATGACCGAACGAGTAACGGTATTCTGGCAGGGGAAGGAGTATGACGCGGTACCGAGTCACGAGGCCCAGGCCGGCCCAGTCTGGCAGGTGCTGAATAATGGAGCTCCGGTAACCAGCTTCGCTGCGAACCCATCCGAGAGTGCGGGAGCCGTGAAGGAAAAGATTCTTGGCTGGCTGCAGGCGAATGAGTCTCGACCTGCCCTTGACATAGGTCGTCAGTAGAGCAGCAAGTCCGAATCTCCTGCCGAAAATGCCCCCCGGTGTTGACGGTCTAGGGGTGTATCCGCGCCGGCTTTGCTCCTTACCTGAGCCGACGCGAGAAGTTCCGGCTGTTTTACCGCTCTGTCACCTCGACTTGATTCGGCCCGCCGCAGCCTCGCCGGAATAGGGATAGCTCCGCAACCCCCCTCAGCGCCCCGGGTGTGACATTCGGGGGGCTTCGTCGTATTGGAAGATGGGCGCAGCCACTGGGCTGGTTTTCCAATCGCGCCTACTCATTGCGACTTGCATTGTTCCCTCTATACAAGCGCCCACCCCCCTGCTCGATACTCCATAAAGACTTGTGTCTCTGTCAGTTGAGGACCGAGATCCCGGCGGGTCCGATCTATGCAGAGCTGTGCCTGATTCTGTACTCGCCTTCGATACTTCCTCATGGAGAAGCAATGACCAGCTGGAGCGCTGTCTCTGTTCCCACAGCTCGATTGGCGTGGGCCATAACTCTGATCATCGGAGCGGCCTGCGGGGGCGACGGCCCAACCAACCCGCCAGATGTAGTGTACGGCGAGACCACGGTGGTCTACGTGGTGAACCCCGTCGTGAACGACGTCAACGCGGTCGCAGTTCCGACCCCTGGCACCAGCCGTAGTGGCGTCGCTATCGCGGTCGTCGGCGGGCCATCGGGCACGACCGGAACGAATGGCGATCTGGTGCTGGCACCAGTAGCCGCAGGGACACGATCTGTCTCATTCAGTGTCCCCGCCGCGACTGGTCAGCTCAGCCTCGGCATCGCTCAGGGCGACTTGCGGGAGATTGCCGTGGCGCTCGCTGGCACCGTAGCAGGTAGCATGGCCAACATGCTTTACGCGTTTGGCGCGACCGTCGTCGAGATCACGCCCACGATGACCAACGCCCAGGTGAACGCGGCACTCTCCGGGAGCGATCTGATCGTGTTCCTGCGGGCTGGCACCTACCAGGGAAACCTGGATTTCTCGGGCAGCAACGTGACCCTCTTCGGCGAGGGG
>JBKJZM010000214.1:0-3216 GCA_046715295.1 Gemmatimonadales bacterium | reverse complement strand
GCGGGATCCCATCGAACAGCGTCTCCATGTCGGCCAGGCTCGAGATCGCCACGCCGCACTTGCCCACCTCACCCTCGGAGCGGGGATGGTCGGAGTCGTAGCCCATCAGCGTGGGGAAGTCGAAGGCGACGGAGAGCCCGGTCTGGCCCCGCTCCAGCAGGAACTTGTAGCGCTCGTTGGTGTCTTCCGCGGTACCGAACCCGGCGAACTGCCGCATGGTCCAGAGCCGGCCGCGATACATCGTGGGGTGGATGCCGCGGGTGTAGGGGAAGCTGCCGGGAAGACCTGTAGCGGAGAGGACGTCGGGCGAGAGGTCGAGCGGGGTGTACACCGGCTCGATGCCGGGGCCCGACACGGTGCTGGTATTCAGGTCGTCCCGCACCGGCAGGGCGGCGGCCTTCGCCCGCCACACGGCGAGCTCGGCCCTGAGCTGTTCCAACTCCCGTTCCTGCTCGGAGAGCCGGTCAGCGTCGGTACTGGTCTTTGCCCGCCGAGCCGTCATATGCGCGTACCCTGTTTGAGGCCGTCGAGAACCTCTGCTGCCACGTCGTACGGGCTCATGCTTCCGGCCACCACCTGGTCCAGCCGCTCGCCGATGAGCTGCTCGGCCCGGGTCTCCTCCCATATCCACTTCTGGGTGGCGCGATCGACGACTTCGCGGGTCCTGTCGGAGAGCCGCCGCCGCCGCCGGCGCTCCAGCTCGCCTGAGTGCAGTAGATATTCGTGGTGCTTGTCGAGTGCCGCAACCAGCTCAGGGATTCCCTCACCCTTGGCGGCAGTCGCGAGCAGAACGGGTTGTTCCCACGGATTGTCACCTTGAGGGCTTTGGTTGTCACCCTGAGGGCTTTGGTTGTCACCCTGAGGGCTTTGGTTGTCACCCTGAGGGCGTGAAACGCCCGAGGGGGCCGGAACCTTTCGTGTTCTCGATCCCCTCGCGTTCAACTTGACACCCTTGATCCCATGGTGAGCGGACATGTTGCGGAAGGCGTTTCCGCGTCTAATCCCCAAAGTGATTTCGATCTCCTGCCGTAGCTTCTCGGCTCCTGCTCTATCTGCCTTGTTGACCACGAACACGTCCGCGATCTCCATCACACCCGACTTGAGCGTCTGGATCCCGTCGCCCGACTCGGGCACCAGGACCAGCACCGTGGAATCCGCCATCCGGGCCACGTCCAGCTCGGACTGGCCCACGCCCACGGTCTCGACCAGGATCCGGTCGAACCCGGCGGCATCGAGCAGGTCGCACACTTCGCGGGTGGTGGTAGCGAGGCCGCCGAGCGAGCTGCGGGTGGCCATGGAGCGGATGTAGACGCCCTGGTCGAGGGCGACGGATTCCATGCGGATCCGGTCGCCGAGGAGGGCGCCACCGGTGAAGGGGCTGGTGGGATCGACGGCGATGACGGCGACTTTGAGGCCGGCGGAGCGGTAGGCGGTGACCAGGCGCTCGACCAGGGTGGATTTCCCGGCCCCGGGCGGGCCGGTGATCCCGATGCGGCGGGCTTTGCCGAGGGAGCGGTGCACCTCGGCCAGGAGCTTTTCGAAGCCGGGTCTGCCGTTCTCGACCACCGAAATCGCCCGGGCCAGCGCCGCGGTTTTGCCGGCAACCAGCTCAGAGATCAGGAGATCGAGGTCCATGGGTTAAAGGTCGCCAGAGCCGGAGGGTCAGGCAAGCGGGGCCGTCACAATGCCTTGAGGTGCAGCCTCATGCATCGCAGTCACCGACGTGCTAGGTCGGCAGTATCTCATCATCCGAAGTTAGCCCAGGCGTCCCCACCGCAGTCTGAGCCAGTCGGAACGTTCGGCCTCCGGGGCTAGCGGATTGCTCTGCAGGGGATATCGTCCTGCAAAACGGTTTCAGTCGCAATAATGGTCAGCCACCGACCGTACTGACACCTGATAGGAGAGGTACGCATGCGCGCTTCCGACGCAGATGCCGGTGAGTTCCAGAAGCACATGTCCGGCACGTACTTCAGCCTCCGTATGGGCATGGGACTGCTCGCTGTCGCGCTTCCGCTGCTCCTCTGGCTCGGCGGCTGGCTCTACGACAGAGAGCCGCTACGGTGCTCTATGAGCGCATACTATCATAGCCAGGCCATGCGGGACCTCTTCGTCGGTTCGCTGGTCGCGATTGGCATGTTCTTGTACCTCTACAAGGGATTCAGCCGACAAGAGAACTGGGCCCTAAACCTCGGCGGCGCGCTGGCAATCGGGATCGCCATGGTCCCAACGGGCCCTCTTTGCGGTGAGGCCGCCGGGCCGTTTACGCTGCACGGCACCTTCGCGGTGCTGTTTTTCCTCTCGATCGCGTACGTCTGCATCTTCCGCGCGTCTGACACGCTCTCCCTCATCCGCGACGCGGGGAAGGCAGCGACGTTCCGCACCGCCTACAGGGTATTCGGGGCCTTGATGGTGGTCTCCCCCGTGATAGCGGCGGCGCTCGCCTTCGCGCTGCAAGGTGGGAGGCGAGGGAGCTCCCTCGTGTTCTACGTCGAAGCGCTGGCCGTCTTCACCTTCGCGGCATACTGGCTCACGAAGAGCGCGGAGCTGAGCGCGACGGATGCGGAACGACTCGCTCTCGAACGCAAGCTGCAGCCCATCTCCCATGCGAAGCCCGCCGTCAAGAGCGGCCCTGGGATCATGCTGCAGATTGCGCCAGAGGAAACCGATGACATCCGCCCACCCGGAGTGTCGAATCACCAGGATGACAAGCACCTGAAGTGAGCATCCGGCGCTAAGCGCGCCGCCACTTTCGATAGGTACGCTCCGCAGAAATTACCCTGCGCAGAGACGGCGCACGACCTCCTCCGCACCCCACCTGTGCACTGTGAGTTACACTAGAGGCCACCCAGATCGCCCAGAATCTTTCCCGCCGCCTGATCGTGTACGCACCACACCAGAGAGATCAACGGACTTAGTCATTCATACCAACGGCTAACATGTGCGGAACAAGCGGGCGTGCCGGCGGAGCGATAGGCGCCGACCAGGCACTCGACCAGGGTGGACTTTCCTGCCCCGGGCTGGCCGGTGATGCCGATGCGGCGGGCTTCCCCGAGGGACCGGTGGACCTCGGCCAGGAGCTTTTCGAAGCCGGGTCTGCCGTTCTCGACCCACCGAAATCGCGCGGGCCAGCGCCGCGGTCTTGCCGGCAACCAGCTCAGAGATCAGGAGATCGAGGTCCATGGGTTAAAGGTCGCCAGAGCCGGAGGGTCAGGCAAG
>JBKJZM010000213.1:0-5749 GCA_046715295.1 Gemmatimonadales bacterium | reverse complement strand
CGAGCTCTTCGGGCATATGAAGGGCTCGTTTACCGGCGCCTTTGCCGATCGCGCCGGTAAATTTGAGCAGGCCGACGGCGGTACACTATTCCTGGACGAGGTCGGCGACATGTCGCTGTCGGCTCAGTCCAAGCTGTTGCGAGTGCTGCAGGAGGGAGTCGTGACCCGGATCGGCGGCTCCAAATCGATCCAGGTGGATGTGCGGGTTCTGGCCGCGACCAACAAGGACCTGGAATCCGAGATCGGGGAGGGTCGCTTCCGGGAAGACCTGCTGTACCGTCTCAATGTGGTGCCGATCGATGTGCCCCCCTTGCGGGAGCGCACCGAAGACGTCCCGGCCTTGGTGACGCACTTCGCCGAGCAGCTGGCGGCCGGGGCCGGGGTGCCAGGACGGAGGTTCGCGGACGATGCGGTGCGTCGGCTGCAGTCGCGTGCTTGGCCCGGGAACATCCGCGAGCTGCGCAACGCGGTCGAGCGGGCACTCATCCTGGCTTCGGGAAAGGTGGTGACCGCAGCCGACATCGACCACCTGCTGCCCCCGCCAAGCGGCAGCGCGGGCGATGCCTCCGGAAGCCAGACCTTCGAGACCTTCAAGCTGGAAGCGGAGAAGACCTTTCTCACTCAGCAGCTGCGCGAGCACGACTGGAATGTGTCGGAGACAGCGCGCGCGCTAAAGATGCCGCGATCCAACCTCTACAAGAAGATCGAGCGTTACGGTCTTAGCCGGGAGTCGATATGACCGAGCAACCACGTAATTGGGACAAGGAACTCGCCGACATCGACAAGGTGATCGCGCGGCAGCCGGCACCGGCTGCCGCCCCCCTGCCCGGTGCAGGGAAGGTGCCTGGCGCGGGGCAGCGGCGTTTCGTCGCGCTGACCTGGTTCTGGACCGGGCTGGCCTTGGTCCTTGCCGTCGCGCTGCCGCTCTGGCCCAACGACAAGAGTTGCGGCCTCAGGCTGGTCTTCTATCTCGGCGCCGCCGCCATCGCGCTGTTGATGGGCGTGCTTGGCGCGTTGGCGAGCTGGTCGCACCGGCGAGGCCTGGCCTTCGTGCTTTCCCTGGTGGCTATCGTGTGGGCCGGGGTCATGGCGACACGGGAAATCCTGCCTCGAGTGGGTTATGCCAGGCAGGAGCTCCAGTGGACCTGTCCCGAAGAGCCCCCCGCAGCGGCGCCTGCGGCGGCACCATCCAGTCCCTAACCGGCATCGCACCACCCGGAGTGGTGCGCCTCTTCCTCTGAATAAGAAACATGGCCAAGACCTTCAAGAACTTCATTGCTGGTGAGTGGATTGCCCCGCGCACCGATGCCTATTTCGACAACCGCAATCCCGCGGACACGGCTGACCTGATCGGGCGGTTTCCCGATTCCGACCGGCAGGACGTGGACGCGGCGGTCCGCTCGGCCAAGCGTGGATTCGCGCTCTGGTCCCGCACCCCCGCGCCAGGCAGAGGCGACGTGCTCCGCCGGGTCGGCGACCTGCTGATGGAGAGAAAGGAAGCCATTGCCAACGCGATGACCCGCGAGATGGGCAAGGTCCTGGCCGAGACCCGGGGGGATGTGCAGGAGGGGATCGACACCGCGTACTACGCGGCGACCGAGGGCCGCCGGCTGTTCGGCCAGGTGGTTCCGTCGGAGCTACGCTCCAAGTGGGCCATGAGCTATCGCCGGCCCATCGGGGTGGTCGGTCTGATCACCCCGTTCAACTTCCCGCTGGCAATCCCGTCCTGGAAGATGTTTCCCGCGCTACTCTGCGGGAACTCGGTGATCATCAAGCCGTCCGAGGATGTTCCCCATACGGTGCACCTCCTGGTCGAGATCCTGCTGGAGGCCGGCCTCCCTCCCGAAGTCATCCAGCTGGTTCACGGCCGCGGTGAGACGGTCGGCAAGGCCCTGCTCGAGCATCCCGAGATCCCGGTCATCTCCTTCACCGGGTCGACCGAGACCGGGGCCCTGATCGGGGAGACCTGCGGGCGGATGCACAAACGGCTCTCGCTCGAGATGGGGGGCAAGAACGCCATGATCGTCATGGACGACGCGGACCTCGAGCTGGCGCTCGACGGAGTCCTGTGGGGCGCTTTCGGCACCACGGGACAGCGCTGTACCGCCACCAGCCGACTGATCCTCCACCGCAAGGTTCACGATCGCTTCCTCAACCGCTTGTCGGACGCGGCGGAGGCGCTGAAGCTGGGGGATGGGCGTGGGGACAAGACCGATGTCGGGCCGCTCATTCATGAGGCCTCCCGGGACAAGGTGGAGCGTTATGTCGAGATCGGAGCGGAGGAGGGGGCCGAGCTGGTCACCGGGGGAAAGATTCCGGGCGGGGAAAGGCTGAAGCAGGGGTGGTTCTACCGGCCTACCGTGTTCGCCGGGGTCAAGCCCAAGACCCGGCTGGAGCAGGAGGAGATCTTCGGGCCGGTCCTGAGCGTCATCAAGGTGGGGTCGTTCGACGAGGCGCTTCGAGTCAACAACGACGTCCGCTACGGGCTGTCCAGCTCCATCTACACCGGAAGCATAGACCAGGCGTTTCGGGCCATGCAGGAGCTCGACAACGGCATCACCTACGTCAACGCCCCGACAATCGGGGCCGAGGCGCACCTTCCTTTCGGCGGAGTCAAGGCGACGGGGAACGGTCACCGCGAGGGCGGTTGGGAGGTTTATGAGTTTTACTCGGAGACCAAGGTCTGCTACGTGGACTACTCCGGGAAGCTGCAGCGAGCCCAGATGGATAACTATGATGTATAGCTAGGAGCTGGGAGCTGGGAGCTAGAAATTGAAGAAGAGGAGACCTGGACAGCGCGTCTGGAGTGAGCGAGATCACAAGCTTGTACTTCTCGAGTCCCGGCTCCCAGCTCCAAGCTCCAGCTCCATTGCGCACTCTCTAACCGCAGGGTAAGGTTCGTCAAAGGTGCTTACATGCGTTGTGATCAGCTAACAGATTGTTCCTCGATGCCTCCGCTTTTCGAGTGACTCCCCAGATCAGTACGAGGTCGAGTCGCATGCGTCCAATGCAGGTCGGTTCCGGTAAGCGCGGCCCGTCGTTCGATGAGGGCTCGCTGGACCAGTACCTACGCGAGATCAGCAAGTATCCTCTGATTCCGCAGGAGGAAGAGGTCAACCTGGCGCAGCGGATCCGCGTCGGGGAAGAGGAAGCGCTCGATAAGCTGGTCCGGAGCAACCTGCGGTTCGTCGTGTCCGTCGCCAAGAAGTATCAAAACCAGGGGGTCTCGCTTGCCGACCTGATCAATGAAGGCAACCTCGGGTTGATCCGGGCAGCGCACAAGTTCGACGAGACCAAAGGGATCAAGTTCATCTCCTACGCAGTGTGGTGGATTCGCCAGGCGATCCTTCAGGCCCTGGCGGAGCAGAGCCGTATCGTCCGGGTGCCGCTCAACCGCGCCGGCACGCTGCACCGAATCGGCAAGCGCTCCTCCGCCCTGCTCCAGGAGTTGGGACGGGAGCCGACGCCTTCTGAGATAGCGGAAGGAATGGACATCTCGATGGAGGAGGTTCAGAAGACCCTGTCCATCTCCCAGAATCATCTGTCACTGGACGCGCCGCTCACCCCGGGGGAGGATAACAAGCTCCTCGACTACTTGCCCGACACCCAGAACCCGGGCCCCGACTCGGAGACTTTCGAGCACGCGCTCACCGAATCGATCGAGGAAGTGCTGTCGACGCTCAAGGAGCGGGAGGCCAAGATTCTGCGGCTGTATTTCGGCCTGGATGGTCCGGAGCCCATGACGCTGGAAGAGATCGGGAGCCTGCTCGGCATCACCCGGGAGCGGGTGCGACAGATCAAGGAGAAGGCCCTGAGCCGGCTGCGTCATGTGAGCCGGGCACGGGCGCTGGAGAGCTTCCTCGCTTAGTTGAAGGCTATTGGCTATGGGCTGCGTGGGTGACCCGCTGAGCTTCTTCTGACTGGGAATAGCCAATAGCCAATAGCCTCTTACACCCCCCTCAGGATCCGCTCGACCTGGTCCCATTCAATCAAGAACGCGTCGTGACCGTAGAGTGAGGCTATCTCCCGGTACTCGGCGTTCGCTCCTCCGGCCCGATACGCGCCCACCCAGTCCCGCACCTCGGCTGCGGGATACAGGATGTCGGAATCGATGCCGACACCGACTACCTGACCCACCAGGCGGGCGGTATCCCGCGCGGCGGTGGTGAAATCGCCAACGTCGTGCAGGTCCATGGAGCGCATCAACGCGACGTAGCTTGCCGCGTCGAATCGGGCTACCAGCTTGTCGCCCTGCCTCCGAAGGTAGTGCTCGACGTCGAAGCGTCCCTCGGACCTCGAGGAGAGGCGCCCGAACCGGGCCTGAAACTCGGCCCCGGAGCGATAGGTGATCATGGCAACAGCCCGAGCGGCTGCCAGCCCGGCGACCGGTCCCTGGCCCGGGGGGTATCTACCCCCCGCCCACGCCGGATCCGCTTCGATGGCCATCCGCTGCACCGCATTCCAGGAGCTCGCCTGGGGTGAGGCCGCGCCGGGAGCGGCGAACACGACGAGCCGGTCGGTCGGCACGCTGGCCAGCCGCCCCCAATGCAGCGCCACCATCCCGCCAAGCGACCCCCCGGTGACCAGCGCCAGGCGCCCCACACCGAGGTGCTCCAGCAGAGGAACGTGCGCCTGAGCCAGATCAGCCGGGGTCAGCTCAGGAAAGGGCTCGCCCCGCTCAGTTCTCCACTCGCTCGGGCCGGTCGACCCATAGCAGCTCCCGAGCAGATTGGCGGCGACGACGGCATGGCGGGTGGTGTCCAGTGCCTTGCCCGGCCCAAGCAGCGGCCCCCACCAGGCGTCCACTTCCGGGCTACCGGTGAGGGCGTGAAAGACCAGGATCCAGCCATTGTCCGCCGCGGCGTCCACGTCGCCGAAGACGCGGTACCGAAGGCGAAGCCCGGTAAGGTTCCGGCCCTCGGTCGTCGTGAGCTCCTTGAGGACGAAGTCACGGGCGAGGGAACCGACGACCGTGCTGACGCTCATCTAGTGTCGACCGCTGCGTGAGTGGCCACCTCGGTCAGTCTCCCGTTCCGTACATCGTAGACGAACCCGCGGATGGGGATGTCGCTCTGGGTGAGAGGAGACGAGAGCAGGAACTCGACATCCTCGCGCACGCTCTCTTCGACATCCGAAAACGGTAGAAAGTCGATTGCGGTCGAGTCCGCGCCGAGATCCTGCTTTACCTTGGCGTGAAGATCGGGATTGGTGAAGGTGAGCATGCCGCAGTCGGTGTGGTGAATGACGGCGATTTCGTTGGTCCCCAGCAGGCGCTGGGAGATTATCAGGGAGCGTAATGCGTCGCGAGCCCGGCCGCCGGCATTGCGGATGACATGGGCGTCTCCCTCCTCCAGTCCCAGCGCGCGCGAGGGAATGATTCGGGCATCCATACAGGTCACTATGGCCAGCCGGCGGCCAGGGGGCATGGGGAGGTCCCCCCGGTCGAATGTAGCGGCATACTCTGCGTTGGCCTGAACCAGCTCATCGATGACTGACATGAGTCTCCTCCTTCATCGTGGTTGTGTGGCTAGGAGCTGGGAGCTGGGAGCTAGGAGGTCCGAGCCCCCAGCTCCTAGCTCCTGGCTCCTAGCGCGCGGCGCCGACCGTCTCCGCCGTGGTCGCTTTGGTGTCAGCGCCGGCCCCGCCGAGTGCCTGATCCAGGTCGGCGATCAGATCCCTCACATCCTCCAGCCCGACCGAGAGCCGCACCAGTTCAGGCGTAACTCCGGTGGCGCGCTGCTGGTCCGGC
>JBKJZM010000212.1:0-2601 GCA_046715295.1 Gemmatimonadales bacterium | reverse complement strand
GTACAAGAGCTCGACCAAGAGCCTCAAGCAGATCGGGCAGGAGCTGGGGGTGGGCTATGTGCTGGAGGAGAGCGTGCGCTGGGAGAAGTCGCCGGATGGAACCAGCCGGGTTCGGGTGACGCCGCAGCTCATCCGGGTGGCCGACGACCGACATCTCTGGGCCGACCGCTACGACGCCCAGCTGGCCGACGTCTTCCAGGTGCAGTCCGGTATCGCCGAGCGGGTGATCGGGGCAATGAACCTGGCGCTGAACGAGCCGGAGCGGCGAGCCTTACAGGACCGGCCGACGACAAACACCGAGGCCTACGACTACTACCTGCGGGGAATCGAATACCGCGCCCACGGACCCAGCCGGGAGGACGTCCGCAACGCGAAGCAGATGTATCAGCGCGCGGTCCATCTCGACTCCAACTTCGCGCAGGCCTGGGCCAAGCTGTCCGAGATGCAGTCTCTCGAGTTCTGGTTCTTCTACGACCGTACCGAGGCCGCCCTTGCCCGGGCCAAGGCCTCGGCCGAGCGGGCGTTCCGGCTTCGGCCCGATCTCGCCGAGCCTCACGTGGCCCTGGCCTACTATCACTATTGGGGGCGATTGGACTACGACGACGCGCTGCGGGAGCTGGCGATCGCTCGGGAGCGGCAACCCAACAACGCCGATCTGGTGTTCGCCACCGCAGCCGTTCAGCGCCGCCAGGGGCGTTGGCCCGAGGCGTTGGCCAGCTTCGAGAGGACGGTGCAACTGGACCCCCGGTCCAGCGACGCCTTCTACAACCTGGCCGAGACCTACCAGAATCTCCGCCAGTTCGACCTCGCGATCCGTGCGTTCGACAAGGCGGTAAGCATCAGTCCAGACGGACCCTTCGCACGTTGGGAACGGCTCCATACCATGTGGTCGTCCGGGGCGAGTTTGGAGAAGGTGAGGCAGAGCCTGCGCGAGGATCTTCAGGCGACGGACTTCAGGCAGATGGCTCAGGCGGCCATAGGTCCCAGCTCGACGGCCGGGTTTGCAGCCACACCCACCTTCCTGCTTACGGCCGACCCAGCACATCAGCAGGCAGTCGAGCGGCTGACGCTCCCCGAATTCGTCGACACTACGGGGTACTACACTCTCAAGGCCGAGCTGTATCGCGCGCAGCGCAAGCCCCGCCTCGAGCGGGCCTACCTCGACTCCGCCCGGGCCGTCCTGGAAACGGAGATTCGGGAGCAGCCCGATGAGTCGTCATTTCGTGCGCAGCTCGGCCTCGTCTACGCGCATCTGGGGATAAAGGCCGACGCGGTCCGGGAGGGTGAGACCGCGGTTCGGCTTCTGCCGGTGTCGAAGGAGGCATATCGGGGAGCCAGTCTGCTCATTGCGCTGGCAGTGATTTATGCGAAAGTGGGCATGCGAGCGGAAGCGGTGGATCGATTGGAATATCTGTTCTCTATTCCCTCGCTCGTCTCGAAACCCGTGCTGAGGACCGACCCGCGTTGGGCGCCGTTGCGCGGCTATCCGCCGTTCGAGCGGCTGATCGCGGGGGAGTAAGTGAGAAGTGAGAAGTGAGAAGTGAGAAGTGAGAGGGGTTTCACGCTGAGTGCTTCGCTGCCCGTAACGGCATCCAATATCGGGTTCGAGTTGGACCTGGCGGCGTTCTTTGCCGAGATCCTGGACCGGTAAGCCAGGCAATGAACCGCTCGCTCTCCCCTCGGCCGCACTGGCCCGTTTACGTCCCAAGCGTTACATTCCCGTCGTTCCACACCAAGTCTCTCGCTTTGTGCCCCGAAGGAGCGTAAGCCGTATGGACAGGAACGTTGTGGCTGTGGCCACGCTGGCCCTGGCCCTGGCCGCCTGTAATGACTCTCCCACCGCACTCAATACCGAAACAGAGCCCAGCCTTGCCGCCGCGCCGAGCGGGGCGCCGGCTGTTGCTGGACGCTTCATCGTCACCCTCCGCGAGCGCACGAACCCAGCCGCCGTGGCCCGCGAGAATGGGGTGCGGCCCGATTTCGTCTATACCCATGCGCTCACCGGCTTTGCCGGGGCCATTTCCGATGCCGCGCGTCAGGGACTTCTCCGCGACAACCGGGTGGTCCGAGTCGAGCCCGACGGGATCGCCACCATCGTGGGCACCCAGACCAGTGCTACTTGGGGGATTGACCGGGTGGACCAGGAGGCGCTTCCACTCAGCACCACCTACAGCTACACCAACACCGGAACCGGGGTGCGCGCCTACATCATCGACACTGGTATTCGGTTTAGTCACGCGGAGTTCGGCGGGCGGGCGGTAACTGGATTCGACGCGGTGGACGGCGGATCGGCCGATGACTGTCACGGGCACGGCACCCATGTAGCCGGAACTGTCGGCGGGGCGACCTACGGGATCGCGAAGAGTGTGGCGCTGGTCGGCATCCGGGTACTCAACTGCAGCGGGTCGGGGACCTGGAGCGGCATCATCGCGGGGATCGATTGGGTGATCAAAGATCACATCACGGGCACCCCTGCGGTGTCCAACCTGTCGCTCGGCGGGGGAGCGAACAGCTCCGTCGATGCGGCCGTCAGGAATATGATCGCCGACGGTGTGGCCACCGCGGTCGCCGCCGGGAACGGCAATTTCATCGGCATCGCCC
>JBKJZM010000211.1:0-6049 GCA_046715295.1 Gemmatimonadales bacterium | reverse complement strand
GGTGAGCGCCATCGAGGCCTCCGGCGCCGAGATCGTGACGGTGGCGGTGCGGCGCGTGGACCTCGATCGCGCGCACGAGGGCGGCATCCTCCATCATCTGCCGCCGGAGCGATACTTCCTCCTCGCCAACACCGCCGGGTGCTACACGGCCGAGGAGGCGATCCGCTATGCGCGCCTCGCCCGCGCTGCGGGATTCAACGATTACGTGAAGCTCGAGGTGATCGGCGACAAGGAGACGCTTTTACCCGATGCGGTGGGTTTGCTGGAAGCGACCCGCGTGCTCGTGGTCGAGGGCTTCAAGGTCCTGGCGTACACCAACGACGACCTGATCACGGCGCTCCGCCTCGAGGAGGCCGGCGCCACCGCGGTGATGCCCCTGGCCTCGCCCATCGGCAGCGGCCTGGGATTGCTCAACCCGTACGGGATTCGCACGATCAAACGGCGCTTGTCGGTGCCGGTGATCGTCGATGCCGGCGTCGGGACCGCTTCGGATGCCTGCCTCACCATGGAGCAGGGCGTGGATGGGGTCCTGATGAACACAGCGCTGGCCGAGGCGCGGGATCCGGTGGCCATGGCCACCGCGATGCGCCTCGCGGTGGAGGCTGGACGGCAGGCGTTCCTCGCGGGCCGCATGCCTAAGCGCGAGGTGGCTATGCCTTCCACGCCCAACGCTGGTATGCTGGAGTAGACAATGATTTTTCACCACAGAGGCACAGAGAAGTGGTGAACGGCATTGTGTCCCGCTCTTCGGGTATCGATTCGCGGCGAGCGGCGCTGAGCATTCTGGAGCAGGTGCGAGCCGGGAAGCCGTTCGACCTGGCGCTCAATCGGGGAATTGGCGCACTCGCGGAGCCTGATCGGCGTCTGGCCCATGAGCTGGCCGCTGGAGTGCTGCGGCAACGCAGCGTGCTCGATGCCCACCTCGCCCCGCTGGTGCCTCGCGGCTGGTCGAGCGTCGCTCCAGAGCTGCAAGACATCCTGAGATTGGGCGCCTATCAGCTTACCACCCTCGATCGGGTGCCGAGCCACGCGGCGGTCGACACCAGTGTCGAGCTGGCGAAGGAGAACGGGGGGGTCAGGCCGGCGGCCTTCGTCAACGCCGTCCTGCGCCGACTGGCCGGGACTGAGCCGCCGGCTCCAGCTCTCGCCGGGGACCACGTCGAGCGTTTGGCCGCTGAGCACTCCCACCCGGTCTGGCTGGTGCGCCGCTGGGTAGAGCTGTTCGGGCCCGAAGCAACCGAGCGCCTGGTTGGGTGGAACAACACGCGTCCCCGGCTGGTGCTGCAACCCGCCCGTACAGATCTCACGACGCTGGCGGAGCGCTGGCGTGCTGCGGGTATCGAGGTAGAGGCCGCTCCATTCGGCGCCGGACTGGTCACCGACCTGACCCGACCTTCCGACATCCCCGGATTTGGAGACGGCGACTTCATCGTGCAGGACCCAGCCCAGGCGCTCCTGGGGCTTTTCACCGACGTCGCGCGGGGCGCAGTCGTCTACGACGCCTGCGCGGCGCCCGACGGCAAGAGCATTGCGCTTGGTCGGCAGGCCAAAGCCGTGGTGGCGGGGGAGGTGAGTCGCTCCCGCGCCCGGCGGCTGGCCCAGAACGTACTCCGGGCTGGAAGCGGACGAGAACAGGTCATAGTCGCCGACGCCAGGCAGCCGCCGATCCGGCAAGCGGACGTTGTCCTGGTGGACGCGCCATGCCTCGGTACCGGCACTTTCGCCCGCCATCCCGACGCACGCTGGCGGGTGACGCCGGAGGCACTGGGATCGCTCGTGCGCCTCCAAGCCGAGCTGCTCGAGCGAACCGCGGCCCTGCTGAGGCCGGGAGGACTGCTGGTTTACTCGACTTGTTCGCTGGAGCCCGAGGAGAATCGTGTTCAGGTACAACGCTTCCTGGCCGGCAACCCCGACTTCCACCGGGAGCCCACGGACGCCGTTCCCCCTGAACTGCTCTCACCCGAGGGAGACCTGATGATTTTGCCCCAGCAGCACAACATGGACGGCGCCTTTGCGGCCCGCCTCCGCAGGAGCCCATGAGAGCACGACGCCACACCACATCCGGCGTGCCGCTCTTCGAGTCGGGTCCATGGCGCGGGTTCCTCCGCGACGTGGGGCTGATCGTCCTGACATTCGTCATCGGCTATGGGGTGTCGGTGCTCTGGCTCTCGCCGGGGTCGGTCTTCACCAAGGACCATTCTCTCCCGCGGGTGCTCGAGCTGACCGAGGGGCAGGCACGAAGCAAGTTGACCCAGCTCGGCTTCCGGCCGCGGCTTGACGGCGAGCGCCAGAACGACACGTTCTCCCGCGGCACGGTCATCTGGCAGGACCCCCCGCCCGGCACGGTGCTGCCGCCCAACAGTGCGGTTCAGCTCGTCGTCAGCGCCGGCCCCTCGCTCGTTGCGGTGCCCGACGTGATTGGATTCAATCTGCCGCAGGCCACCAAGGTCTTCTCAGCCGCGGGCGTGCGAGTGGGCTCGGCTGACACGGTGGCGGGGGGTCAGGAGCGGGGTGTCGTCCTGGCTACACGGCCCGCTGCAGGCGTGGGGCGTCCCCGCGGCTCCCCGATCGCCCTGGTCATCAGCCGCGGACCGGAGCCGGCACCATGAGCGTCAGGATAGCACCCAGCGTTCTGAGCGCCGATCTGGGTCGGCTGCCGGAGCAGATCGAGCGCGCGATCGAAGGGGGCGCCGATTGGCTGCATGTCGACGTGATGGACGGGCACTTCGTGCCGAACCTGACGTTCGGTGCCCCTCTGATTCGCGCGCTGAGCCGGCTGACCACCATCCCCATCGATGTTCACCTCATGGTGGAGCGTCCCGAGCGCTATCTGGGCGAGTTCGCGGATGCGGGCGCCAGCGTGTTCACTTTTCACCCTGAGGCGACTGTACACGTGCAGCGGCATCTGGCCACGGCTCGGCAGCTCGGCATGGTGGCCGGCCTGGCCTTGAATCCGTCCACCCCCGTGGCCCTGCTGGAGGAAGTCATCGACGATGTCGAGCTGGTATTGGTAATGTCGGTGAATCCCGGCTACGGCGGACAATCCTACATCCCCCAAACCAGCGATAAGATCCGCCGGACCCGCGCGCTACTCGACCGGCGTAATTCGCGGGCCGCGCTGGAAGTGGACGGCGGGATCACCACGGCTACCATCGCCGAGGCATGGGGCGCGGGGGCCGACACATTTGTGGCGGGGACTGCGGTATTTGGAGTAGCAGATCCGGCGCAAGCCGTGCGGGACCTCAAGCAGCAGTGCACCGTAAAAGTGTGAGCCGAGCCATGTCGAAGCAGTGGATCGTGGTGGGTGCGGTCGTTGCCGGACTCCTGGTCGGTGCCACCGCCCTGGCCAGGTTCGGGCCGGAGGGCGGACGGGTCGAAGTAGGCGCCAAGGCTCCGAATTTTCGCGCCATCGATCTGGCCACCGGAGATTCGGTCTCCTTTCGCGAGCACTACGAGGGGTCCGTCACCCTGGTCAACATCTGGGCGACCTGGTGCCTTCCCTGTCGGGTTGAAATGCCAGCTATGGAGCGCGTGTACCGTGAGCTCGCACCACGGGGATTCAAGATCGCAGCCGTGAGCATCGATGAAGGCAGTCCCGAAGATGTGCGCGAGTTCGGACAGGAGCTCGGGCTGAGCTTCGACATGCTTCAGGACCGCAGCACGGCGGTGCAGCAGATCTTTCAGACGACGGGCGTGCCCGAGAGCTTCCTGATCAACAAGGACGGGATCATCGTCAAGCGAATAATCGGCGCCCACGACTGGAGCTCTCCGGTCAACCGTGCCCTGGTCGAGCGTCTTCTGGACGACACCGGCCGGTAACCTTGCCCCAGCTTCGGGGGGTCGGCGGTGGCTGAGTGGATCCTGGGGATCGAGACCTCCTGCGATGAGACATCGGCCGCCGTGGTGCGCGCTCGGGACGGCCGGTCCACCCTAGCCTCGCTGACGATCCTCTCTCAGGACGTGCACCGGATCTTCGGTGGGGTCGTTCCTGAGCTGGCCAGCCGCGCACACGTCCAGGCGATCGGATCCGTGGTCGAGCGCGCTCTCGCCGATGCCGGGATCGGCTTGCCCCAGCTCGATGGAGTGGCGGTTACCGCCGGACCGGGTCTGGTCGGAGCGTTGCTCGTGGGGGTGATGTACGGGAAGACCCTGGCGTTCAGCGCCGACCGGCCGCTCATCGGGGTCAACCATCTGGAGGGCCACCTCTTTGCCCCCACTCTGGAAGATCCGGAGCTGGAGCCGCCGTTTATCGGGCTGCTCGTGAGCGGTGGACATACGATGCTCCTGGATGTGCCCGGATGGGGCGAGTACCGACTGCTGGGCCAGACGCTGGACGACGCCGCGGGCGAAGCGTTCGACAAAGTGGCCAACCTTCTCGGACTGGGCTACCCTGGAGGAGCGCCGCTGGAGCGGCTGGCCCGTGAAGGCCGCTCCGATCGTTTTCGGTTTCCTCGTCCCATGCTCCAGGAGCTGAATCGGGACGGACCTAACCGCTACGCCTTCTCCTTCAGCGGTCTCAAGACTGCCGTCCTGCGCGCGGTACGCCCGGCCCAGAACCTCGCCGATCCCAGCCTTGCGATCGACGACCGGGCCGATCTGGCTCGCGGGTTTCAGGACGCCGCCATCGACGTGCTGGTGGCCAAGACCGCGCATGCCGTCCACTCGGCCGGTTACAGCCTGGCCCTGGTGGGTGGAGGGGTGGCTTGCAACCGAGCGCTGGTCGCTGCGCTGAGGGATCGGCTAGCAGGACAGGCCCGGGTCAGCGTAGCTTCCCCCCGGCTCAACACCGACAACGCGGCCATGATTGCGGCCGCAGGCGCGTGGCGGCTCGCCCGCGGTGAGCGGAGCAGTTGGGACCTCGAGCCGCGTGACGATCTTCCGCTTCCCGGCCTCGTGTCCGCCTTTCACTCAATGGGATCCAAGTCATGACGGTTCACCCGTTCATCATTCATCTCGGACCACTCGAGGTCACGGGCTACGGGATCATGCTGATGATCGGCTTCCTCATGGGCGGCTGGTTGATTGCCCGACAGCTCCGCGAGGCCGGTCTGAAGGACGATTACGCCGCGGATATGATCGCCGCCGCTGTCATCGGTGGGATTATCGGAGCCAAGCTGTGGTACGTGGCTCTCACCGGAGATCCCGGCGCGATCTTCTCGCGTGGCGGCCTGGTCTGGTACGGTGGGTTTATCGGTGGTGCGCTGGCCGTGATGCTCAATGGCTGGCGACTGGGAGTACCACTCCGCTGGACCATGCAGCTGGGGGCTCCCGCGCTGGCGGCGGCGTATGCCCTGGGCCGGGTCGGCTGCTTCCTGGTCAACGACGACTATGGGCGGCCAACCGATCTTCCGTGGGGGGTCAAGTTTCCCGAGGGTCTCCCTCCTTCGACCGCCGAAAATCTCAAGAACCTCTTCGGAATTCCGATCCCTGAGGGGCTCGATCCGGCCACGGTGCTCGCTGTGCATCCCACCCAACTCTATGAGGTGGCGGCGATGCTGGTGGCCTTTGCCGTGCTCTGGTCCTTGAGGAAAAACGGCCGCCCGGTCGGTTGGCTCTTCGGCCTCTACCTCGTGTTTGCCGGCGTCGAGCGGTTTCTGGTGGAGATCCTCCGGGCCAAGGACGACCGCTTTCTCGGGCCCTTCACCCTGGCTCAGCTGACTAGTGCGATCATCGTGCTTATCGGGATCAGCCTGCTGTACACCTGGCGGAGAGGTCATAGTCCGGCGCCAGGAGTCTATTTGGCGACTGGGAAGAAACAGCCAGTGACCAAGGTTTCGACAGCTGCGTAAGCTGTTAGTGTGTAGCGAGTTACCGCGAGCATCTTGAAACTGTACAATTTTTGCACCTCTAAGGCACTTTAGCCCTGCGAGGCTTAGTGTTGTGGCTTAACGACTTACTGCACTTGCCCATGTGGCACCCGACTTGCCTTACTAGTCGGCAGGGAAGTCAGGCGACTTCACGGGAAAAGTGGTAGGTCGAAGAAGGGTGGAGCGGGCACTTCGGCCCGTCTCCGTAAACTCAGGGGGCGATCTACCACCTCTATGCGAAC
>JBKJZM010000210.1:0-4374 GCA_046715295.1 Gemmatimonadales bacterium | reverse complement strand
GTAGTCGGCATCGGAGTAGTCTTCGTCGTAGAGATCCTGGCGAACGCGCAGGCCGGTCTGGGAGATGAACTGGTCGGTGGAAGGATTGAGTTGATCGAGCATGCGAAGGTAGGCCACGGGGTTCGGGGGACCCAGCGCCGGCGGAAGTGCCAGCGACGGGAGCCTAGTAGGATAGCGCCCGAGGGCTCACAAGGCAACGCCCACCATGCAGTTGGCCTAGCGATCGCTGAAGATCGGGCGGGCTCGCTCGACGATGAATTGAACCTGCTCCAGGAAACCCATGGTGGTGGTGTCGAGGTGGACCGCGTCTTCCGCCGCCCGGAGCGGCGCCACCGCACGGGTAGAGTCGGCGTGGTCGCGCGCGGCCAGGGCTGCGGCCTCGGCATCCAGACCTTCCGGCTGCACCGTATCACCGCGTTGGCTGAGCCGACGGCCGGCCCGGGCCTCCGGTGACGCGGTCAGAAAGATCTTCAGGTCGGCGTCGGGAAAGACGACCGTGCCGATATCGCGCCCGTCGACCACGACATTCTGTCCCGCCCGCACCATCGCTCGGAGCCGGGCGTTGATCCACTCCCGCACCACCGGGATCGCGGAGATGGCAGACACCCGGGCCGTCACGTCGGTGCCTCGCAGCGCATCGTCCACCGGCTCTCCCTCCAGATAGGACGCAAAGCCGGCTCCGTCCGGCTGGAGCATAAGACCGCGGTCCTCGGCGGCCCGCAGGAGAGTCTCAGGCGCGAGATCCTGCGCCGGGTCCTTTCCCCCACGTCCCTGTCTCGCCAACTCCCGCAGTCCAACCAGGGTCACCCCCCGGTAAAGCGAGCCCGAATCGAGGTGGGCAAAACCGAGCGCTTCCGCCACGGCCCGAGCGGTACTCGACTTTCCCGATGCGGAGGGGCCGTCGATGGCAATGACGCCGCCGCTCACCTGCGGCCTCGAGCGCCGATCGCGCGCAACGTTGCCGGGAACCCCGGGAAGCTGACCGCCGCGCAGGCCATGTCATCGATCCTCATTCCAGCGCCCGGTACTGTGCCGAGCACCGCGAATGCCATGGCGAGCCGGTGATCACCGGCGGTGCGTACCTTCCCGCGAGGGACGCTTTCGCTTCCCTCGACCACCAGATCGTCGCCCACCACCTCGGCCTTGGCCCCTACCGCCCGCAGATTTTCGGCAATGAGCCCTAGCCGGTCGCTCTCCTTCACCCGGAGCTCGCCTACCTGTCGGAACGAGGTGGTTCCCTCGGCCCTCGAGGCAAGCACCGCCAACAAGGGGATCTCGTCGATCAGGCCGGGAATCTCGCCGGCGGTTACCTCGGTGCCCCGAAGTGAGGCGGGCCGTACGACGAGATCCCCCACCGGCTCTCCGAACCGGTCGGAGCGGTTCTCCACCTGGATCCCCGCCCCCATTCGGCCCAGGACGTCCAGGAACCCGGTTCGGGTAGGGTTCACTCCGACTGCCGCAATCCGGAGCTCTCCCGCCTCGGCCATCGTGGCGGCGCCGATGAGAAACGCGGCCGACGAGGGATCTCCCGGTACCTGGATGTCGAATGGCTCCAGATGCCCCCCGGGCGTGAAGTGGATCCATCCGTCCTTCTCGGCTACGCCGTACCCGAATGCCCGCAACAACCGCTCAGTGTGGTCACGGGAACGGCCGTGGGGTTCCCATAGCGAAACGTTCACTTGTCCCGCCATGCCGGCCAGCAGGATGGCGCTCTTGATCTGTGCGCTGGAGACCGGCATGCGGTAACTCAGCGGCCGCAGGCGCCCCCCTCTCACCGTGAGCGGCAAGCCATCACCATTCCCCTCGGTGAAACGGGCTCCCATCGAGGCCAGTGGGACCGTCACCCGGCGCATCGGCCGGCGGCGCAGCGAACGATCTCCCGTCAGCGTGGCGGAGAACCGGTGGGCGGAGAGGAGACCCAGGAGGAGCCGCGTGGTAGTGCCGGAGTTCCCGCAGAAAAGCGGTCCATGGGGACGGCGGAATTTCCCCTTGCCACGCACTGTTACCGGCACCTCGGGCCTGAGGGACGACAGCTCGGCCCCGAGTTGCCGCAGCACCCGGGCGCTCGAGCGGGCATCGAGCGAGGTCAGTGCCCCACCGATGTGGCTCGTTCCCCGGGTCAGCGCGGCCAGCAGCAGGACTCGATGGGTGATGCTTTTGTCTCCCGGAACTCGAACGCTGCCGGCCACCTTCATCGGTCCAGACCTTGCCGGAAGGCCTGGGCTGCCCCAAGAAACCGGCGCAGGCCCCCTAGGTCCCGGGTGACGAGCAGCCGACGCAGCTCCCCCAGGTGACCTTCCGTCCGCTCCAGCGCTTCGCTCACCGCCGGTTCGTTGTAGAGCAAGATGTCGATCCACATCTCGGGGTCGCTGGCCGCAAGCCGGGTGGTATCCCTGGCGCCGGTTCCGAACGAGACGCCTGCAAGTCCATGCTCCGCCAGGCTCCGGGCCAGCGCGTAGGCGACCGCCTGTGGGAGGTGACTGGTCCAGGCGAGCTGGTGATCGTGGTTCTCGGCACTGATCAGGATGGGGGCGGCCTCCATCGTGTGTTGCCAGAAGCTCGCGATGCTCCCGGAGGCGCGATGGCCGCCGGCGGATCCGCTCTCACAGATGTACACCACGCAGCCGCGAAGACGGTCGGGCCGCGCGGACGAAAACCCAGACTCATGAGTGCCCGCCAGCGGATGCCCCCCCGCGAATCGGTCTCCGATTCCTGCCGTCACGGCCTGCTGGACCACTGGAACCTTGACGCTGCACACGTCAGTGAGGAACGCGCCGGATTCGAGGGCGGAGGCGAGTTGAGCGATCAGGTCGAGCGTCGCTCGCGGCGGTACAGCGAGCACCACCAAATCGGCCCCGCGCACGGCGCTCAGCGGCGTATCGGCCAGGTCGGTGATGGCCGAGGCCTTGAGCGCCTGGATTCCCTCGGATCGCTCCGGGGAATAGCCGACCACGCGCGGGACGCCCGCCAGGCGGGCCTGCCATGCCAGCGAACCACCAATGGCCCCGAGGCCAATTACTGTGAGGGAGGACGGGCGCACCTGCTCAAGCCGTCAGGGGCTGCCCACGTTGCCCGGGGTCAGCAAAGAGTGTACTGATATGACACCCGAATGGAACGGGAGCATGCATGGCAAGGATCCTGATCGTGGAAGATAGTCCGGACAACATGAAGCTGTTTCGAACTATCCTCGGGCTCAAGGGCCACGAGGTGACTGGTCTCTCCGGAGGTGAGGGGTTGCTCGACGCGATCGAGGAGGGATCGCCCGATCTCGTCCTGATGGACATTCAGCTTCCGGGGAAGGACGGCTTCGCGCTGTTGCAGGAGATCAGGAAATCGTCGCTGCCCGCAGTCCGCGTCATCGCGCTGACCGCCCACGCCATGACGGGCGACCGAGAGCGCGCGATGGATGCTGGTTTCGACGGCTACATCACCAAGCCGATCGATATTCGGAATTTCCCCGATCAGGTACGGCGTGGGTTGCAAGGCGAGCGAGAGTAACCCTCCTCATCCCGAGGAATTGCGCCGCAGCAGGATCAATGAGTGAGGGGCGAGGTTCATCAGTTTCTCGCTGACCGGAACAGGGGACCCGGCGGTATCGAGCACCTCGGTCCAGGTCTCCGGCCGCTCCAGAGGTGGCAGTGTAAACGACGTGGACCTCCCACCCCCGTTCAGCAGAAGCAGGATCGCCTCTTCCCTGCTCCGATCTCCCCCAGTTTTGATCTCCCCCCCGGGCTCGGCGCGAATCAACATGCCCAGCACGTGGCTGCTCTCATCCTTCCAGTCGGCCTCGGTCATCTCCTGGCCATCCGGCCTGAGCCAGCTGAGGTCCTTTCCCGCGTGAAAGAAGGTGCGGCGGCGCAGCAGGGGACTCGCCGCCCGAATGGCAAAGACCTTCCGGGCAAACTCCAGGAGTTCCTGATTTTCTGGAGAAAGCCGCCAGTCGATCCAGGTGAGCGGGCTGTCCTGACAGTAAGCGTTGTTGTTGCCCCGCTGGGTACGCCCCAGCTCGTCACCGTGGGAGATCATCGGCACGCCCTGGGAAAACGCCAGCGTGGCGAGAAGGTTTCGCTTGACCCGCGCCCGAATGTGCGTCGTGCGCGCCAGGTCCGTGGGCCCCTCGACTCCCCAATTGCGGCTGAGATTGTGGTTCGTGCCGTCGCGATTTTCCTCCCCATTGGCCTCGTTGTACTTCCGCTCGTAGCTAACCAGGTCCCCCAAAGTGAACCCGTCGTGGCAGGTCACGAAGTTGACGCTGGCCTGGGGTGCACGCCCGCCGGCTTCGTACAAATCGCTGCTGCCGGCGAGCCGGGAAGCGAGGCTCCCGACCTGTCCCGGATCGCCTCGCCAGAAGTGGCGGACTGTGTCCCGGTACTT
>JBKJZM010000209.1:0-8866 GCA_046715295.1 Gemmatimonadales bacterium | reverse complement strand
ATCTTGGTCGAGGCACGATTCACCCACATAACGGAGGCCCCATGCTGAACCGCACTTGGTTAGCTGCCGCGCTCCTGGCATGCGCGGCCCCTTCAGTCCCTGCTCCTGAACAGGAGGAGGTTCCCGCTTCCCTCGGCGCCTTTAAGCCCCATGAAGTCGTGGAAGCGTTCACCGCGGAGGCCAAGTCGCTCGCGCTCACGCCCGAGCAGCTTGACCGGCTCGACTCGCTGCACGTCGCCGTACGAGATGAGCGGCATCGCTGGACCGCGGCCCCGGGGAACAAGGCACACCGGAGGGTGAAGATGAAGCCGATGATCTCCCGGGAGAAGGCATACACCGACGCCTTGGCGGTGCTCACCCCGAATCAACGAGGCGCTGTGATCAAGCGCTTCGATGATCCCGATTACTCGCCTGTGGTGCCATCGCTCGCGTCCCAGGTCCCATCCTCGCTCGAGGGTCTGAAGCCGCACGAGATCGTACAGGTGTTCTCGGCCGAAACGGAGGCGCTGGAGCTCAGCCAAGACCAGGCGCACGACCTGCAGGCCTTGCACCTGCTCGTACGGGACGAGCCGCATCGCTACAGCAGGATGGGTCCTCCGAGCAAGGCCCATCAGCGGCAGATGATGGAGCCGATGATCTCGAAGCGGCGGGCGTACAACGACGCCATGTCGTTCCTCACGCCGGAGCAGCGGGAGAGCGCGATGAAGCGGTTCCATGCGCCGGGTTACAAGGCTCCTGTATTGGCGCAGTGAGCGACAGGCAGTCAGCGGCGAGTCGTCGCGGTCGCGCCGGGCACAGGGCTTCGGCGCCACAACCGCGGAACGCGCTGTATCTGCTCAACGGGGAAGGAAGCACATCGTGGGAAATAGACATCGGGTTGGTGCAGAAGAGGCTCAGCGTGTTGGTGCCTCACTTGGCATAGACTGGACGAAGATCGACATTGAGCAATTCCGCCGCGGCCTCGAAGTTAGCTCGGACGCCGGCACGACCTGGCTACCCGCTGCCGGGCCACGCTCGCGATATCCTGGAACTGGGCCTGATACTCGGCCCTCCCCCACATCGACGCATCGTAGCGCCACATCGTCACCGCACAGGCGTACGGCTCGCCCACGAACGCCCGGCCCCACTCGCGCACCTCGGCCGGCCGCATCAGACACTGGTTCCGCGTAGGCTCGCAGCCAGGGGACTGGCGCGCACCGAAGAGATTGAGCGAGAGGACCAGTGCCACACCGTTCTGCTTGGCCATGGCGACGGCCGAGTCGCGGAAGGCCGTTGAGCTCTGCGTCTCCATCCAGGTCTGGGCGATGATGAAGTCGACCAGGCCGTAGCGTTCGGCCGGGCGCCAGCGGTGATCCACCGCCACCCCGCAAGGCATGGACGGCAGGATCGCCTTGCAGTACGCCGCCATGCTGTCCACCGTCGCCTTGGTGAGGGCCCCGCCCCAGGACGGATGGGGTGGCTCGTCCAGCATGTTGTATCCCAGGATCGTCCCATCCGCAACGCCCGACGCCAGTGCGGCCTTGAGCACCGGCGTGTCGTACCGGGCAAGACCCGCCCTCCACTTGGCGAGGTCGAACCGGCCGGCGGTGATGTACTGGTCGTGCGACCCGCCGGTGAGCGCCAGGAACGCCCCCTGCTTGTTGGCCCGGAGCCTGGTCAGGAGCGCCACGAGACCCTTGGGGTCGGCGTAGCTGTGTCCGGCGGTGAAGCCCTCAGCGGCCCCGGGCCCTCGATACATGTCGTAGGGCCCGAAGGCGAAGGGGACGAAGGCCGAGTCCGGGACCGGTATCGGAAGCGTGACGGTATCCCGCACGGTGTCGACCCGGGAGATGACGCCGAGGCTGGTGCAGCTCTCCTCGATCGTCACGCCGCGGCTGAACCGCTGCCAGCAGAGCGAGGCGGAGTCGGCTACCAGGGTCGCGGCATCAGGCGCGGCGCGGCGAGCGGCGGTGATTGACTTCGGCCGCTCGGCCACTACGCCCGAGCACGCGGCGATGAGGAGGAGCCAGCCCTGCTTATTCCAATATTGTGTGGTCATACGGCGCCTCCTTCCATTAGTTAAAGTAAGGCCTCATGCGGCCGGCTCGATCTCGCTGGCGTCCTTCTCCGCCGGCTTCGGCGGCCCAACCACGTTGCTGGCGCTCCTCCAGGCCGCCATGAGGTCGGGGTCACCCGAGAAGCGGAACCGGTTGAGGCCGTCCACTACCCTCACAATCTGGACAACCTCGTCCGCCACCACGTCCAGCTCCACTCTCGCACCGATGTGCACCCGTCGGCCTTCGGACGCCTGCTCCGCTGCGCGATCGAACTCGTCGAGCGAGACGGCCAGGCTCTGGAGCACCCGCTCCACCAGTCCGTGCCTGATCAGCAGCTCCTTCTGCTGCTGGGCCTCGGCCACCATGGTTCGGGCCAGGGTCTTGAACGCCAGGTACGGAACCGGCTCTCGCGCCAGGGCGAACTTCTGCTCCAGCTCAGGCAGCTCCTTCGCCGCCCGCCGCGCGGCCTGCGCCACGTGAACCAGGTGGTGCTGCCGCACCGACCGCCGCAGCGCCCGCTTGCGTGCGGACGCGGCGCGAACCTCGACGATGCCTCGCAGCTGTTGCTCGGCCAACTGGCGCGAGCGCGCAAGCTGCTCCTCTAACTGCGCCAGCGCCGCGATGTACCCCGGACTCTCATCCGGGTGGGCCCGGCTGAATTCCAGCGCTCGAGAGCCCATCTCGAGTTTCCTGCGGCTCTTCGCGTTCACGGCGCACATAATTCTGAATGTGTGTTCGAACAACTCCGACTGTTGCTCGGCGAAGGCTAGAGATGCTTAGAATGTGCCAGAAATTTCATGACCCGGGGAAAGCCAATTTCGTGCACGCGAGACCGTGCGTCGTGCACGCCTCCACCGGCGGCCAGCAGCCGGCCATCGACGAGGGCAACTC
Source organism: Gemmatimonadales bacterium (assembly GCA_046715295.1). Lineage (GTDB taxonomy): Bacteria > Gemmatimonadota > Gemmatimonadetes > Gemmatimonadales > GWC2-71-9 > CAVVWJ01. Next base: position 5,939 of record JBKJZM010000209.1, on the reverse strand, counting down.
AGGTATCGGCAGCGAGCAGCGCGATGCGGTCGGATGTAAACGCGAGTCGGGCGGGTGCAAGCGCGAGGTAGGCGGATGCAGCCTGCGATCGTCGCCCCGCAGTCTGTCCTGGATGAAGTGCAGCCCCGTCCGGTCGGGGAGCCGTCGTTTCCGGCTACCCCGCGGCGCGGCACGGGCGACTGCAAGCCTGTCTCCTGCCGGTGCAATCCTTTCCTCGGCCGGTGCAATCCTGCTTGGGCAACTGCTAGCCTCACCGGGCCAGGTCGAACCGTTCTCGGGCAACTGCGATTTCTGTCCCCGGCGGACGCAAGCGGTGATGCGGCGCAGTAAAGTCTGCGCCGGTCGGAGGGCGGCATGCCCCCGGCTCTCTACTTTTGTGGGCAGGCGTGTGCCCTCTGGAGAACAGCGGCCGTGCTCATACCGGCGCCCCTGGCACGTCAGGCGGTTGAGGGGTACTCTAGTCTGTCGCCAAAGTATTGTGCCACTCGCGAGCCTCCGGCCTCATGGGCCGCGCGATGTTCACGATGGGGCTGGCAGCGGTACTGGGGTGAGCCCTGACGGCTGAGCGCAAGGGGTGCGGCGGGGGGAAGTCGGCGCTCGAAGCCGGGAGGGGCTCGCCCAGAACGCTGCCGCCACCCCGCGCAGCCGCCCGCCCACCCCCTCGGACAGAAGTGCGCCAGGTCCTGGCAAGGTCAATAGGCGAAGGAGATTCGATCCTGTGTCCGGACGCGCAGACCGTGTGGTTGTGGCCCTCTTGGGTTTGGTCGCCCCGGCCTTTATGGCCTGCAGCGGCGATTGGCTCACCGGTCCCGGTACACCGCTGGAGCTCACCCATCAATCCCTGGAGGGACGCTGGGTGAACGTTCTGCTGGCCTACACTGGGGTCGGCATCGAGCACCGCTACTCGCCCGATGAAGGCGAGATTGTCGAATTCGACGGCTCGGGCGGCGTCCAACACTTCCGCTATCCACCGAGCGTCACCTATGCGTCCCCCAACTACAGGATCAATGGGAACACCCTGACGATGGAGGTCACCTACGTCGCCGAGGTGAGCACCACTCCGCTGGTGCTCACCACGGGGGGAGTCATCGGCGCCAATGATGGTGACGGCGATCAGGAACAAGCCGTCCAGGTGCTCACCTACCAGAGAGGCAAGGATTGACCGGGGGGGGGGCGTCACGCGGTTGGACTCGCATGGCGCGTCACGCGACTAAAGTCGCTGCTCGGCACGCCGTGGCTGCGCCACGGCACCATCACACTACGTCAGCGTCGTCGTATTCCGGGGTATCACCTTCCCAATCCACGATCGCTTCCTCTGGATGGTGGCTGGGCTGACGCCGCAGGTAGGTCCGAACCGCTTCGAGGGCTCGCGAGCTTACGCTTTGCACTGAGTAGCCCTTTGCCCAATAGAGCCGGCCCAATCCGCCAAGCCCCTCCTGGGCGGCGACCGCCGAGCTGGCGCCCTTCAGCCGTTTGACCAAGGTGGAAACAGGGTTCGTCGGGTGCACGCGGGCCAGGACGTGGACATGGGTTTGCACCATGCCGATTTCCAGAATGTAGGCCCTCTCCTTCCGTGCCATGGCCCGGAGGAAGCGGCAGAGAAAGCCGGCAAGAGTGGCGTCAATGAGCCTGCCGCGAGCGCGAGTGGTCCAGACCAGATGGATATAGAGGCGGTGGCGCATGGCGCCGAAAGCTGCGTTGCGATTCAGGGATACTGGTACCGGAATGCTTGAGGCGTGAGAGATTTCGCGCACCTCGGTCTGACGCGACTAAAGTCGCGGCTCGGCACACCGTGGCTGCGCCACAGGCAGCATGTCAACTCAGGCGACGGCAGGTGACACACCAACGCGTGGCAAAGCTACGCCGTGCCGAGCAGCGATTTCAATCGCGTGGACCCGTGCGTGGCGTCAATCGGCGGCTCGGCACAACGTGGCTGCGCCACAGGCAGCATGTCAGCTCAGGCGACGGCGAGTGGAACACAAACGCGTGGCAAAGCCACGCCGTGCCGAGCAGCGATTTCAATCGCGTGGACCCGTGCGTGGCGTCAATCGCGTGGACAACAATCGCAAGGATATCATGACCGAGATCAAGCTCGACCTGCTCCAGACGCTGAGCCTGGCCGGCCTGGTCTACTTCGGCGGCATCCAGCTCCGAAAGCGCATCGCCTGGCTGGACCGGCTCAACATCCCGGCCGCGGTGGTCGGGGGACTCCTCTTCACCACCCTCGTCCTCATCCTCCGCAAGTGGTCCATCACGATCCAGCTGGATACTTCAATGCAGGCGACGCTGAGCGTCGCCTTCTTCACATCGATAGGAATGGGCGCGAGCCTGGCACTCCTGCGGCGGGGAGGCCTTCAGGTCCTGTTATTTCTGGTGCTCGCGACCGCTTTCTGCCTGGTGCAGAACTTCCTCGGCATCGCAATCGCCACCGGGTTCGGTGAGAACCCGCTGCTCGGCGTCATGGCGGGTTCGGTGACGCTGGTGGGGGGACCGGCCACCGGGCTCGCCTTCGCGCCGGTTTTCGAAGCCGCCGGCCTCCGGGGCGCGGCACCGCTCGCGCTGACGGCGGCCACGGCGGGGATCGTCTGCGGCGGACTGGTGGGCGGCCCGGTGGGGACCTCCCTCATCCGCCGGTTCAGCCTGGCGTTGACGACGCGCTCGCCCGAAGAGGCCAAGGCGGAGCTGGATGAGCTCCCCGAGACGCTGATCGTGGAAGTGGATCGCGAGGACTCGGCTTTCGTCCGGAACCTCGTGGTGCTGGGATTGGCCATGGGGCTGGGTAGCATCGTCAGCGGGCAGATCCAGTCGCTCGGCGTCACCCTGCCGGCCTACATCGGCGCGATGCTGGTGGCGTCGGTCCTGAGGAACGTCGACGATGTGACTGGGTGGCTCAAGATCGACCAGCGCAGCATGGAATTCGCCGGGAACCTGGCGCTCAACGTGTTCCTGGTGGTCGCGCTGATGAATCTGAAGCTCTGGGAGCTGGCCGGTCTGGCGCTGCCGCTGTTCGTGATCCTCCTGGCCCAAGTGATCGTGGTGGTGCTGTTTGCCCTGACGGTCTCGTTCCGGGTGATGGGCAAGGACTACGAGTCGGCGGTGATGGCGGGCGGGTTCATCGGGTTCGTGCTGGGGACGACGGCCAACGCCGTGGCCAACATGCGGGCCCTCGTGGCGCGCTTCGGGCCGGCACCTCGGGCGTTCCTGGTGGTGCCGCTGGTGGGGGCGTTCTTCATCGATTTCGCCAATGCGATCATCATCACGTTCTTCGTCAACTGGTTGAAGTGATCGGCTTGCGGCTGACCGATCTCGCCGCCATCGGCCTTGGACTCGCGGCGACCCTCCATGGGAGGGGCTCGGTCGGCCTCGGGGTACATCGCCTCGACCAGCGGAGTGTCGCGCAGATCAGGGACCTCGGCGTCCGCCATATCCGCTACACCCTGTATTGGTCCCACTGGAACGATTCGGCATATCGGCGGCAATGGGAGCGCGACCTCCAGCGGGCCCTGCAGGCAGGTCTGGACCCGCTGGTCGTGGTCCATCAGCCTCCCTTCGGGGATTACGAGCACCGTGATCTCGTTTACCAGGCCTTCGCGCGGTTCATGGAAGAGCGCGCAGCCCAGTTTCCTGGCGTACGCGCCTGGCAGCTCTGGAACGAGATGGACGATGGGTTCACCGACGTATTCGGCGCGGGACACCCCGAGGTCTCGCTTCGGCAGCGGGGCCAGCTCTACGCGCAGATGCTGAAGCTGGCCTATCCCGCGATCAAGCGGGGTCATCCCGACGCTCTAGTTGTGACGGGCGGCATCGCATCTCCGGTCGACGGCGGGTTTCTCCAGGGCCTCTACGATTCGAACGCGCCGTATGACGTCCTGGCAATCCACACCTATGGGTATCCGTTGGCGCTCGCGTTCGATCAGCGGGGTCGCTCGGCTCGCCGGATGATGCAAGCGCATGGCGACCAGAGACCGCTGTGGAACACGGAATTCGGGTTGGAGCGTGCGGTCATTCCGCCCAGTCCGGACCTCCTCCCCGCCGATGTGGATCGGGCTCAGCTGGAGGCTTGGAAGAGCTGCATCGAGGCAAATGACCGAAGGCCGGTGTACGGTCGTATCTACGGACACGTGCTGACGGAAGGGAACGACCTGGGGTTTGGGCTGATTCGGGCGAACGGCTCCGCCCGGCCTGCCTACCGGTGGCTGAGGTCGTGGATGCGGAATCACGGAGGCGCTTAGGTCTCGCGCGACTAAAGTCGCTGCTCGGCATACCGTGGCTGCGCCACGGTAGCCCTCCCCAGCCCCCAAGACCCCCACTCTCCGTCATCAATTCGGTTGGCTCCTACGTCGTACGCCCGAGGAAAACCCCCGGCCTTGACAGCGGGCAATACCTGTTCATATTCTGTTCAAGAACTAATCGGGTCCCTACCTGCTTGTCCGAGGCCGGGACCCTCACCAGTAGGCACAGGAGCGGAATTCCATGACCAGTATGTCAGCCTCCCGTCCGGGCGGCCGCTTTACCAGACGATTTCTTACGTTGGCGGGCATGGGCGTTCTCTCGCTCAGCGCCCCCCTCGCCGCCCAGGAGCCGGGTACCAGATTCTTCATCGAGGGTCTGGGCGGTGCGATGGTGCCGACCTTCGACATCGCGGATGTGGCCAAGACCGGCTGGGCCGTCGGCACCACCATCGGCTATCGGCTCACCCCACGGTGGGTGCTGATGGGCGAGTTCGACTACGGCAGGCACAAGGACAAGGCCACCGGCTCAACCACCATCAACACGCTGCATTACATAGCCAAGGTTGGGTACTCACTGACCGGCCCTCGCGAGCGGGGTTGGGAAGCGCTGGTGAACCTAGGCGCCGGAGCGGTGAGCTTCGACGTCGAGGGCGCGCCGCAGACCAACACGTACTTCGCGATTAACGCGGGGGCAAAGGTCGCGTACAACTTTAGCCGGTCGCTCGCTTTCGTGTTCTCACCTCAGGGCGACATTGCCTTCAGCGAGGAGAGCGAGCTGGGCACCACCAATGCCTGGGTCTGGCCTGTGACGGCCGGCCTGCGGATTAACTTCTAGCTGTTGACGGAAGCGGCCCCGGAGCGATGCTACCGCGCCGATCGTGGCTTTGTAAGTTCAGAAACTCCCTGCAGCGGAGGCGAGAGCGTGGCTCCGCGAACGATACCACCCGGCGGCCTGGTCGCGGGCGGCCTGCTCTCTATCGGCGCCCTGTCGGCCGCTACCGGCATCCCGGTAGACACCATCCGCACCTGGGAGCGGCGCTACGGCTTCCCGGTGGCGGAGCGCAAGCCGTCGGGCCACCGGGTCTATCCGCTTTCGACCGTTCCCAGACTGCGTCGCATTGGGCAGGCGATTACGCGGGGTCATCGCGCGGCCGAGGTCGTGTCCGCCTCCGAGACCTCCCTCGAGGCTCTGGTCGCCTCGCTTCCGCCGCCACCCGAGCCTGAGACGCCGTCCACTCTCCATCGCACCGGTGAGCCGGTGGATCAGGCCGGTCTGCTGGCTGCAGTCAGCGCCTTCGACGCGGACCGGCTACGGCGTGGTTTTCAGATGGACTGGGCCGGTTTAGGGCCGCTCGAGTTCCTGATGCAGCGAGCCGCACCTTTCCTCGCCGCCCTCGGCACTGCCTGGGTCGAGGGCTCGCTCGACATACGTCACGAGCATTTCGGATCGTCCGTGCTGGGCGACTTTCTGCGCGCGGTGCGGTTGCCGCTCGACGATCGCGCGCGGGGGCCGGTCGTAGCCCTGGCGACCCTGCCCGGCGAGCTGCATGGACTCGGTCTCCAGATGTCCGCTCTGGTGTTTGCGCTGGCCGGTTGGCGGGTGCTGATCCTCGGAGTCGAGACGCCGGTCGCCCAGATCGTAGCGCTGGCGCGGGAAGCGCCGATTGCCGCAGTGGCGCTCAGCTGTGTGCGGCCCCGGAGCCGAGC
>JBKJZM010000208.1:0-7085 GCA_046715295.1 Gemmatimonadales bacterium | reverse complement strand
GCTAAAGACATCCTCGCCGGCCGCTGGAAGGCATTCGGTCATCTCGATCTCAAAGTCGACGATCCCCCGAGGTGGCACCGCGACTACCTGGCGTGCCAGGATCTTGCCACCAGCGAATCGGGCTTTACGCTCGACCATCGCGAGCTCCCTGAAGGCGCCGACGTCAAGCTCATTTGGGAGCTGAGCCGGTGGCCTCAGCTCGTGCGGCTGGCAATGGCGAGCTATGTATTGGGCGACGAGACCGCGCGACACAAGTGCACCGGGTGGCTCGAGGATTGGGTGACCCACAATCCGCCGTACCGCGGCTGGAACTGGACCAGCGCGCTGGAGGTCGGGATACGCCTGGTTCAGTTTACCTGGATTGACGCGCTCCTTAGCCACAGCGCACCCGCCGTGGTGGAGGAACATCTCAGGAGACTGCGTCAGGTGATTCTCCCTCCGCATCTCCGGTACGCGTGGCGGTATCGATCCTTCGGGTCGTCGGCGAACAACCACTTGTTAGGCGAGCTGGCTGGTTGCGTGCTGGCGACTGTCCGCTGCCCAAGGCTGGCCGAGCTCGCCGTGCCCTTGCCGAAGTTGCAGGCGTGTTGGGAGCGTGAGGTGTTGGCCCAGTTCGCTGAAGACGGTGGCAATAAAGAACAGGCACTTAACTATCACCTCTTCTCGTTTGAGCTCTGCTGGCAAACGTTGAAGGCCCTTGAGGCAGGCGGCCGTCAAGTGTCAGAGTCCGTGCGCGAGCGCCTGGCACGTGCGTGCCAGTTCTTTGGGGACGTTCAAGTGAGCTCAGACCCTTGGGATTATGGCGACTCGGACAACGCCTTTGTCACCCCCTTCTTTGCCGACGATGCGGTCGAGGAATGGCACCGATGGCTAGTGGCCCCAGCAAGTAGCACTGCGATCAAATACTGGGTGGGCGAGCCTCCGTGCTCCCGAGTCACTGCGCCCGGGGCATGGAGGACGTACTCCGACACCGGAGTCGCGGTTCTCGACCTGGACCCTTTGTGGTTGCGCTGGGACCTGTCTCCGCTAGGCTATCTCTCCACCGCAGCTCACGGGCACCTGGACGCTCTTCATCTCTCTCTCTGGCTCGGAGGAGTCGCCTTGGTCGTCGATCCGGGAACCGGGGCATACTATGCCGACCGAGAGCTCCGCGTCTGGCTCTCCTCCGGGCCCGCCCACAACGGCCCCCGCCCCGAAGGCGTCGAGCCCCCGCGTCGAATGGGTCCTTTCCTCTGGGCCGGGCATCACGCAATGCCGAAGTTTCATGCGACCGGCATGGTTGCGGCGGCGGAGCTCGATTTTGGCGGCACTCTGATCTGGCGCCGTATCAGTGCGGTCGACGGCAGCTGTGAGGTGGAGGACGACTGCGTTCGAGGAGACGGGCGCAGCGCACCGTTCACGGTGCGCTGGCAGTTCGCGCCCGGCAGTCTGGTCAGAGAGTTGGAAGAGCGAAAGTTCTCGGTCGCGCGGGCCGGCGCCGCGATCACAGTTCAGATCGGTCGCAGCTGGGCCGCTACCGCCTTAGGCGTGGGGATCGTGTCCCCAGCCTTTCGAAAGGCGTGCCCGGCGCCGTTTCTCGAGCTGACCGCACGTCCGAGCGGCGACCAGCGTAGCCACTTCCGCACCACGTTTCTCGCCTGCTCACCCACATGAATATCAGCGTCTTTGGCTTGGGTTATGTCGGAGCCGTCACCGCGGGCTGTCTCGCCAAACGGGGTCACGCCATCGTAGGCGTGGACGTGCAGCCGCAGAAGGTGGAGACGTTCAACGAGGGATTGCCACCGATCTTCGAACCGGGTCTGGCGGAGCTGCTGAAGGAAGCCAAAGCCGCAGGGCTGTTAAAGGCCACGACCAGCGCCGAGGAAGCCATCTGCGACACCGAGCTGTCCATTGTCTGCGTCGGCACGCCATCCAAGGTGACAGGGGTGCTGGACCTCAGCTTCGTGTATGGAGTGGTGCAGCAGATCGCGGAGGCCCTGCGCAAGCAGCGAAAGACCCACACGCTCGTGCTGCGCAGCACCATGCTGCCGGGTAGTACCGAGCGGATCGTCCGCAGGTCATTGTCGGATCTCACGGCGACGGGACGGTTGCACGTCTTCTATTTCCCGGAATTCCTGCGGGAAGGCACCGCGGTAACGGATTTCGAGCATCCTTCCCTCGCCGTCGTCGGCACCCGCGATGGGGAGAGGGTACCGCACCACCTGACGGCAGCGCTCCTGGGCGAGACAGCGGTGGTGGTGGACTGGGCCACTGCCGAGATGGTGAAATACGCCTGTAACGCATTCCACGCCAGCAAGATTGCCTTTGCCAACGAGATCGGCCGCGTCGGTAAACAGATGGGCCTGGATGCGCGGGTTGTCATGGAACTGCTCTGCCGGGATACCAAGTTGAATCTCTCGCCCTACTACCTGAAACCAGGCAATCCATTCGGCGGATCGTGTCTGCCCAAGGATGTGCGGGCGCTGACCAACCACGCCCGGGCCCAGGGCTTGAGTGTTCCGGTGCTGGAGAACCTGCTGCTCAGCAACGAGCGGCATCTCCAGAGTTTGCTTGGTCTGGTCAGCGAGTCGGGCCACACCGAGATCTGCATCCTCGGGCTGGCATTCAAATCCAATACCGACGACCTGCGTGAAGCACCGATGGTCGAAGTGGCACAGACTCTTCTGGGCCGCGGCTTCAAGGTGCGGATCTACGATCCAGCGCTGAACCTGGGGGCGCTCGTCGGCGCCAACAAACGGGTCATCGACACCCGCATGCCCCACCTGGCCTCGCTGCTCTGCCCCGACCTTGCCTCCGCGCTGGGAGCACAGGGTCTGGTGATCGCGGCACAGCAGTGCGCCCCCCTCGCCGATCTCAAGCGGCACGTAACGGCCGGCCACCATGTGCTCGATGTAAACGGCTGGCCGGAGCTGCGGGAGTTGCCCTCGAAGTACGAGGGGTTTTGCTGGTGAATGAACGGCCTCCCGTCCTCATTATCGTGGAGAACCTCCCGGTACCACTCGATCGGCGCGTCTGGCAGGAGGCCTGCGCGCTGCGCGACGCCGGTTACCAGGTGGTGGTGATCTGCCCGCAAATGCGCGGTTACACCGAGCCAGAGGAGGTGGTAGACGGCATCCAGATCTACCGGCACTGGATCAGCGAGGAAGCCGGCGGATTTGTCGGGTTTCTCGGGGAGTATGTGTCCGCCTTATGGGGAGAGATGCGGCTGGCGTGGAAGGCGTGGCGGCGACATCGCTTCAAGGTAGTCCACCTGTGCAACCCACCCGATTTGCTCTTCCTGGTGGCGCTACCGTTCAAGGTGCTCTTCGGGGTCAGGGTGATCTATGACATCCATGACCTCTGGCCCGAGATGTTTGAGGCAAAGTTCGGCAGGCGCGGCCTGGTCTACCGGGCGGTACGGGTAGCGGAGCGGCTCACCTATGCCTGCGCCGATCTGGTGTTGGCCACCAACGAGTCGGTACGGCAAGTGGCTCTTGAACGCGGACGCAAGGAGGACGGTGACGTGTTCGTGGTGCGAACCGCGCCCAAGATCGCCGCGGGGAACTACCTGCCCGATCCCAAACTCAAGAAGGGGCGGCGCTACCTGGTCGGCTACGTGGGTGTGATGGGAAATGCCGACGGGGTGAACTACCTGATCGACGCAGCCGCCCATCTGGTCCACCGGCTCGGCCGACGGGACGTGCAGTTTCTGTTGATGGGCACCGGACCGGAGCACCCCAAGCTGCTGGCGCAGCGGGACAGACTGGGTCTGGGCGAGTACGTGGACTTGCCCGGGCGGGTGACCAACGAATTTCTCTTTGCCGCATTGCGCACGATCGACCTGGGAGTCTCGTGCGATCCCATCAACTCGTACAACGATCACTGCACCATGAACAAGGTGCTGGAGTACATGACCTTCTCCAAGCCGCAGGTGCTTTTCGATCTCAAGGAGGGCCGGGCTTCGGCCGGGGATGCCGCCGTATACGTGAGCGAGAACTCCGAGGTAAAACTGGCCGAGGCCATTCATGCTTTGCTGGATGACCCTGTTGCCCGCGAGAGGATGGGCCGACTGGGTGAGGAGCGGATCCGTACCCAGCTCAACTGGGAGCGCTCCGAGCGGCAGCTGGTAAACGCGTACGAGACCGCCTTGTCCGGTTCAGCATGAAGCAAATCGCCCAGTATCAAGACGGACGGCTGGAGCTTCAGGAGGTGCCCATCCCCACCCCCCCGCCGGGCGGTGTGCTCGTGAGGGTCACCCATTCGGTCATCAGCGTCGGGACCGAAAAAATGAAGGTGGAGCAGGCACGGATGAACCTGCTGCAAAAGGCCCGAGCTCGGCCCGACCAGGTTCGGAAAGTTCTCGACACCGCCAAGACGTTGGGCTGGAAGACCGCGATCGACAAAGTCCGGAACCGGCTGGAAACGCCGACGCCGCTCGGCTATAGCGCGGCCGGCGTCGTCCTGACCGTAGATCCGGCAAATACCCGTTTCCGCGTCGGCGACCGGGTGGCCTGCGGGGGGGCGGAGTGCGCCTTCCACGCCGAGTACATCGCTGTACCCGATCTGCTGGCTGCGAAAGTACCGGAGGGCGTCGAGAGCTGGCAGGCGGCCTATACCACGATTGTGTCCATCGCCTTGCAAGCGGTGCGTCAGCTCGAGCCGGCTCTGGGTGATCGCGTCCTGGTAACCGGGCAGGGGCTCGTTGGACTGCTGGTCACCGGCCTGCTCCGCGCCCACGGTGCCCGGGTGCTGGCGACGGATCTGGCCGAAACGCGCAAGCCGTTTGCCGAGGCGATGGGTGCGGAAGCATTCGTAGCCCCCGGTCGCCAGAATCTCCTGGATGAGGTCCGCGCCTGGACCGACGGGTACGGGGTGGACGCCGTGGTTCTCGCCACCGCGACGGGCGATAACTCACCCACCCAGCAAGCGATAAAGGCGTTGCGTGACCGGGGGCGCATCGTCGTTGTAGGCAACACCTCGGTAGATCTCCCGTGGAAGGATGCCTACGAGAAGGAGATCGAGGTGCGCTACACCCGGAGCTACGGCCCGGGTCGCTATGACCCGGCGTACGAGTGGGGTGGTACCGATTATCCCATCGGGTACGTGCGCTGGACCGAGCAGCGCAACTTCGACGCCTGTCTCCATTTGATGAAGACGGGTGCGCTCAACCTCGGCGCGATCACCACGCAGCGGGTTCCCTTCGTGAACGCGCCCGCCGTTTACCGTGATCTGGGGTCCGGGGGGAACCAGGTGGGCGTAGTGCTGGAATACGAGACCACCGCCGCCGGCCAGGTTCAGAGTTCTCCACTGGCGGCCTCCCCTCTGCTCCGATCGGACCTCCGGAGCCGGAGCCCGAGACTGGCCGCGCCGGTGAGCCGCCTCGACGTGATCGGCGCCGGGAACTTCGCCCGCACCATGCTCCTGCCGCACCTGAAAGGTCTGGTGCCCTTTGGCACAGTCGTCAACAATACCTCGCTCAGTGCCAACCATGTGAGGACGAAGTTCGACTTTTCCAGCGCGGCGACCGACTCTGCAGGATTATTCGGAGGGTCGGCCACCGGCTCGGAGAACAGCAGTCCTGCCGCCGCGCTCATAGCAACCCGACATCATCTGCACGCGCCACTGGTCCTGAGCGCGCTTGCGGCCAACCGCCACGTCTTCGTCGAAAAGCCGCTTTGCCTGACACGGGAGGAGCTCACGGCCATTGATGCTGCAGTGGCGACAAGCTCGGGATCAGTGCAGGTCGGCTTCAACCGTCGCTTCGCGCCGGCCAGTCGGGAGCTGAAGGGGTTGGTTGCATCCACCCCGGGCCCCAAGATTGCCAGCTATCGCGTGGTGCCGGGCAGGCTCGACCCGCAGCACTGGTATGCCAACTATGCGGAGAGCGGTGGCCGGGTGCTGGGTGAAGCGTGCCACTTCCTGGACTACTTCTGTTTTCTCTTCGATTCCGAGCCGGTTCGGGTGCTGGCCCAGACGACCTGGCCGCCGAGGGGCCGGCTGCCTTTTCCGGACAGCGTTACCGCCCAGGTCGAGTTCGCCGACGGCTCCTCCGGACAATTGATTTATACCGCAGAGGGCGATTCCACTTGGCCGAAAGAACAGTGCACCGTGTACGGAGCGGGATGGGTGGCCGAAACCAACAACTTTCAGGAAGTCACGATGCATCGTGGCCGCAAGAGAACCAAACGCAGCTTTTCCGGCAAAGGTCACGCGGAACAGACGAAGGCTTGGGCGGCCTTCCTGAACGGCGCTGCGGAGCACCCGCTGCCCTATGCGCAGTCGCGGCAGAGCATGTTGCTCACGTTCGCCGTGCTGGAGTCAATCCAGCAAGGGCAGTCGGTCCGGATCGCGCCGAGTGGGGTTTCGCGTTAGGTGCATATGAAGATTCTGCAGGTCCACAATCACTATCAGCACCAGGGTGGAGAGCACGTGGTCTTCGAGGCCGAAGCACGCCTGCTGCAGGACCATGGCCACGAAGTGCTTCAGTTCACCAGAGACAATTCGACGGTTCGGCAACTCAGTCAGCTCCAGCTGACGAAGAGAACGCTGTGGAACCAGGAGGTATTTCGAGAGCTTCGGGCTCTGATCCGCGGAGCGCGTCCCAGTGTGATGCACGTGCACAACACGTTGCCGCTCATTTCACCCGCGGCCTATTACGCCGCGCAGGCGGAGGGTATCCCCGTCGTACAGACCCTGCACAACTATCGACTCGTGTGCCCCAGCGGGGTTCTCTTTCGAGACGGGCACGTCTGTGAGCTCTGCGTGGGTAAGCGCATACCCTGGCCCGGCGTGAGGCACGCCTGCTACCGGGGTAGCAGGGCCGCCAGTGCGGGAGTAGCCGCTATGCTCGCCGCCCACACAGCAATCGGAACCTGGCAGCGGCAGGTGAACGTCTTCGTGGCACTCACGGAGTTCGCCCGGCAGAAGTTCATGGCAGGGGGGATTCCTGAGGGGAAGATCGCGGTGAAGCCGAATTTCGTTGCAGAGGATTGTGGGAGGGGGTCACACGCAGGGGGTTTCGCTCTCTTTGTCGGCCGTCTCTCACCGGAAAAGGGAGTCGAGACGCTCCTGGACGCGTGGAGCACGCTCAGGGATCCCATACCTCT
>JBKJZM010000207.1:0-20742 GCA_046715295.1 Gemmatimonadales bacterium | reverse complement strand
GAAGGAGAGCGAGCCGTCGGGAACTAACCCTTCCTGCGCCAGCCGACGGAAGAAATAGGTCAGCCCAGCCAGAAGCCGATAGGATAAGGCATAGTCAAGATCGCCGAGGTAGGCTCGGCAGACGGTCTCGGACACCCCCGTGTTCTGCGCCGCCGCAGCGGCGAGGAGGTCCAGATGCGCCAACCCCCAGGCGCGGGAGGCCAGCAGCTGCTGGTGCACCACTCGAACCCCGGCCGCTTGGGCCTCCCGCCGAGCCGCCCATACCGCAAACACGAACGGCAGTCCGGTCCAGGTTTTCCACTCGGCGCCCAAGTCCACTCGCACCGGGTAGGTAGCTTGCCCCGATAGATGGAGGGCCGCGTCGCCGATGACGAGGACCGCCTCGTGGGGTAGTGCCGCCAGCGTACCCAGATCGGGTGCTTCGGCCCGCGCCGTCGCGAAATGGGGCGTTATCCCCCAGCGGTGGCGGCAAAGAAGCTGGAGAAGTAAAACCGAGGTGCGGGATGATGCGGTGAGCAGCACGGTGCAGCCGGACAGATCCGTTACCGGGCGCTTGGAAAAGAGAGCCACGCTATGCACCGGGCCGTCGCAGGTGATCGCGAGGTCAGGCAGGAGGTGGTACGCCGCGGCGTTCCGGGCGTACTCTACCGCCGAGACCGCGCTCACTTGCAGGGCACCAGCGGCGAGCAGATCGTTGAGCTCCGATGCTGTGCCGGAAACCAGCTCGGCCGGCATGCTCACCAGCCCCCGATCGATGGCACCATAAATCGGGTAGCAGTTGATCCAGGGAATGCGTCCGAGTCTCATGCGGCGTGAACCACAGGTACGGCCCCAGCTCTCATTGGTCCCCGGGACAGGCTCTCCGGGCCTGAGGGGGGCGGATCGTCGAAGCTCTCCCGAACCGCCCGGTACAGGCTATCCCGCTCGACCGGCGCTTTCCCTGCCCCGCGGATCAGCTGAACCAGGTCCATGTAGGGAAGGTGCATATCGGTGTGAGCGCCGGCCTCATGGTAGATCCGCTCGTAGACCACCGTGCCTTCGACATCGTCGCAGCCGAAGCTGAGCGCGATCTGCGACAGGAACGGGGTGACCATGGGCCAGTGCGTCTTGACGTGCGGAATGTTGTCGAGGAAGAGCCGCCCCACGGCGATGTTCTTCAGGTCTTCGTACCCCGTGGTGGCGGTACCCACGCGCCCCATCTCCTCCCCCAGCTCGTTGTGATCCGGATGGTAAGCAAGGGGGATGTAAGTCAGGAAGCCACCGGTATCGTCCTGCAGTGCCCTCAGCATGCTGAGATGCTCGATCCGATCCTCCGCCGTCTCCACGTGGCCGTACAGCATGGTGCAGTTGGTGGGAATGCCGAGCTCGTGCGCCACCCGGTGTACCCGGAGCCATTCCTCCCCAGTGAGCTTCCGCTCCGCGATGGTGGCCCGCACCGCCGAGCTAAAAACCTCGGCTCCGCCGCCGGGCAGGCTGGTGAGGCCGGCCTCCTTCATAGCGACCAGCACTTCGCGCTCGGAGATCTTTTCGATCCGTGCGAGGTGGGCAATCTCGACCGCGGTGAGCGCCTTGATGTGGACCTGCGGGTGCCTTTCCTTCAGCCCCCGAATCATGTCGGTGTAGTAGCTCAGGCGAAGCTTCGGGTGCAGTCCCCCCACAATGTGGAATTCCCGGGTGGGCATCCCGGTAGCCTGTGCCGCCTCATGGAACACCTCTTCCAGGGACCGGGTATAGGCCCCTTCCTCCTTCGGCATCCGCGCGAAGGAGCAAAAGGTGCAGGTGTTCCTGAGAATGCAGACGTTGGTGGGGTTGATGTGCTGGTTGGCCGAAAAGAACACCCGGTCGCCATTTTGCGCCCGGTTGGCGTAGTCGGCCATGGTCCCCAAGCCAAGGAGATCGGACGTGGCGTAGAGCAGCAAGGCATCCGCCGCGTCGAGCCGGTCGCCCCGGCTCACCTTCTCCGCAACGGGACGTAGCAGAGGATCACGAAGCCGTGCCAGGTCGATCCCGCCAGACATCGTATCTCCTTGAAATGCCGAAGGTAACGGACTTGAGAAATTTAAACCCCTACCGAATGTCCCACCACCCACTGCAGCGGGAGGGCCACGAACCCGTTCGGCGCTGTGCTGAGCACCGATTGGATCACACTCATATTAAGAACGGGGGGAGGTCACACGCTTCAACTGCAGGGGCTCGTCCAACGCCGCTGGCCGAGGAGGATGGTCCGAGCTAGGCCTCCCAGCGGCGCACGGCGAGCGTCACGTTGTGGCCGCCGAAACCGAAGGAATTCGAGAGGGCCACGTCCACCTTGCGCTCGACCTTGCGGTTGGGAGCCGAGTCGAGGTCACACCGGGGATCGGGATTAAACTGGTTGATCGTTGGCGGAATCACGCCGCAAGTTGTCGATAGCAGGCAGGCTGCGAACTCGAGCGCGCCGGCGGCGCCGAGCAGGTGGCCGGTCATCGATTTGGTGGATCCGAACACGAGCTTTCGTGCCTGCTCGCCGAAGACCGACTTGACCGCCTCGGTCTCCGCGATGTCGCCCTGGGGTGTCGAGGTGCCGTGGGCATTGATGTAACCCACGTCTCGGACATCGATCTTGCCGTCTTCGAGGCAACTGCGCATGGCCTGCTGCGCCCCCTCGCCGTTCTCGGCCGGTGAAGTGATGTGGTATGCATCAGCACTGGCTCCATAGCCGATCACCTCGCCTAGAATCTGCGCCCCGCGGCGCTCGGCGTGCTCCAGGCTCTCCAGTATCACTACGGCCCCCCCATCGCCGAGGACGAATCCGTCCCGGTCCCGATCAAACGGACGGCTTGCCGTTTCCGGCGAGTCATTCCGCGACGACAGCGCCTTCATGTTGGCAAAGGCGGCGACTGTGAGGCCGGTGATGGCTCCTTCCGCGCCGCCAGTGACCATGGCGTCCGCACTGCCGTGACGGATCATGTTGAAGGATTCGCCGATGGCGTGGGCGGAGGACGCGCAGGCCGACACGGTGGCGAAGTTCGGACCCTTGAGCCCGTAGCGGATAGAGACGAGACCCGCGGCAATATCCGGGATGAACATCGGCACGAAGAAGGGGGACACCCGGTCGGGGCCCTTGGTCAGATAGAGCGAACAGTTCTCCTCGTAGGTCTGCATCCCGCCGATTCCGCTGCCAATGACGACACCGGTCCGTTCGGGTGAGGGGAACCGTCCCTCGAGGCCGGCCTGGACCACGGCCTGGTGGGCGGCGGCCAGGGCGAGCTGGGCAAAGAGGTCATAGCGCCGAGCCTCTTTGCGATCAATGTATTGGAGCGGATCGAACCCCTTGACCTCGCAGGCGAACCGCACCCGCTGATTCGAGGCATCGAACTTCGTGATCGGAGCCGCCCCTGACCGTCCGGCGAGTAACCCTTGCCAGGTCGATTCGACGTCGGTGCCGACTGGGCTCACCAGCCCGAGACCGGTGACGACGACACGATGGGTCAAGCTACTTCCCGATCTTTTCGTGGAGGTACGTCATGGCATCGCCGACGGTGCGGAGCTTCTCCGCCTCTTCGTCGGGGATATCGATGTCGAACTCCTTCTCGAATGCCATGACGAGCTCCACGGTATCGAGGCTGTCCGCGCCAAGATCCTCCATGAAGCTGGCATCGTTTGTCAGCTTCTCGCGCTCGACGCCGAGCTCTTCGACAATGATATCCTTGACCTTCTCTTCCACGTTGCTCATGTCGTCCTCGATTGAAGATTTCGGGTCCGTCTCAGATCACCATTCCACCGTCAACGACCAGCACCTGGCCGGTGATATATGCCGCCAGGTCGGAAGCCAGAAACAGCACGGTCCCTGCGACGTCCTCGGGCCGCCCCAGCCGGCCCAGCGCGATCTCCTCTAATAATGTGGCGCGCGCTTCTGCGGGCAAGGCATGGGTCATATCGGTCTCGATGAATCCCGGCGCGATGCAGTTGGCCAGAATATTCCGGCTCGCGTACTCCTTAGCGACCGACTTGGTCAGCCCGATGAGCCCGGCCTTGCTCGCTGCGTAATTTGCCTGGCCTTTGTTTCCGATCAAGCCCACGATGCTGGTGATGTTGATGATGCGCCCGGCCCGGCGTTTCATCATGCCCTTAATGGTGGCCCGGATGGTAAGAAACGCACCCTTCAGGTTGGCGTCGAGCACCGTGTCCCAGTCGTCGTCGGTGAGCCGGAGCAGAATGTTGTCCCGGGTGAGGCCGGCGTTGTTGACCAGGATCTCGATCGGCCCCAGGGCCTTCTCCGCCGCCGCCACCGCGGCCTCGACCTGATCCGCGCGTGCGACATCGCAGGCCACCCCTGCGGCGCGCTCACCGAGGCCGGCGGCGGTGGACCGGGCTCGCTCCAGATCTCGGCCGACCACAGCTACCTTGGCGCCCGCGCCGTACAGCGCCCGCGCGATGGCCAGCCCGATTCCGCGGGTGCTACCGGTAACGAATGCCGTCTTGCCGGACAGGTCAATGGTCGTCACGTGTCCCCGCCCTCGCGGTGGTCACGCCAGGAACCGCTCCACTTCGTCCGCCGTTCCCAGCGTGATCGCCTTCGATCCCGGCACGATTCGCTTGAGCAGCCCCGACAGCACGGCCCCTGGGCCCATCTCGACGAAGGTGGCGCCAGGGCAAATCTACGCGGCGGCGAGCAAACAGTCCACCCACCGCACCGGCGCGGTGAGCTGATCGGCCAGGAGACGCTTGGCGTCGACACCGGTGCGCACCGCCTCGCCGCTCGCGTTCGCGATGACGGGGAAACCGGGGTCGGCGAAGGTGGCGGCGGCGAGAGCCTCACGAAGTCCGTCGACGGCCGGGGCCATGAGCGGCGAATGGAACGCTCCGCTGACGTTCAAGGGAATTACCCGTTTGGCGCCGCGGGCCTTGCAGCCCTCCCCTGCCCGGCTGACTCCAACGGGATCCCCTGAGATCACTGTTTGATCCGGAGAGTTGAGGTTGGCAGGTACCGCCAGGCCGTCGGGACCGGAGGCTTCGCCACACGCAGCCTCGACTTCGGCTGTAGCCAGGCCAAGTACCGCCGCCATGGTTCCGGGCCGCCGCCGCCCGGTCTCGAGCATCAACTCGCCCCGGCGGCGGACCAGGCGAGCGGCATCCACATCGCTCAGCGTTCCGGCAGCGACGTGCGCGCTGTACTCGCCCAGGCTGTGACCCGCGGCGGCTCCGGGCGAGCCGAGCCGGGTACGCACCACGGCGAGCACCGCGGTGGAATGGGCCAGGATGGCGGGCTGGGCGTTGTGCGTCAGGGTCAGTTCTTCCTCGGGGCCTTCCCACATCAGCCGGGAGAGGGCGGTCCCCAGGGCTTCGTCGATGGCGGCGAACGCGTCCCTGGCCGCCGGAAATCGCTCGGCCAGGTCCTTGCCCATTCCCACCTTTTGTGCTCCCTGGCCGGGACACATCACCACGGTCACCACCGGATGACGGTGCTGCCCCAGGTGAATCCCGCCCCGAAGGCAACCAGCAGCAGGAGCGAGCCGGGCTTCACCCTGCCTTCGGTGATGGCCTGATCGAGTGCCAGCGGGATGGAGGCCGACGACGTGTTGCCGTAGCGGTCCACGTTGACCATCACCTTGTTCATGGACATCCCCGCGTGCTTGGCGGTGGACTCGATGATCCGGACGTTGGCCTGATGTGGAATGAGCAAATCGATCTCGTCCGCACTTACACCGGCGCGCTGCAGGGCCTCGTCGCAGGCTTCGGCCATCGCGAGGACCGCCGCCTTGAACACCTCGCGTCCGGCCATTTTCATGTAGTGCGAACGCGCGCAGACCACTTTTTCGCTGATCGGATCGGCGGCACCGCCGCCGGGCCGGTAGAGCAGCGGCGCGAGCTTTCCGTCCGACTTGAGGAAGGTGGACAGGATACCGCGGCCGTTCTTCCCCTTCGTTCGCCGAATGATTGCCGCCCCGGCGCCGTCGCCAAACAGGATGGCGGTGGAGCGGTCCTGGAAGTCGGTGATGGTGGACAGCTTTTCCGCACCGATCACGAGCACGGTCTCGCTCTGTCCCGAGGCGATGAGACCCTCGGCGATGGTGGTCGCGAATACGAACCCGGGACAGGCGGCCGAGATGTCGAAGGCGGCCGCGTTGTCGGCCCCGAGCAGGGCCTGGAGATCGCAGGCCGTAGAGGGAAGCAGCCGGTCCGGCGTTGCCGTGGCCAGCACGATGGCATCGAGATCCCTGGCCGTGAGTCCGGCTCGCTCGAGGGCCTTTTCACTGGCCTCTCGGCTCAGCATGGCGACGGACTGGTCCGCCGTGGCGATGTGGCGCTCCCGAATGCCGGTTCGCTCCACGATCCACTCGTCAGAGGTGTCGAGCGTCCGGGTGAGGTCGGCGTTGGTGAGAATTCCCGGCGGAACGGCGACACCGATGCTGGCCATCTCGGCAAAGGGGCGCTGCATCATGCCCGGGCCGCGGCTTCCCGCTGGGCGAACTCGGCACCGATGTGCTTGCTGAGCTCGGCTTCCACCGACTGCACCGCCACACGCACAGCGTTCTTGATCGCATTGGCGGGAGAGGCGCCATGACAGATGATGGCCACGCCCTTGACGCCGAGGAGCGGGGCGCCACCGTATTCGGCGTAGTCGAGGATGCGGAACAGCTCCTTCATCTCGGCCCGCTGGAGCATCTCGGGCAGCTGCTGCTTGATCAACCCGACGAACAGACGCACCACCGACTCGTAGAACTTGAGCACCACATTGCCCACGAAGCCGTCGCACACGACCACGTCCACCACCCCGAACTTGTGATGTCCAGCGACGATGTCGCGACCCTCCATGTTGCCGATGTAGTGGAGCCCCGGGCTGCGCTTGAGGAGGCCATGGGCTTCCCGCGTGATGGCGTTGCCCTTCTCCTCCTCCTCTCCGACGTTGAGGAGCCCCACGGTCGGGCTGGGGCGGCGGAGGACGTCGCGCATATAGACGCTGCCGAGATAGGCGAAGTTCACCAGCTCCCGGGCCGAGCAGTCAACGTTGGCGCCGCCATCGAGCACGAGCACCGGCTGGTTGAGGGTGGGAAACAGGGTGGCGACGGTGGCTCGTTCGACCCCGTCATGCAAGCCCAGCAGGATCGTGGATGCGGCGAGCGTGGCGCCGGTGTTGCCGGCGGATACGAACGCGTCGGAGCGGCCGGCCTTTTGAAGGCCGAGTCCGATGACGATACTGGACTTGGGTTTCCGGCGGACGGCAGAGAGCGGCTTCTCGGCCATGCCGATGACTTCAGCCGCCTCGTGAAGCTCTATGCGGCTGCGGTCGGCATCAGGGTATTTGGCGAGCTCGGTGCTGATGACCTCGGGGCGCCCCACCAGCTGGATGATGAATTGGCCTGGCAGCGAGGTCAGGGCCTGCACGACGCCGGCGATCTCCGCCTGCGGGGCGGTGTCGCCCCCCATAGCGTCCACCGCCACGCGGATCACCCTCAGGCGTCCTCGACCTCAACCTGCTTCTTTCCCCGATAATAGCCGCACGAATCGCAGACGCGATGCGAGAGCTTGGGAGAGCCACACCGGGGGCATGCCTGGGGCCGGACACTAGCCGCGACGTGGTGCCCGCGACGGGAACGCTTCCGGGCCTTAGAGGTTCGACGCTTCGGAACTGCCATTAGATCCTCGAACAGGTTCGGCGGGCGCGGAACAGCCGCAAGGTCCCGCGTTCAGATCCGCTCCACAGGTGAGACAGAGGCCGGCACAGTCTTCCCGGCAGAGCAACAGGCGGGCGGGTACCGCCAGAGCCAACTCTTCCCGCGCCACGTCCCGGATGTCGATATGCGACGCACGCTCTAGCAGCGGGTAGGAATCGGAATCCTCTGCCGCCTCGGGATCGGTGCTGAAGATGGCGGCATTTACGTCGATGTCCAGTTCGGTGCGAACGTCGGTAAGGCATCGCCGGCACTCGCTGGCCATGGCGCCGTGGAACTTGCCCCGCCACAAGTACTCACCTTGGCCCGTCGACTGAAGATGCCCCGTGACGGATACCGGTCCGATGAGGTTCAACTCCAGCCCCTTGAACGCGGGATCCTCCGGCTGAAGCTCTCCCACGGTCCTGACCGGGCCCCGCTGAAGGTCCCGTATGTCAACTCGCAGCATAGCCGCTTAAAGTAAACGGGACAACAACTTGGGTCAAGCAACCCAGACCCGGCAATCACCCCTCCCGCTCACCCTCACCCCTTCCCCCACAGATGGGCCAACTCCGCCTCTGTGAAGAAGAACGCCACCTCACGGGCCGCATTCTCCGGGCTGTCCGAGGCATGAATCGCGTTCCGTCCCTTGGATTCGGCAAAGAGCTTCCGAACGGTGCCCGGTGCCGCGTCGGCGGGGTCCGTGGCGCCGATGACGCTGCGCATCTGGGCGACCGCATCGTCGCGCTCGAGCGCCATGGGGAGGCAGGGCCCGCTGGTCATGAACTCGACCAGTTCGGCGTAGAATGGGCGCCCCGCATGAACAGCGTAGAACGCCGCGGCCTGCGCGCGGGTGAGCCGCACCAGCCGGGCGGCCCGGAGGGTGAAGCCCGCTTTCTGCAGGTGCGCGACGATGGCGCCGGTCTTGCCGGTTGCCACCGCGTCGGGCTTCACGATGCCGAGTGTGAGAGTCGCTGCCACGGTGTCTCCTGCAATGCGGTGAGCCTAGAGCCTGGCCTTGAGGAGCGCCACGACGTCCACCGGGCGCCGCATGATGCTGATGCCGGCTGCCTCGAACGCTGCGAGCTTTTCCTCGGCCGTACCGGACGATCCGGAGATGATGGCCCCGGCGTGGCCCATCCGGCGTCCTTTGGGAGCGGTCTGCCCCGCGATAAAGCCGACCACCGGCTTGATCACCTTCTCCTTCACGAATGCGGCGGCGTTTTGCTCGTCGGTGCCGCCGATCTCGCCGATAACGACGATAGCGTCGGTGGTCGGATCCTCCTGAAACGCCCGGAGGCAGTCGATGAAGTCGGTGCCGATGATGGGATCACCGCCGATCCCGACGCAGGTGCTCTGCCCGATGCCGCTGCGGGTAAGATGATTCACCACCTCGTAGGTCAGGGTTCCGCTGCGAGAGACCAACCCCACCCGTCCCGGGGCGCAGATGTTGCCCGGGATGATCCCGACCTTGCAGGACCCGGGCGTAATGAGTCCGGGGCAGTTCGGCCCGATGAGGCGCGCCCCCCGAGACCGCACGAACGGCATGACCCGGCTCATGTGCATCACCGGAATACCTTCGGTGATGCAGACGATCAGCGGAATCCCGGCGTCAGCCGCCTCGAAGATCGCACCGGCCGCGGCCATGGGCGGTACGTAGATCACCGAGCAGTTGGCCTTGGTGGCGCGAATCGCGTCGGCCACGGTGTTGAAGATGGGCACTCGGCTCTCGAACTTCTGCCCCCCTTTTCCGGGGGTCACGCCTGCCACCACACTGGTCCCGTATTCCAGCATCTGTCGGGTGTGGAAGGCACCCTCGCGGCCGGTAATACCCTGGACTACCAGCCGGGTGCTCCGATCGACGTAGATGCTCACGCGACCTCCCGCGCCAGGCGCACCACCTGCTCCACCGCCTGGTCCATGTCGCTCAATGCCCGCATACCCACCGCCTCGAGGATCCGGATGGCCTCGGTCTCGTTGGTGCCGGTGAGCCGGATGACGATGGGCACCTTCACCTTGAATTGCCGGGTGGCGGCCACGATTCCGTTGGCCACGTCGTCGGTGCGGGTAATCCCACCGAAAATGTTGAAGAGGATGGCCTTCACGTTGGGATCGCTGGTAATGATCTTGAGCGCGCTGATGACCTTTTCCGGGTTCGAGCTGCCGCCGATATCCAGAAAGTTGGCCGGCTCGCCGCCGTAATACTTCACCAAGTCCATGGTTGCCATGGCTAAGCCGGCACCGTTCACCACACACCCGACATTGCCCTCGAGCTTGATGAACGACAGGTTGGCTCGGCGGGCGACGGCTTCACTCGGCTCCTCGGCGGCATCGTCGCGCAGCAGACCGAGGTCCGGTCGCCAGAACAGCTCGTTGTCGTCGATGACGATTTTGGCGTCGAGCGCGAGCACCTGGCCACCCGGCGTGGTTGCGAGGGGATTGATCTCGGCCAGAGAGCAGCCGTTCCCGGTAAAGACGGTGTAGAGCTGCTCCATCATCCGCGCCGCGGCCTTGACCTGATTGAAGTCGCTGTACAGCGCAAAGGCCAAAGTGAGCGCCTGGTGGGGGAGCAGGCCGTAGGTCGGGTCTACTGGCAAGCGCAGGATCTTCTCCGGGGTCTTGGCGGCAACCTCTTCGATATCGATCCCTCCGGCGGAGCTCACCATGAATACCGGCCGCTGGGACTCGCGATCCATGATGAGACCGAGATAGCTCTCGCTGGCGATATTCGCAGCGGGGACCACAAGCACCTTGTGCACGTCCAGTCCCTTGATGCTCATGCCGAGGATCTCGGCCGCATGATCGAGCGCCTCGCTCGGGTTGCTGGCCATTTTCACCCCCCCGGCCTTCCCCCTTCCCCCGGCGTGGACCTGAGCCTTGATCACGACCTGGCCGCCAAGCCGGCGCGCTATCGATTCCGCTTCGGTCGGGGTAGAGGCCACGTCGCCATCCAGCATCGCGATGCCCGCCGACTTGAGCAGGGCTCGGGCCTGGTACTCGTGCAGGTTCACGGCATCCTCATGATGGTCGTTCCGGTCTCGCCGCGGAGCGCGGCTGGTCCCTCGGACAGCCGGGCGATGATGGCCCGCGCGCCGCCCCGGCTCACGAACCCGGCGGCGGCTTCTAACTTGGGCTTCATGCCACCGGCATCCAGGGAGCCGCCGGCAATCATCTGTTCGGCCTGCTCCACGCTCATTCGCCGGATGGGACGCGCCTCGGGCGTTCCCCAGCCCTCGAAAACCGCCGCCACGTTGGTCAGGATCATCAGCACTTCGGCATTCAGCTGGCTGGCAAGAATGGCGGAGACACGATCCTTGTCCACGACGGCGTCGAGGCCCTCGAGTCCAAGCAGGGGATCCTGGTACACCGGAGGGCCGCCGCCGCCGGCCGCGATCACCACTGTGCCCTGGTCGAGGAGTCGCTTGATCACCGGAAACTCCACGACCCCGAGCGGCATTGGGCTGGTGGCCATCCGGCGCCAGGCACCAGCACCGTCCTTATCCACCGCTCGCCCGGCTTCCCGAATGCGGGCGGCCTCCCTGTCGGAGAGCGGATGGCCGATTGGCTTGGTCGGCCGGCTGAGGGCCGGATCGTAGCGATCGACCAGCGTCTGGGTGATGACGGTGACGACCTCGCGCTGCACTCGGGCGGCAGCCAGAGCGTTCTGCAGGGATTGCTGAATCATGTACCCGATCCAGCCCGCCGTCTCGGCGACGAGGACGCCGAGTGGAAGCGGCTCCGCCACCTTCCGGGCGGCCTCGTTACGCAGCAGCTCATCGCCGACTTGCGGGCCATTGCCGTGCACGATGACGATCCGCCATCCCTGCCGGGCCAGCTCCACGATCGGCGCCACACTCTCGCGCGCATGCCGGAACTGGTTGGTTACCGTGGCCGGCTCGTCCGAGCGCGCGAGCGCGTTGCCCCCGAGCGCGAGCACCGCGGTGCGCATCTTACTCTCCGGCTGGGACGCGAGCAAGCTCAGAACCTCGCCGAATCGAGAGGCAGACCCAGCACGCTGCGCAACGTACTCCAGGCTCTGCCGAACTCCGACCAATCACCCATCCGGAGCGCCGAGTCCGCCAGCTCCAGCCAGCGCTTGGCTTCCTCCAGCCGCCCTGACTGGGCGGTTCCCGGCGGAGCTGGGGCCGTGGTGCCGAGCAGGTTGCTCCATGCCTCCTGCAGGGTTCGACCGGCGCCAAGGCGATCCCGAGCCGCCACGCTGACCCAGACCAGCGCCATGCCCCCTGTGGGGCGCGCAGCGTAGTGCGCCTGGTAGGCCACCAGCCCACCGGGCCCGACGTCCACTCGCACCCGCCCCCGCTCGAGCTTCCCTCCGTCTTCGCGGATCGAGTCGCTCAGTGCGTCGTAAGACGGGAAGTTCGCCCAGCGGTTCTCCAGCACGCCCCTTATGGGAAGTGTGGTGGTCGAGTCCAGTCGCACCAACTGGAGATGAGTACGCCCCTCGTCCCGGGATCCGATCAGCACCGCGCTCAGCCGCCGCTCGCCGGGCGACTCGAAGGTGGAAACCAGCTGAGGCCCGGACGTGTCCGCTGCCCATCCGATTTGGGGCGGTGGCGGTTCCGCGGCCGCGCGCCCCGTACCACCGCCCAGGCTGCCGGCATTCCAGGGCGTGTGCTCCAGCTCCTGTGCCTGAATCCGAAATAGTTCAGCTGGATATGGGGCGGCCCGAAGCACGACCTCCGGGATGGCGGATCCCGGCTCCACTACGCCATGTGAGAGACGGGCCCAGGTTTCTGCCAGCGCATCGGCTCCGGGCTGGAGGAACACTCGTGTCCCCCCGGTCTCGGCATTCACCGTCCCGAGAAAGGCGGCCCTGACGGACCCTACCCGGCGGTTGCGCCACATCACTCGCCCCGTGAGCGGGAAGGTGTTCGATGCGAGGTAGCCGTCCAGCAACCAGATCAGCTGACCGTTGATCACCCGCGCCACCGGCGGGCTCCAGTCGGCAAAGGGAGCCAGGCGGACCAGCCGGTCTTTGGGAGAGAGATGCCAGTCGATGGTGGTTCCCGGGGGAACGGAGCCGAGTAGCTCCCCGGCCTGAAGCGCCCACGCAAGCACCAGCCGGCGGGCCCAGGAGCCCACCGCCACGCCCGGGGCGTCGTCCTGACGCAGCCGATAATCGGGAGCATTGGGCTGCAACAAATCGGAGGGGAGCTCGAGCAGCGCAGTGGGGGCCGTGTGCGAGAGTGTGTCACTCAGGCGATGGAAGAGGGGGCCGCCCGAACGACTTGTCCGGTTGTCTGCGACGGCAGAGAGCACAATCCGCCGTCCGGGGTTTGAACGAACCACCATCCAGACCGGGCGGGGCTTGCCCTGCCGCGTCAACAGCGCTGCATCTATGGAGAGGAGGCGAGTGGAGTCTCCCGGGAGCACCCGGGCAACGACCTCGGGGTTCCAAAGCGACGGCACCGCCGGCGGCATCGGCTGGCTGATTGTCTCCAGCGGAGCATCGCGCAACCCTTCGAGTCCATACGCCAGGCGCTCCAGCTGTTCCATGGTCCGAGCGTCGACCATGCGAGCCGCCGAGCCCCCCAGCATTGAAGGCACCAACCAGTGCCCAATGACGGATCCGCTCCCCAGCATGAGCCATCCCGCCAGGGCAAGCGTGTGCCGCGGGCCGGTTGCCCAAATTGCCGACACCGCGCCCGCCGCGAGCGCAACCCCTGCGAGGACGGGAGAGATGACCTGACCGGTTCGCCAGCTAGGCTCGTCGAGCAGGTGCCCCGACCCGGCGATTACTTCGTAGGGCGCCAGGAGGTACCCCCACGCCAGCGCAATTGCCAACCCCGCCAGCAGCCAGCCGATGTGAGCCCGTGCGTGATCGTTGATTGCGGGCCGCCGCTCGATCCAGCGAATAGCACCCACCAACATGTAGAGGGCAGTCACGCCGCTGAGGGCCAGGAGAATCAGCAGAAGGAGAAAACCATGGGCCGCATGCCACACCGGCAGCTGGGCAATGTAGAACCCCAGGTCGCGACCGAGGAGTGGGTCGCCGATGCGATACGAGACGCCCTGCCAGGCGAGAGTGACCTCACGCCACCATCCCGAGGCACCCACTCCGACCAGGAGGCCAAACAGAGCCCCGGACGCGATTGCGACCGTAAGGAGGGTGCCGGGAGTGAGAGCCTCGCGGAATTCGAGGTTGGCCACATTGCGGCGGATCTGCACCGTGCCAACCGCCCGATAGACCAGAAGCAGGTGGCCGATGAACCAGGCGGAGGCAATCAGGCAGCCGGCGAGGTCGAGCGTGAGACGGAGAACATGCCAGTCGGTGAGGAACTCCGCCGCCGCGGGCGAGAGCTCTGCGGCCCACCAGCGGTCAGCCAGGAGGACGGTGGTCCATCGGCCCACAAACAGCAGGGCGACGAGTCCCGCGAGCGCGGTAGTAAGCCGCCGACCGCGGCGAGACATGCTACCGCTTACCGGTCAGCGTTTTGGCTCTTCAGAAAGCCTTCAACCTCGGCCCGATAGGCATCGCGGGCCTGGGCATCTGTGGCTTCGAAGCGCATGACGAGCACCGGCTGGGTATTCGACGCCCGGAGGAGGCCCCACCCCTTTGGGAAGGTGATTCGCACACCGTCGATGGTGTTCACCGGGTAACGGGAGGCAAAATGTGCCGCGGCGCGCTCGACCAAGCCGAACTTCTCCTCCTCGGCGCATTCCACCCGGATTTCGGGGGTGGCGAAGGTGCGCGGAAGGTCGGCCAGATGCGTTGCCAGGCCGAAGGGGCGGCGACTCACGATTTCCAGCAGCCGCGCCGCGCCGAACAGCGCATCGTCGAAGCCGAGGTAGTCGCCGCCAAAGAACATGTGGCCGCTCATCTCACCGGCCAGCGGCGCCTTGAGCTCCTTCATTTTGGCTTTGATGAGCGAGTGGCCGGTCTTCCACATCACCGGTTTGGCCCCGGCGGCCGTGAGCGCCGCAGGCAGCACCTCCGAGCACTTGACGTCGAAGATTACCGGCGTGCCACGGCCGAATCGCTCCACTGCATCCCGCCCGAAGATGACGAGAAGCTGGTCGCCATAGATGATCTCGCCGGTCTCGTCCACGGCACCGATCCGGTCGGCGTCTCCGTCGAATGCGATACCGAGCTCGGCACCAGTCCGCCGCACCGCCGCCTGAAGGTCCCGCAGGTTCTCCGGAACGGTCGGATCGGGATGGTGATTGGGGAAGCTTCCATCCGACTCGCAGAACAGTGCCGTCACCTCGGCGCCGAGACCCTGGAGGGTGGACACGGCGATCAGACTGCCGACCCCGTTGCCGCAGTCCACCACCACGCGCACCCGACGCTCCAGCTTGTGCCGGCTGATGATGCCGTCCCGGTAGCGCTGGAGCACCGATCCGTCAGCCGTCTCTTTTCCAGCCCCCGAGCGCCAGCGCTCGGCCATGATGACCTCCCACAGGCCGAGGATATCGTCGCCGTGAAATGCGTCGCCGGCCAGCACCATCTTGAAGCCGTTGAACTCGGGCGGGTTATGCGAGCCGGTCACTTGAAGCCCGGCATCGGTACGCAGCGCCGAAACCGCGAAATAGAGCGCCGGGGTTGGCAGCATCCCCACGTCTATCGCCGTGCCTCCCGCCTCGGTGATGCCTCCACGGACTCCTCGGGACAGCGCATCGCCCGAAGGGCGATTGTCGCGTCCCACCGCGATGACCGGCGCCCGGCCGAGCCGCTCGTGGGCCACGCTGGTGAAGGCCCGGCCGATGGCCCGGGCGAACTCCGGCGTCAGCTCGAGGTCGACCAGGCCGCGGACATCGTACTGGCGAAAGACGGACTTGGGGACGTTCATGTTTAACGCCCTTTCTGCCTCACCGTTGACCGTTGACGCCTTGTCCGGCGACCACGCCCGTCTGCGTCAGAGTAGATGCGCTGCGTGCCGCGACATCGAACGCACCCGCTGGCCAGACACCGAACAGCAGCACGGCGATGACCGAGACCGCGATGACCCCCGCGGCCGCCGGCCAGAGCCGAGTCTCACTGTGGGCCTCCTCGCTGGCCGCGGGCTTCATGTACATCGCCATGATGACCGGCAGATAGTATCCCGCGGAGATGACGCTGGTGAGAACGAGCACCACGGCGAGGGCCGTCTGGCCTTCGGCGATGATGGCGCTCAGGATGTACCACTTGCCCATGAAGCCGAACGTGAAGGGAAAGCCGAGCAGTGAAAGCATGCATACCCCGAAACCCAGGGCCATCCAGGGACGCCTGCCCGCCAGCCCCGCAATGTCGTCGAAGGTAACGTCCCGCTCGCCACCCCGGCCCAGCGCCGCCAGGAAGCCAAAGCTGGCGAGTGTGGTGAGGACGTAGGCAGCCAGATAGAACAGCACGGCGCCGGCTCCCATCCGGCTTCCCGGCCACACCGCCGCCAGCAGGTAGCCCGCGTGGGCAATGGAGCTGTAGGCCAGCATACGCTTCAGGGTCCGCTGCGCCAGGGCCACCAGATTGCCCACCACCATCGAGGCGACCGCCAGCCAGAAAATGACCGGCTGCCACACCGCCCCGGCCGAGGGGAAAGACTCGACCAGCACGCGCACCAGTGCGACAAACGCCGCCGCCTTTACGCCGGTAGCCATGAAGCCTGTGACCGGAGTCGGGGCGCCGTCGTACACATCGGGAGCCCACATGTGAAAGGGCACCGCCGCCAC
Source organism: Gemmatimonadales bacterium (assembly GCA_046715295.1). Classification (GTDB taxonomy): domain Bacteria; phylum Gemmatimonadota; class Gemmatimonadetes; order Gemmatimonadales; family GWC2-71-9; genus CAVVWJ01. The sequence goes on along the minus strand of JBKJZM010000207.1, from coordinate 4,444 downwards.
CTTGAAACCGAGACCGATCAGCAATAGGCCGAGTCCCAGTGCCGCCATCAGCGAGAGCTCTCCGCCGGCGAGCTGGGCACCGATCAGCGAGAAGTTGGTGGTGCCGGTGGCCCCGTAGATCAGGGCGATGCCATAGAGCAGGAATCCCGAAGCGAACGCGCCAATGAGGAAGTACTTCAATGCCGCCTCGGCCGACGACGGGTTGGCCCGGTTGTAGCCGGCCAGCACGTAGACCGCCACCGACATGACTTCGAGCCCGAGGAACAGGACAATGAGGTCCTCGGCGCCGGCCAGGAACATCATCCCGGACGTGGCCAGAAGGATGAGGGGGTAGTACTCCGGGGCCAGCATCCGCTCCCGCTCCAGATACCCCAGGGAAAGCAGAATGGTGGCCGCGGCGGACAGGAGGACCAGGGCCAGCCCCGCGTATCGGAACGGATCCAGTGCGATCATCTGGGCCAAGCCGAGGGGGCCGACCTCATTGACCCAGAGCCACCCGAGGCCCGCACCGCTGAGCACCACGCCGGCGAAGCTGAGCCATCCGGCCAGTCGGCTGTCCGCGGGGGTCCCGTGCCGCCAGCTGGCCACCAGCAGCACAATCAGCGACCAGCCGGTGAGCAGGATCTCCGGCAGCAGCCCGAGAGCTATTCCATCCGGAGTGCTCATGTCGAGCTGGTTCATGGCCTGCCACTCACTGGTACCGGTGTGGCGCCGAGCCGGGCGGCAGTCGAGGCGGCGTGGGGCTGGACCGCATCCACGTAGCGCTGGGTGGCGGACTCCATCCGCCGGAGCACCGGTCCTGGAAAGAGTCCGAGCCAGACGATGCCGACGAGCAGCGGCAGCAACACGGCGAGCTCCCGCCGGGTCAGGTCCTTGAGCCCTTCATTCTCGGGGTTATCGAGTCGATTGAAGATCATCCGCTGCAGGGCCCACAGCATGTAAGCCGCGGCGAAGATCACGCCGGTCGTGGCAATACCCGTTGCCCAGGGGTATGGCCCGAAGCTCCCCACCAGCACCAGGAACTCGCCCACGAAGCCATTGAGCCCAGGCAGACCGATGGAGGAAAGCGCCACCACGGTCAGCACCAGGCTGAAGATCGGAACGACCCGGGCGATCCCCCCGTATGCGTCGATCATGCGGGTGTGTCGCCGCTCGTAGATCATGCCGATGAGGAGGAAGAGGGCACCGGTCGAGATCCCATGGCTGATCATCACCATCAGCGCACCCTGCACGCTGACCACGGTAGCTCCCCAGATGCCCAGCATGACGAACCCCAGGTGGCTGACCGACGAATACGCCACCAGCTTCTTGATGTCGGGCTGAACCATCGCCACCAGCGCACCGTAGATGATGCCGATCACGGCCAGCACGACCATCAGACGGCTGACCGTCGCCGAGAAAGCCACCTCCGGGAAGAACGGCACCGCGAACCGGAGGAAGCCAAAGGTGCCGATCTTGAGCATGACGGCCGCCAGGAGCACGCTGCCCGCCGTGGGGGCCTCGACGTGGGCGTCGGGGAGCCAGGTGTGCAGCGGGAAGATCGGGACCTTGATGGCAAAGGCGAGCGCAAAGGCGGCAAAAAGCCAGGGCGCCGCCGGACCCAGGCTACCCGCGTTCTGCAGCAGGTGCTCATAGGCGAACGACAGGGTGCCGGTGGTTGCGGCGATCTTCCACGCCATGACCACAATGGCCACCAGCATGAGGAGCGAGCCAGCCATGGTGTAGATGAAAAACTTGATCGCCGCGTAGAGTCGGTTCGCGCCGCCCCAAATTCCGATGATGAAATACATCGGAATCAACATCACTTCGAAGAAGACGTAGAACACGAACAGGTCCAGCGCCAGGAAGACCCCGATGAGGCCGGTCAGCAGGGCGAGCATCAAGGCGTAGAAGGCGCGCTGTTTCCGCTCGATCTGCGTCCAACTCGCCAGCACACTCAGAGGCATGATCGCTGTGGTCAACAAGACCATGAAGAGCGAGATGCCGTCGATGCCGACCCGGTAGCTGATCCCCCAGCGGGGGATCCAGGGCGCGCTCGAGACGAGCTGCATGCCGCCGTTGGTGGCATCGAACGCCCACCACAGGCCGGCCGAGACCAGGAACTCCAGGGTTGTGACCGCGAGCGCCATGCGTTTGGCACTGCGCTCGTCGCCCAGGAGGACCGGCACCACCCCGGCAAGCGGGAGCAGCACCAGCACATGGAGTATCCACTGGTCGTAATGTATGGAGGTGAGGAAGTCGGTCATGGGACGCTCACCCGGCCATCGCGTGAAGGATCCACAGCGCGCCCACCAGGAAGAGCACCACGTAGACGCCCACCTGGCCGGTCTGGAGCCGGCTTCCCAGCCAACCCAATCCGCGGGAGAGCTTGGCGCTCCCATTCACAGCCACGCCATCCACCACGCCCTGATCGACCCCCTTCCAGAGCACCATGCGGGAAAGCCAGACCAGCGGCCGCACCAGCACGGCGTCGTAGATCTCGTCCACGTAGTACTTGCGATTGAGCACCCGGGCGAGCCCGGTATCCTCCGGCGCCTCCGCCGCGGTGGGAGTCCGCCGCCTGGAGGTGGCCCAGTATCCCGCGTACAGGCCAAGCACTCCAACCAGGACGGCGCCGCCGACCAGGAAGAGCTCGGTCTGACCGTGCGGCATCTCCAGCCCGAAGAACCTGGCCGCGGGCTCCGTGACCGGCTCGAGCCAATGCTCCAGCCACGCCCCTCCCCCGAAGAAGGGCGGCAGGTTGATGAACCCGCCGATGACGCACAGGACGCCAAGGACGATAAGGGGACCGGTCATGACCGGGCGCGCATCGTGCAGGTGGGACCGCTCCTGCTCACCGGTGCGGTTCTCACCCAGAAAGGTCATGGTGATGAGCCGGGCCATATAGAACGCGGTGAGCAACGCAGCCACCACGCCCATGGCATAGAACAGGTAGTAGATCGGGTGGTCAGCGGCCCGGGCGAAGGCGGCGGCGAGGATCTCGTCCTTGGAGAAGAACCCGGAGAATGGCGGAACCCCGGCGATGGCAAGCGTGGCGAGCAGCATGAGCCAGAAGGTGACCGGCATGTACTGCTTGAGGCCGCCCATGTTGCGTATGTCCTGGGCGTCGGCATGCGAGTGGGTGGCGTGATAGGCATGGTGCATGGCGTGGATCACGCTGCCGGCACCCAGGAAGAGCAGGGCCTTGAAGAAGGCGTGGGTCACCAGGTGAAAAACGCCGGACGCATAGGCGCCAGTCCCTACCGCAATGAACATGTAGCCCAGCTGGGACACCGTGGAGTAGGCCAGGACCTTCTTGATATCGTACTGGCGCAGCGCAATCGTGGCGGCGAAGAGGGCTGTCAGCGCGCCGATCCCGGCCACGACCGTGCTCGAAAAAGGGGCCAGCGCGAACAGCACGTTGGTCCGCGCCACGAGGTATACGCCGGCGGTGACCATGGTCGCCGCGTGGATCAGGGCCGAGACCGGCGTGGGACCGGCCATCGCGTCGGGCAGCCAGGTGTACAACGGGATCTGCGCCGACTTCCCGGTACAGCCGAGAAACAGGAAGAGGGTGATGGCGGTGACAACCGCAGTTCCGGGGGGGAAGACCGCCGGAGCCCGTTCCACCATCCCGCTGAAGGTCAGCGTGCCAAGGTGATGCCAGGTCAGAAACATGGCGATCATGAACCCGAAGTCGCCGATCCGATTGACAATGAAGGCCTTCTTGCCGGCGTCGGCGTTCACCTTGTGGCTGAACCAGAAGCCGATCAGCAGATAGGAGCAGAGCCCCACGCCTTCCCAGCCGATGAACATGACCGGGAAGCTGGAGCCGAGCACCAGCACCAGCATGAACACCACGAAGAGGTTCAGGTACGAGAAGTAGCGCGCGTACCCCGGGTCCGCCTTCATGTAGCCGACGCTGAACAGGTGAATGAGGCTGCCTACACCGGTGATCACGAGGAGCATCACCGCGGAGAGCTGGTCTACCTGAAACGCAAAGTCGAGCTGGAGCGGGCCTACCGGCAGCCAGCGCCACAGGCGGACGATGATCGGCGCAGGGGGCGGCCTGAGCAACAGCTCGATAAACACACTCAAGGCCATGGCGAAGGCACCCAGCACGGTGCCAACCCCGACCACCGAGACCAGATCCTTGGCCCCCGGCCGCCGGAGCGCCAGCGCTCCATTCACCAGGAACCCGGCTAGAGGCAGAGCGACGGTCAGCCAGACCCAGTGAGAGATCATCGTCAGCCGCGCAGCAGGTTGATGTTGCCGAGATCGACCGACTGCTTGTGGCGGAAGATCCCGATGATGATTGCCAGGCCCACCGCCGCCTCAGCGGCCGCCACGGTCATCACGAAGAAGACCATGACGTAGCCGCTGGCGCCGTGGAGCTGCGCCAGCGCCACGAAGGTCAGGTTGACGGCGTTGAGCATCAGCTCGATGCACATGAACAGCACGATGG
>JBKJZM010000206.1:0-15163 GCA_046715295.1 Gemmatimonadales bacterium | reverse complement strand
GCGTCGCCCGGAGAAACCATCAGGCCGGCACCGCTTCCGAGCAATTCGGGAATGCCTCCCACCCGCGTGGCTACTACCGGTACCCCAAGTGCCATGGACGCGAGAATCGAGCTTCCCAACCCCTCGGATGTCGAGCTGAGCACGCAGACATCCGCGCCTATGAGCGTGGTGTGCGGATCGGGCAGCTGGCCGACCAAGTGGAATTGCTGGGTGAGGCCGGCCTCCGCAATGAGCTGCTCCAGATAGCCCCGCTGCGGCCCCTCGCCCGCGATAACCCAGTGAAGGTCGGGCAAGTCCCGGACCAGTAACGCCGCGGCCGCCACGAGCGTGGACTGGTCCTTTTCCGGGGTCAGCGCCGCCAGACTAACCGCGAGTCGTCCATTTTCGGGGAGACCCAGTGCGTGTCGGATAGAAGCCTGCCCGGGAGCGGCGTCCTCGATGTCGACCGCGGACGGAATGAGCACGATGCGCTCCGGACTCACGCCGTCGGCCACCAGCGCATCCTGAACTGCCTGCGAGATGGCGATGACGCGCCGGGCCCGCAGCCAGAAGCCGCGGCGCCGGAGGGGGAAAATCACCCGGCGGGTGACGACCAGAGGAGCCCCGGTCAGGGAGGAGCAAATACCTGCCAGGGTAAGGGAGTGGGCGTCATGGGCGTGGAGTACGGCGTGCGGACGGCGAGCTTCCTGAAGGATGGGCCAGAGGACCCGCGGATCCAGCCCCGACTTCCAGGTGGCGGCGCGAACCCGAACGCCGGAGGACTGGAGCCGGGCGGCCAGCTCTGTTCCGGTCCCGGTGACCACCACCTGCTCGACTCCGCTGCGGCTCAGCGCCCGGGCGAGAAGCCACACCTGCCGTTGACCGCCGCGCCACTCGCGACCCGAGGCGACGTGGACGACCGCAGGGCTCACGTCCTGGGTCGTGCGTCTGCCGGCCAGCTTCCGCTATCGCGGACCACGGCCTGAGGCCCGCTTTCCCGCACCACATCGGCCAGCAGCGTGCGCAGCTCCGCCAGACTGAACGGCTTGTGGAGGTAGGGACGGTCGAGAGTCTCGAGAAAGGCGAGCGTGTCGCCCCGCACCGTATCCCCGGTACTGAAGACCAGCCGCGCAGCCATTGAGGGGTTACGACGGGTGAGCTCCTCGTAGAATTCCCGCCCTCCATAGCGTGGCATCCGCAAGTCCGAAATGATCAGGTCGAACTGCTCGCTGGTCGCCCGGGAGAGCCCTTCCTCACCATCGCCGGCGACGACCGGGATGTGCCCCCATGCCTCCAGCGTCGCCCGCATGTAGTGTAAGATGTGGGGCTCATCGTCTACCACGAGCACCCGGAGCCGCCTGGTCGGAGCCCGGTTGGCATCCTGGGTGGGGGGCGTGGAGGTCCGGGAGCAGACCGGAAGCTGGACCGTGAAGGTCGAGCCCTTGCCCTCCTCGCTGGAGAGCATGATCCGGCCGCCGTGCTCCTTCACGATTCCCTGGCTGATCGAGAGTCCGAGCCCGGTGCCTTCGCCTTCGGCCTTGGTGGTAAAGAAAGGCTCGAAAACCTGGGCTGCCAGATTCTCGGACATGCCCGGTCCATCGTCCGTGATGTCGATCGCCACGCCGTCCAGCCAGCGCCGGGCCCGCACGACCACGGTGCCGGGCCTCCCGGTGGAAGCCACCGCCTGAGCCGCGTTATTGATCAGGTTGACGAAGACCTGCTGGATCTGGTTGGGATCTATGTCTGGCATCGGCAGGTCGGGATCGACCTCGATCCGGGCCTCCACCCGGTGGGCCATGAGCTGATTTCGCAGGAGCACGAAGGTACCGTCGAGCAGCGGCTTGAGCGCCGTGGGGCGCCGCTGGTGCTCCTGCTTGCGGGCGAAGCCCAGCAGGTTTCTGACGATGCTCGACGCCCGCTCCGCCTCCTCGCGAATGACGGTGAGCGGCTCGCGTATGTTGGGCGGAATGTGCGGCACCTCGGTGAGGAAGTCGGCGAACCCCAGCACCGATGCCAGCGGGTTGTTCAGGTCATGGGCGATCCCCGCAATCAGTTGCCCGATGGCCGACATTTTTTCCGACTGGATCAGCTGGTCTTGCAATCGGCGTCGCTCGGTCTGGTCGTCGAACAGGAGCACGACGGCGCTGCGGTCGTTGTTGCTAATCGGCACCGCGGTAACGGCATAGGTGCGCTCGCCGGTGCGGAGCTCGACCTCCCGGCCCGCTCCTTGCTGATCGAGAGCCCGCTGGATATCGGTGGCCCACTCGGGTGGAATGAAAGCCTGCCACGGCCGCCCGATGAGGCTCGCGGGGGGTGCGTTCACCAGGTCGGCAAAGGCCCGGTTGGCGCGGCGGATGGCCCCGCTTCGGTCTACGATGCACAATGCCGGCGAGATGGCGTCCACGACTTCCTGCCAGGTTCGCCGGCCGTCGTCGTGAAGGTCCACCAGCCGGGCACTCTCGAGGGCGATGCTCGCCTGCGACACGAGGCCCTCGAGCAGCACCAGATCGGCCGGCCCGTAGCGACCTGTCTCACCGCGCGCGGCGATGGCCCCGGTTACCCTTCCTTTGGCGATGAATGGTGTGACCAGCCAGCTGCCCGCAGGCAGGGGCGGCGGAGTGAGGCCGGCTTCCCTGAGTACCGCGTCCAGATTGTCATGAATGAGCAGGGGTCCCCGACGGGTGGCGAGCTCCAGCAAGGGCCGCGGATTGGTGCGGCCTGGGGGCCAGCCGAGCACGAAGTCGATGGTCTCGGCCTCGCGCTGAAACAGGGCGATGGCGATCTCGCTGGGGGCCAGCGCCTCCCTCACATGCCGGACCAGAAGGTCGATCACCGAAGCACGGCGCAGGGTGCCCGCCACTTCCTGGCCGAAGGCAGTGAGCCGGCGGACGAGGTCGAGGTCGTTGGGGGCGTTGCCGCTGTCGGGTCCCGACAGGAGTTTCGATGATGGAGGGTTCGTCATGATCCGTGCGAATACGCGGGGCCGCCTGACCGCGGCAGACCTGCAGCTGGTGATCCTGCTGCTGAGCCGTGGGTCCGCCCACCGTCGCGCCTATCTGGAGCGCCGACTGACGACCGAGGGACCCGACTCACTGCTCGACGCGCCTGATCTGGCCGAGCGGCTGCTGACAGTGCGTTCGATGCTGCTGCCGTCCGAAGCGCTTTTCTTCTATGTCCTCGTGCGGCATGCGCTGCGGGGCGCCGACCTCGACGACCGCGACCTGGCCGATTACCTGGCCGCCCTGCTCATGGAGTTCGGACAGCGAGACCGGGCCTGGCGGGTGGACTGGAACGACGACCAGCGACACCGGTACCTGGTCGACATCCTGACCGACCTCGAGGGCACAGCGGGCGACCGCCGCTTCAAGGTGATGGTTCACCTCGGTAACTATGCTCTCTGGCTGACTGGGCTCTTTCCCGATTATATCGCCGCCCGGCGGCTGCGCAAAGCAGGCCCGGACTTGAGCTACTACGACGCGCTCGGCAGCCGGGGGTTCAGCCTGGCCTCCGATCATTCGCTGGCGGCTCAGTATGGCCTCGAGATCGTGCTCCGAACCGCGGCGGAGCGTTTCCCGGCCTTACGGAGTGCGCTCAACGGCGTGAGCGATCGCGTCTTCTTTCCGTCTTCCTCCCACTAATCCCCGCCGGGCCAGACCCGCCTCATTCACCAGCGCCGCAAACAGGCCATGCTCCGGGGCCTGACGATCGGGGTGCATCTCCTCGGGATGCCATTGCACCGCCAGCATCCAGGAGGTACCCGGCCCACTTTCGGCGGCCTCTATCAAGCCGTCGTTGCTCCAGCCGCTGGCGACCAGGCCCGGCGCGAGGTCCTTGATCGCCTGGTGATGGACCGAGTTCACCGTGATGCTCGTGGTATCCAGTGCTGCCGCCGCCCTGCTGCCGGGCTGGATCCGAACCGGATGGCTGCGGCTGTCACGAGCTCCGAGTGGACTGTGATCCACGGTGCCGGGACGCTCGGACGGAATGTCCTGAAACAGGGTGCCGCCCAGGGCCACGTTGATGAGCTGAACTCCCCGGCAGATACCCAGAATCGGCAGGTCGCGTTGCCGGGCCACGGCAAAGAGGGCGAGCTCGAAGAGATCCCGCTCCCGGCTGGGTGGACTCAGCGCCGGGGAGGGATCGGCGCCGTACCACGAAGGGTGGATGTCTTCCCCGCCAGTGAGCAGGAGTCCATCGCAGCCATCGAGCGCCGATCCGGCCAGCGAGGCCCCCATCAGCGGTGAGAGGATCAACGGGACGCCTCCCCCGGCCAGGAGGGCGCGCACATAAGCGGCATTGACTCCGGTTCGGTCGGCTCCGTCCCAGGCGCGTACCACGCCGCTTATCGCGATGCGCGCGAGACTCACTGGATTACCGAGTCGGGGAAGAGGGGACAGCGGCTGTCTTCGATCTTCGTGGGGTTCAATTGGATGCCGATCAGCGGCACCGTGACGTCCCCTACCGACACTCGCCCGAGCTCGGGCGCCCCTTCGACCGGCGTCCCCTCATAGAGCACCACCCCCCTCGCCTTCTCTGTCGAATCGAGTATCAGGACACCGAACCCCGGCTTCACGTTGGGCGGCAGGCTGCCCTCGACCCCGATGATCCACAGGGAATCCGCCCGGCCCACGATGGCGGGATACGCCGGGCCGGCGACCAACCGAACCACCAGTCGTTCCGGAAGTGTTCGCGGCGGCGTACCGAGCGTTTGGCCCGGAATGCTGAACTGGCCCAGGAGGGCGGTGGGTCCCGCGAGCGCCGCCAGCCCACACGCGGCCGAAGGGGCGCGATCCCCCGACTGGGTGCAGCCGGCTATCAGGAGGAACGCGAAAACCAGGACCCTGCCCATGGGAGCTAAGATAACTCGCCGGCGAACTGGATGAGGCCCCGTATTAAGACCAGATCTCCCGCTGCACCCAGGTTTCCCGGGTCAGGATGACACCTTCGGGAAACCTGGTCTGGAACTCGGTCCGGAAGCGGGGCGCGTGATCCCGCAGGTATCGGTCGAGATCTGCCTGTCCGTCCGCCTGGTAGGTGGTGCGAAATCGATAGGCCGAGGCCAGACTGAACCGGACCCGGCGAAAGCAACCGGTGGCGAATATGGCCGGTATGTGATCCTGCCTCATGTACTCTTCGACGGCGACTGCCAGTCGAGGCTCGACCTGCAGGGTAACCTCGTACAAAACCATGCTTATGAGCTCAGGTCTTCCAGGATACGCGCCAGGTTGGACCGGGCAGTGGCCTCGTAGCGATCGCGGAAATCGTCGGTCTGAAAGATGAAACGGCGCCGCAGGAACCCGGCGAGAATCTCCGAGCGTGCAGTGCGATAGACCGTCTCCGGCACCCAGGCATACTCCTGCCGGATGCGCTGCTCGAACTCATCGAACACCTCATGCGTCCGGCCCAGGATCGACAGGTCGATGTCGCAGAGGAGGGCCACATCGGGTTCTCCAGGGATGGCGAGGTGCTGGGTGGCGAGCACCAGCTCCGCGATCCGGTCAGCGACCTCAGCCGGCGCTCTCGCGTCTGCCAGGGTCCTCCGGGCCAGACGCGCGCTGCGGTCTTCGTTGTCAGGGGCCCCCGGCAGATAGACCGCATCGTGAAGCCAGATCGCGGCCTCGACCTCGTCGGGGCGCCGCGCCGGTTGTCGGCTCAGATCGAGCTGCGCGAGGCAGTCGTTGATGTGCTCCGCCGTGTGGTAAACCCGGGCCGGCTCGGCGTAGGCAGCCTCGAGACCGGTGAAGGTCGAGAGCCCGTCTTTCTGGGCGCCGAGGCGGTTCCACAATCCCATCCAACGGTCCCGGTCCAGGAGTTGGGGTTGCGGCACCGAGCTACCCCGATGCTGCCACGGTCTGAGCGCCGGTGCCGAGCAGGTGATCGCACCAGGCGATCTCGATCTCGAGGCGTTCCATCTGCGCGGCGGTCTCTGCCAGGCATTCTGCCAGCTCGCGGTCTCCGGCAACGGCGTGCAGCGCGTGCACCAGCTCCCGCAGCCCTTCCACCTCGAAGGTGAGGAGCTGGTGATACCGGCGCGCGGCCGACGGTAGCGTAGGAGCCAACCGGCGTAACTCCGCCTTCCGGTCGAGCGTGTGCTGGATCGAATGGCGCGCGGCATAATCTTCCGCGGCTATGCGGGGGCGGCGGCGCTCCACTGCCCGGGCCAGAAACGCCAGCCGGCGCCGATGGTGGGTCCGGAATCGGTCGAGCGACTCCAGAAAGCTGCGCAGGGTGAGCGCCACTGCTGGCCTCGTCGGTCGATGATCGTGCTGAGGGTGAGGGAGCCCGATAATAGCTCGAAGTCGGCCGCTAGCATAGAGGCGTTCGCTTGACGCTCTTCCGGTGCACTCCTAACATTCGCCTTCCCTGCTGTGCGTTCCTGCCTGAAATAATCCGAGGTGGACACGATGACGGGAGTGCGCCGGCCGTGTTCGAGAGTGTAAAGGCTCGTTTGGAGAAGCTGTTTCGCGACCATTCCCGATCCGATCCGCGGGCCTACCTGGCCGGCCTCCGCGAAGCCTTGCTGGAGGCCAAGGTGGGGGTCGGAGCCATGCGGAGCGCGCTCTCCGCCACTGAGCGGGAGCTGCTGATCGAGCGGCGCCAGCTGGCGGATGCCGAGCGCAGGGGTCGACTCGCGGCAGAGCTGCCCGATACCGAGACGGTGGTGCTGGCCGAGCGGTTCGCGGTGCGGCATCGCGAGCGAGTCGCGGTCCTGGAGCGTAAACTGGTGGTCCAGCACGATGAGCTGGCGCTGGCGGAGCGTGAGGTCGAGGAGATGCTCAGCCAGGTCCGTGCCGGCCGGCCAGGCCTGGGGGCGGAGTCGATCGCGGCCGCCTGGCGCGACCTCGAGGCGGCCGGAGGCGATCGGCCTGACCTGACGCCGGAGGATGAACGGCTTCGAGCCGAGGCCGACCGAACGCTCAAGGAACAGGCGGTGGAGGCGCAACTGGCATTCCTGAAGAAGAAGTTCGGCAAACAAAAGTGAGAGCGAGAGGTGAAAAGTGAGAATCGCTGTGCTCAGGATGACAACGGTACTTGCCGTGCTTCTCACTTCTTACTCCTCATTTCTCACTGCTCAGCGGCCCACGGTCGCTCCCCCGCACGGACTCAAGCTGGCCCATACCTACAGCATCGTCGCCTACGACTCCAGCACCGGCGATCTCGGTGTGGCGGTACAGTCGAAGTTTCCCAACGTGGGTGGGATCGTGCCCTGGGGGCGGGCGGGCGTCGGCGCGGTGGCGACCCAGAGCCTGTCGAATACGGACTACGGGGAGCGGGGGCTCGACCTGATGGCACAAGGCGCCACAGCGGAGGAGGCGCTGCGCATCGTGATGCGGAGCGACACCATGCTGCAGGATCGGCAAGTCGGGATGGTGGACGTCCTGGGTAACGCCGCCAGCTTCACCGGAAGTCGAACGTTCGATTGGGCCGGTGGGCGCGTCGGGTCGGGCGGGCGTGCCCCGAGCCCGTCGCCCGGGCGCAGGATACCCTCCGCGGTGGGGCGGACAGGCGATTCGGGTGGCGGGAAGGGCGAAGTCATCGCCGGCCGGGGATACGCGGCGCAGGCGAACATCATGGTATCGGATCAAACGGTAAGGAATCTGGCCGAGATGTTCGAGCGGACCAGAGGCAGCCTGGCCGAGCGGCTTATGGCGGCGCTCAAGGCGGGCCAGGCCGGCGGAGGCGACAAACGCGGCATGCAGTCGGCGGCGCTGCTGGTGGTCCGGAAAAACGGTGGGTACCTTGGCGCCAACGATCGGTTCATCGACATCCGGGTCTACGACGCTGTAGATCCGATCGCCGAGCTGGAGCGGCTCCTGGCGCTGCATACGTTGCACTTCTTCCCCAGCCAGCCGCGCGACCTGATCCCGATCGGACCGGCCCTGGTCGCCAGGCTGGAGCCGATCCTCATGAGCGAGCCGCGGGGCCAGACGGAGAAGTGGCTCAAGCGGAGGCAGGGCAGCGCCACGCCAGAGTTTCTCCAGGCGCTGCAGAACTTCATGTACTGGGAGAATTACGACGTGCGGGTGAGAATGGATGGCAGGATCGATCGCGTTGCGTTGGAGGATATCCAGAAAAAGCGGCGGTAGGCGGTAGGGCGGTACGGCGGTACGACACTCATCGGAGTCTTACTTGGCAACAGTCGCCACACCATCCAGCGCGCCAGTCCCCGGCCCCAGCGACCGGGGCTTCTTCGGCCATCCCCGCGGCCTCTCCACCCTCTTCTTCACCGAGATGTGGGAGCGCTTCAGCTACTACGGCATGCGGGCGATCCTGATCCTCTTCATGACCGCACCGGTAACCGTCGGTGGCCTCGGTTTCGACACCGCCAAGGCGGGGCCGATCTACGCCTTGTACGTCAGCTCGGTCTATCTGCTTTCGGTGCCGGGCGGCTGGGTCGCCGACCGGGTACTGGGCCTCAGGCGCACGGTGTTCGTGGGCGGCGTCATCATCATGATGGGACACATCTGCCTCGCGGTACCATCGATCACGACGTTCTATCTCGGGCTCGCGCTGATCGCCATCGGAACCGGGCTTCTCAAGTCCAATGTCAGCGTGCTGGTAGGGAAGCTCTATGCGCCAGAGGACGTACGGCGGGACGCCGGTTATTCGATCTACTATATGGGAATCAACACCGGAGCCCTGATCGCGCCGATCGTGACCGGCTGGCTGGCCCAGGGAGAGTCCTTCAAGCGGATCCTCGCCTCGGCGGGCTTACCGGTGGAGAATTCCTGGCACTGGGGCTTCGGTGCCGCGGCGGTGGGCATGCTTCTGGGTCTGGTACAGTACCGGCTGGGCGGCAAGCACCTGTCACCCGATGGGCTCTATCCGGTGAGGCCGAGCGATCCTGCGGCTGCCGCCAAGGTGGACCGCCAGGTACGGCTCGTGGGACTCATCGCCCTGGGCATCGTGCTGGCGGGAGTGGTGTCGGTGCTCAGCGGCGTGATGGCGTTTGATCCTGAAGCCATCTCGCGAAACTTCAAGTGGGTTCTGATCGCCGTCACGGCGGGGTTCTTCGCCTGGCTGTTCCTCAGCAGCGAGTGGACGCGGGAGGAGCGGAGAAGCCTGGTGGTGATCGCAGTGCTCTTTGCGGCGGCGGTTGTGTTCTGGATGGCCTACGAGCAGGCCGGCTCGACGCTCAACCTCTTCGCCGATCGCAGCACCGACAACACCATCCTGGGATACAGCTTCCCGGCAAGCTGGTACCAATCGCTCCCACCGCTCTTCATCATCCTGTTTGCTCCGATCTTTGCCGTCATGTGGGTCCGCTTGGGCGACCGAAACCCTTCCAGCCCGGCCAAGTTCACTATCGCCCTGGTTCTCCTGGGACTCGGATTCGCGGTGATGATCGGCGCGGCAACCGCCGCGGCCGGCGGCGCCCGCGTCAGCCCCATGTGGCTGGTCGTCTCCTATCTATTACAGACGCTCGGTGAGCTGTGCTTGAGCCCGGTCGGACTCAGCGCCATGAGTAAGCTCGCCCCGGTCCGGATTGCGGGACTGGTGATGGGAGTGTGGTTCCTTGCCTTAGCGGTGGGAAACTACCTCGCCGGCATGGCTTCCAGCTTCTATGAGACCATGCCGCTGCCGAAGCTGTTCACGATCGTCACCGCGACGGCCCTCGTCACTGCGCTCGTGCTCGCGTTCCTGATCAAGCCGATCCAGAGGATGTTGGTGCGCAAGGCTTAGAGCGACCGCACCGTCTCGTAGATGAGCACCTCACCTACCTCGTCATCCTCGTATGACCCCACCGGTCGCATCCCGACCTTCTCGGCGACATGCACCGCGGGCGTGTTCCAGACCGGCGCCAGGGCCCGAACGATCTTGACCCCGGGCTGAGCAAACGCCCAGTCAACCATCGCCCGCACCGCTTCGGTCGCGTAACCGCTCCCTTCGCGCGCCGGATACATCGCGTAGCCGATCAGGACCGAGCCAGCGGGGTCGGGCACCCCGCCGAAGGCCACCGATCCCACCGCTTCACCGTTGTCCTGGCGCACCACGAGCCAGTTCCACCATGGTGCCTCCGCCGGATTCTTCCGCAGGCGGTCCTGCACCACCGGCAACGACTCGGCCATGTAGGGCGGAGGACCCGCCGGCGTGGCGAACTCCGCGTGGGTGAGCGAACGGAGACGCGCCGCGTCGCCCTTGAGGAGCGCTTCCACCGCGTCCGCGCTGAGCGGAGTGAGTTGCAGGCGTTCGGTACGGACCGCGATTTCGCTCATGGTTGGCGCGCTCCTGGGTCAGCCGGGACGGTCTTGAAGATCTGGAACAGGTACCAGAGGGAAGGCACCAGGACGACGGCACCCAATGCGATCGCGATGAGGAGCGCGCGGAGAGTGGGGTGGGCCGCCGCCGAGCCTTCGATGGGGAAGGCCGGAGGAATCAGGAGTGGATACTGCGCCAGCGCCCAGCCCCAGAAGATCAACGATACCTGAAGGCCGGCCCCGAGTCGCGCCAGGCGAAATCGCCGAAACCAGAGGGCGGCCAGCACAGCGATCGCGGTCACGCCGGTGGCGAGGTGCAGCGGGAGAGCCCAGGGTGATGCCGTCAGCCCGGCCATTACCAGGGGGGCCTCACCCTTCGAAAGCAGCAGCACCAGGGCGGAGGCCAGGAAGACGGCGATGCCGGATCCAAGGGCGCGGCGCCGGAAGTCCTCGCACAGGTCGTGATCGTGGGTTTCAAGCGTGAGGAACACCGCGGCCAGAAACGCGAAGAGGGCCAGGGCGAGCAACCCGACACTGAACGCAAAGGGGGTCAGCCACGGGTCCACGTACCGCGCCACGAAATCGCCGGAAGCCGCCACTCCGACCCTCCCCGACGCTACCGCGCCGATCGATACCCCCAACAGGACCGGCGTGATGACGCTGGCACTCGAGAAGATGCGACCCCAGCGCCGCTGAGTCGAGTCGTGCTGGCTGTCGTAGGTGCGAAAGGTGAAGGCCGAGCCGCGCAGCACGATGCCGATGAGCATCAGGGTGAGCGGAATGTGCAACACCGTGCCCAGCCGGGCGGCAACCGGCGGGAAGCAGGTGAAGGTGAGGATGATGGCGAAGATGAGCCAAACATGATTGGCTTCCCAGATCGGGCCGAGGGCATGCGCGATCACCTCGCGCTGGCGGTTGCGACGCGGTCCCGTTGCGAGCAGGTCCCAGACGCCGCCGCCGAAATCGGCTCCGCCAAAGAGCACGTAGGCGTTGAGCGAGAGGGCCAGTAGCGCGGCCATGACATACGGCAAGCCGAGCTCAGACAGCGGGCACCCCCCTGGGACTGTAGATCCGGCTCCACTCGGCGGGCGCGGGGCTGCGGATGATCTGGCGATAGAGGAGCCACACGACGATCACTCCGAGGAAACAGTAGAGCAAGGTAAACAGCAGGAACGGCACAACCAGTCCTGGCATCGGCGTGACGGCGTCGGCGGTGCGGAGTACGCCGTGAATGATCCAGGGTTGACGACCCACTTCGGTCACGGTCCAGCCGGCCTCGATGGCGATGAACCCCATCGGTGCCCCCAGCGCAATGGCCTGAAGCAGCCGGCGGTTGTTGGCCACATCTCTCCCTCGAAGCGCCGTCCATCCAACCCAGAGCGAGACCAGCGCGAGGTACGTGCCTAGCGCCACCATGATCTGGAAGGCGATGTGCACGATCGGCACGTTGGGCCAATCCTCGCGCGGGAAGTCCTTCAGCCCCTTCACCTCAGCCTTGGGATCGTGGAAGGCCAGCAACGAGAGTCCATATGGGATTTTGATGGCATAGCGGACCGTGCCGGCGTCCACATCGGGCCAACCCCCGACGGTCAGCGGCGCCCCCGGCATGGTCTCGAAGTGTGCCTCCAGGGCCGCGAGCTTCACCGGCTGCCGTGAGGCGACCTGGCGCGCGCTGATGTCTCCCGAGATCGGTTGCAGGAGTGCCGCGGGTACGCCGACCAGCAGCGCGACACCCAGCGCCCGGCGATGGAAGGCGTTGAGCGGGTTGAACAGCAGCAGGAACGCGTGAATCCCGCCGACGGCAAAGCCGGTGGCGGCGAACGCGGCCAGGGTCATGTGCAACGTCTGCTGAAATGCCGCCGGGTTCAGCATGGCCGCGATGGGATCGACGTTCGTTACCCGACCTCCGACGAGCTCGAACCCGGCCGGCGAGTTCATCCACGCGTTGGCGGTCACCACAAAGACTCCCGAGGCCGTGCCGCTCACCGCCACCGCCACGCCGGACCAGATATGGGCCCGGGGAGAGATACGATCCCAGCCGTAGAGATAGATCCCCAGGAAAATGGCTTCGGTGAAGAAGGCAAACCCCTCCAGGGAAAAAGGCATGCCGATGATTCCGCCAGCGAACTCCATGAACTTGGGCCACAACAGGACCAGCTCGAAGGACAGCACGGTGCCCGAGACCGCGCCCACCGCGAAAAGGATCGCGGTGCCCTTGGACCACCGTCTGGCGAGCTCGAGATAGATGCCGTCACCCGTTTTCTGCCAGCGCCGTTCGGCGATGACCATGAGCACCGGCATGGCAATCCCGACCGCCGCAAAAATGATGTGGAAGGCGAGAGACATGGCCATCTGGGAGCGGGCGGCGAGGAGATCGGGCATGGGGGAGAAGGTATCGCCGAACGTCTCAGGTCGCACCAGGGATGGGCCGGCCAGGGTGAATCTTTTCGGATAGCCTCGTAGTAGAGCCTCTTAGGGACCATCGCAGGCCATCCATCTCTCAAATCGCTGGAGGGTTTCATGTCGCAACGGTCGTGTCGATCGCGGGCGGCGCTGGCTGGTGTCGTCCTGGCCTCGCTCGCCGCGTACGGGTCGGCGGCAGGGCAGGGAGACGGGAAGGTCCCCATCACCACCTCATCGGCAGAAGCAAAGCAGCAATACGTCAAGGGCCGGGCTCTCGCCGAGAACCTCCGGGGTCACGATTCTCGCCAGTTCCTCGGCCGGGCCGCAGCCAAGGATCCGAAGTTCGCCCTGGCCCACTACAGCCTGGCGCTCAGTGCCCCCACGGCCAAGAATTTTTTCGCGCATCTGAAGCAGGCCGCCGTCCTCTCCGCCAAGGCTTCGGAAGGCGAGCAGCTCATGATCCTCGGCCTGCAAGCCGGTGCCAACGCCGACACCAAGGGTCAGCGAGACACGCCGAGCGGCAAGTGGGCGCATTCGGTGAGGCGGAGCGGGCCTTCAAGAAGTACATCGAGCTGATCCCAGGCGACCCCAATCCCTACGACTCCTATGCCGAGCTGCTGATGAAGATGGGCCGGTTCGATGAGTCGATTGCGATGTACCAGAAGGCGCTGGCGACCGATCCCAACTTCGGCCCCTCACACATCGGCATCGCCACCAACCTCATGCTCCAAGGCAAGCACGACGCGGCCCGGGCGGAGACCTGGAAGCTGCATCAGGCGGCACGGAACGACGGCGACCGCCGGGGTGCACTGTTCACCGCGGCGGTGATCTACGCCGACGAAGGGAAATTCGAGCAGGCGCTGGCTGAGCTGAAAAAGGAGTACGCGGTGGCGGAGAAGATCAACGATGCCGCTGCCATGTCGGCGGACGTGGTGGCCATGGGCGACGTCCTGCTGGAAGCCGGCAAGACGGAGGAGGCCCGGAAGCGATACCTCCAGGCGGTGGAGCTGGTCCAGCAATCGGATCTGTCACAGGAAGTGAAAGACAACACCCAGCTGGTCCACCACTACAATCTGGGCCGGGTGGCGGCCCGAAGCGGTGACCTGCCCGGCGCCAAACAGCACGCCGCGACGTACTTGAAGGGCGCCACGGCCAAGAAGAACGATGCCCAGACCAAGCAGGCCCACGAGCTGATGGGGACCATTGCGCTGGGGGAGAAGAACTACGACCAGGCGATTGCAGAGCTGAACCAGGGAAACCAGCAGGACGCCTACACGCTGTACCGAATGGCCTGGGCGTATCAGGAGAAGGGAGACGAGGCCAAGGCCGGTGCGCTGTTCCAGAAGGTGGCGAACCAGAACACGCTGCCGGCGCTCAACTATTCGTTCGTGAGGGCCAAGGCGAAGAAGATGAGGGCCTGAGCTAGGGTTGTCATCCTGGGCGCAGCGAAGGATCGGCTTGGATTCGGGCCGATCCTTCGGTCGCTTCGCTCCTCAGGATGACAGCACCCACTCCACCTCGTCACCCACCGCAATCTCACCGTCGTCCAATACCTCGGCGAACACGCCGCCGCCCCAGTCGACCCTGAGTGCTGCGCGAAGCCCGTCGAGGGCCTCGTCCATCCGCTCGCACGGCCTGGTCTCCCCCCCAATGCGAAGGCGGCAGTCTCCGATCCTGAGCACGCGATTGCGGCTCTGCGCCAGCCTGATTCCGCTGACCATCAGGTTCGCCCGACGAGCGGCAGGCGAGATGGACGCATCCAGCTGACGCATCAAGCCGTCCCAGACCTCCTGTTGGATGAGGGTCACCTGTCGGCGCCGGCCCTGGTCGGCATTGCCGACGAGACCTCTCCCGGCCACCAGGGTCCCGGTGGAAACGGAGTCCATGGGGCCGCGGTGCGCACGCTTGATCCAGATCGCTTCCAGGGAACCGGACATTTACGCCTCATACAATTGAACGTTGTATCACTATTGTACTCACTAATAAATGACGGGGCTTACTCGCTTGCGAGTGCAATAGGTGTCACTCGCAATTAGCCGCGGGCTGCAGTTCGCCCCAAGGCGGTCGCGATGCATGGCTGTTTCGGGTGCCGCGGTCGGCCGCCCGTTTCGGAAGGCAGTCCTCAACTCTGCTGCTTGCAACCGCTAACTCCCGGGGCGGGCGGTTTTGTGCCACTTGGGCACGTCGCTTGCGCTTCCCCCCACGAATCGGATAACCCCAAGTCAACAACCTTGTCTCCTCGGCACCGCCAGGAGGGAATACGCCCATGCAATCGACCCTAGGCAACCCCCAGACCGAGCAGTGGAGCTGGATGGTAACCCAGCTATGGAGCTGGATCTGGTCCGGTATGTCGTGGATCCTCGATCTCCAGCAGCTGGTGTTCGGCTACGTGCTGGGTGGCAGCTCGCCAGCACTGACCGTGCTCAAGGCCACCTTGCTCCTCCTGCCGGCTGCCGTGCTCGTTGTCAGCCTGTGGGCGATGATGCTTTCGCTCTATACCCTGCCGTTCCGCTCCGGACGGGGCCACTTCCTTACCGCGCTGCTGATGTCCTGGTGGGACGTGGGCCGGATGGGGTGGTTCT
>JBKJZM010000205.1:0-3273 GCA_046715295.1 Gemmatimonadales bacterium | reverse complement strand
ATCTGGTTGTAGGGGAAAATCCCGAAGTTGTTGTTTCCCGCAGTCGTGGCGTTGCCTCGGTCATTCACGTCAGGATAGACGTCGAACACATTGTCAACGCCTGCCGTGAATGTGAGGCGCCCGCCGAAAGTATACGACGCGTTCACGTCGGTGATCCACTTGGGCCCGAAGGTCTGATCGAGCGAGCCGTCGGTTGGGGTGCCAAAGCTGGTGACGTGGCCGAACCGCTGGGTCCGAAGCGTCAATCCAAGATCCTGATAGTTGAACACCCCACTGAGGTACACGTTGTTCCTGGGTTGACCCACCTCGATGCGGGCGCGCTCCACCCGGTCGAAGAGCGTCTCCTGAAAGGCGCTCAACGCCGCAGGCGTGGGTGCTACCCGGAGGACCCGGTTGACGTTGTAGTTGTACCCTCCCGTCAGCCGGATGGTGCTGGTCGCACCGATGGCGAATCCGTAGTTGGCGACGATGTCCACGCCGAGTGTGCGGGTGTCGATGGCGTTGGTGAAGTACCGGCCACCGGCCACACCCACAAAGCCCTGACTCTCCAGAAATGTGCGAACTGCCGTACCGGTGAAATTGCCGGTGAAGACGATGCGATCGTCGATCAGAATCTGGTAGTAGTCGGCGGTGACCGAGAGATTCTTCACCGGGTTGAGGGCCACACCGAAGCTGTAGTTCTGGGACTTCTCGGCCGTGAGCTCACTGGCGCCCAGCGCCTGCGCCACGGGAGTGGTCACCGGAAACGTTCTGTTCTCGAACGGGATCCCGTTGATGAAGTTCGTGGAGGTAGCCGAGAAGAAGGATTGGCCCAGGGATGGGGCCTTGAAGCCAGTCGAGACGGCTCCACGCACCGCAAACCCGGGAATCGGCTCGAAGCGGGCAGTCACCTTGCCGTCGGTAGTGGAACCGAAATCGTTGTAGTTCTCCACCCTTCCCGCCACCCCGATCAGCACCTTCCGCACTACCTGGGCTTCGAGATCGACATATCCCGCCACGTTATGACGGCTCTGGTCGGTGGCATCGCCGGGCCGGAAGCCGGGAAATACCTGCGCCCCGGGCGCACCCTGGGTTCCGACATTGGGCCCATCGAGAATCCGAACACCGCCATCGCGGTAGCTGTCCGGCTCCCCCTCGGTAATGTGATACCCGTCCCGCCGGAACTCGCCGCCAACCGCCACATTGAGCGGTGAAGCGAGTCCCAGCGGAAACGATTTGGCCACATCCAGATTGGCGGTGAACTGGTCCGACTTGAGCGTGCCGGCGTAGAACTCGGTGGGACTGGCGACGCCCAGGGTCACGTTGGCGCTGTTCCGGACGTCGAAGTGGAAGAGGTTGCGGCCGTAGTCTGCACTCACGTCCCACCGCCAACCGGCCCGGTCACCCCGGAGTCCTGCTACACCCGAGAAGTCCGAGATCTTGGTACCGATCAGCGGCAGAAACCCATCGGGATAGATGGATCGCACTGTCCGGTCGTCCAGCGCCCGGCGCCAGAACCCCGCCGATTCCCCGCTGCGAATGGTGCCGCCCCCGAAGAAGTACACCTCCGTCCCATCGGCCACCGGCTTGGCCAGATTTAGAAAGAGCCCGGCGTCCTCAGTGTCGGCATCGCCTTGGCGGTGATTGATCCGTCCATTGAGTGCGGGATCGCTGTTTCGCGGGTCGCCGGCGAGGTACTGAGTGCGCAGGTCGGAGGCCGAGCGGTTGGTGAAACCCCGGTTGCGATACTCAGCCGCGATCTGGAGAACGCCGTCGCCTCCTACCGCCAGCGCGTAATTGCCCGCTCCCTGGATCACCCCGCCGTCACTCTCGACTGTCTGGCCGACGGTGGTGCTCAGCTCGTTGGGGGAACCCTCCTTGAGGATGATGTTGATCACCCCCGCGATGGCATCGGAGCCGTATTGGGCCGCCGCGCCGTCACGCAGAATCTCGATCCGCTCGATGGCACTCGCAGGAATGGCGTTCAGGTCCACCATACCCGATCCGCGGCCGATGCTGTTGTTGACGTTGATCAACGCGCTGGCGTGGCGCCGCTTGCCGTTGACAAGCACCAACACCTGGTCCGGGGAAAGGCCCCGAAGCGTGGCAGGTCGGGTATGGTCGGTTCCGTCGGAAACCGTGGCCCGGGGGAAGTTGAACGACGGCGCCAGCGCCTGGATGATCTGGGACGTCTCGGTGCGGCCGGTCTGCTTGATCTCCGCGGCGGTGAGCACGTCCACCGGCACCGGCGCTTCGGTTGAGGTCCGTTCCGCGCCCCGGGTGCCCACGACAGCGAGCTCCTGCAGCGCCAAGGGCTCACGCGCCAGGGAGAAATCACGGGTAAGACTCGCCCCGGGCTCTACCTGAATCGTGTCCCGCCCGATGCTGTAGCCGATGTAGGTGACCCGCACCTCATGGGTACCGGGGACCACCCGGAGGCGGTAGGTACCATCGAGCCTGGTGCTGGTCGACATCACGGTGCCCGGCACGAAGACCCGTGCCCCGCTGAGCGCCTCATTGGTTGCCCCATCGCTCACCTTACCGGCGAGGATCGCGTCCTGGCTCTGGCCCGACAGGGAAGCGGGTCCAGCGGCGGCTGCCCAGACGACCGAGAGCGCCGCGAACCGGTGCAGCTCGGGCCGAACACGTCGGACTATGCTTGCATACATGGGCGTGCCTCGAGGCTGATTACGAAAGTGTGGTGCGAGGACCTGCGACTGGCTGGTTCCACGGAACGCCTCATTGACTCGCTTGTCAAGCCGGGGCGCACCTCCTATTCACTCGGTTGACTCCAGGGTGATCGCCCGCTTAAATTCGTGACTGTAGAAGGGGAGTAGCTTATCCGCCGGCAAGGCGGACGGATGGATCGTCAAGACTGTTCGCCAAGTGCGGGCACGGTCCATTCAGAAGGCAGCAGCAAGCGGCCCGCGCGTCGCTGCTGCACCTTAGAGCGAGACCTTCGTCCACGCGAAAGCGGAGCGGACGGGGTCTCGCTCTCTTATTTGGCCCCCAGGCTGACAGAAGGCGCACCATGAACAACGTCAAGACCTTCGTACTCATGGCCGGATTGCTCGGCCTGTTCCTGCTGGTCGGCCAGCTCCTCGGCGGCTCGAGCGGACTCGTCATAGCGCTCGTGTTCGGCAGTCTCTTCAATTTTGGCATGTACTTCTTTTCCGACCGCCTGGTGCTCCGGATGTACGGAGCGCATGTCGTGACCGCCCAGGAGGCGCCGGAGCTCTATGCCATGGTCGATCGCCTTCGCCAGAAGGCCGGCCTCCCGATGCCGAAGGTCGC
>JBKJZM010000204.1:0-20672 GCA_046715295.1 Gemmatimonadales bacterium | reverse complement strand
CTGCTCTCGCTTCACCGACGCCGGGCTCAGGGTACTCCCGCGGCTCCGTGCCCCGCCGTCGCGCGAGCCGTTTTTGCCAGGCATCCAGGTAGGTGTAAACGACCGGGGTGATATAGAGCGTGATGATCTGGGAGAAGAGCAGGCCTCCCACCACGGCGACGCCGAGGGGCCGCCGGGACTCGGCACCGGCGCCTTGCCCCAGTGCGATAGGTAGCGTGCCCACCAAGGCGGCCATGGTGGTCATCATGATCGGGCGGAACCGGACGGCGGCAGCCTGAAGAATCGCTTGCCGGGCAGGGGTCCCCTCGTGCCGCTCTGCCTCGACGGCAAAGTCGATCATCATGATGGCGTTCTTCTTGACTATGCCCACGAGCATGATGACGCCGACGAACGCGTAGATGCTCAGGTCCAGCTGGAAAACCAACAGCGCCAGCAAGGCGCCGAACCCGGCGAATGGGAGGCCGGACAGAATGGTCAGCGGGTGCACGAAACTTTCGTAGAGGATGCCCAGCACCAGGTAGATCACCAGAATTGCCAGGACGAGAAGCACCAGCAGGCCCTGCTGGGCGGCCTGGAACGCCTGGGCGGTGCCGGCAAAGCTGGTGCTGATGGTGGAGGGCAGCACCTCGCGCGCGGCAGCCTCGACCCGCTCCACCGCCGTGCCGATCGAGGTTCCAGCTTCCAGGTTGAACGAGAGGGTCACCGAGGGAAGCTGGCCCGAGTGGTTCACGGTAAGCGGGCCGGTGGACGGCGTCACCTTGGCCAGGCTGCCTAGCGGTACCGAGACCCCCTCCCGTCCGCTGAGGTGGAGCAGGCTCATGGCGGAGAGGTCGCGCTGGTACTGTGGCAGCAGCTCCATCACCACCCAGTATTGGTCGTTGGGCGTGTAGATGGTGCTGACCTGGCGGGCGCCGTAGGCATTGTACAGAGCGCTCTCGATCTGGTTCACGTCGATCCCCAGCGCCGCGGACCGGTCGCGGTCGATGGCCACTTGGACCTGTGGATTCTTGATCTGGAGATCACTGGTCACATCTCTCAGCCCGGGTACCCCCTGAAGCCGCTGCTCCAGGGCGGCGGACCCCTGGTACAACGCCGCTATATCGGAGCTTTGCAGGCTGAACTGGTATTCGCTCTTGGAGGAGCGGCCACCGATGTTGATCACCGGCGGGTTGCTGATGAAGGCCCGCATCCCCGGCACGGCGCCAAGCTTCTGGGTGAGTGATCGGGCGACCTCGTCGGCGCTCATCTCCCGCTCATCAGGGTCCTTGAGGTTCATAATGAGGCGCCCTTGATTTACCGTGCTGCTTCTTCCTCCGCCGCCGACCCCAGACATAAAGCCGTTGACGTTGGGATCCTCCTGCACGATTGCGGCAGCCGCCTGCTGGTGCTTGACCATCGCGTCGTAACTGGTACCCTCGGCGGTCTCAGTCGTGGCCACGAGGCGGCTCTGGTCCTCGCTCGGGATGAATCCCTTGGGCACCATTCGCGCGAGCACCAACGTGCCCACCAGGATCAAGGCGCTGAAAGCCATCGCCAGTCCCCGCCGATCCATCACCCATTGCAAGCTACGCTCGTACCCGCTGAGAGACTTCTCCCAGGCCCGCTCAATCGTGGTATAGAGGCGGCCGTGACGCTCATTCGCCTGGTGTGGCTTGAGCCACCGGCTGCAGAGCATCGGCGTGAGGGTCAGCGAGACGAAGCCCGAGACCAGAATGGCCACCCCGATGGTCACGGCAAACGTCTGAAACAGCCGGCCGATGAGCCCACCCAGAAACAGCACCGGAATGAACACCGCTACCAGCGACAGGGTCATCGAGATGACTGTAAACGTGATCTCGCGGCTCCCTTTGATCGCCGCCTGCATGACCGACTCGCCCTTCTCTATGTGCCGGACGATGTTTTCCAGAACCACGATCGCGTCGTCCACCACGAAGCCCACCGCCAGCGTCAGCGCCATGAGGGAGAGATTGTCGAGGCTGTAGCCCAGCAGGTGCATGACTGCGAAGGTCCCGACCAGCGACAGCGGAAGGGACAGAGCCGGAATCATCGTCGCCCGCAGATTCCGCAGAAACAGGAAGATCACCATCACGACCAGGCAGAGCGCCAGGAAGAGGGTGAACTTCACGTCGTCGACCGACTCCCTGACCGTACGTGACCGGTCGTTGAGCGTTGCGACGTCGATGGAAGCGGGTATTTGAGGCCGGAGCCGTTCGACTTCCGCCTTGACCCGTTCCGCCACCGCCACGGTGTTGGTGCCCGGTTGGCGCTGGATAGCGAGCACGACCGCTCGCTGGCCGTTGTACCAGCTGGCCCGCTTGGTGTCCTGTACGCTGTCCACCACCCGGCCGAGATCTCTGAGCCGGACCGGGGCGCCGTCGCGGTAGGCCACGACCAACGCTCCAAAGCCGGCGGCATTGGTGAGCTGCCCCTGGCTTTCCACTGAGTAGGCCTTGTCGGTTCCCCAGAGAACGCCGGTCGGCAAATTCACGTTGCCGGTCTCGACGGCCCGGCTCACTTCGTCGATGCCGATGCTCCGGGATGCCAGCTGCTGCGGGTCGAGTTGAATGCGGACGGCATACTTCATCGACCCGTAGACCTGCACCTGGGCCACTCCCTCGATCGTGGAGAGCCGCTGGGCCAGGAAACTTTCAGCGTACTCGTTGAGCTGAGGCAGGGGAAGCGTGGTGGTAGACAACGCGTAATACAGGATCGGCTGCGCCGACGGATCCACTTTCTGAAAACTCGGCGGTAGCATCTCCTGAGGCAGCTGGCGTTGAGCCTGGGAGATCGCCGCCTGTACGTCCTGGGCGGCGGCGTCGATGTTCCGGCCCAGCACGAACTGGAGCGAGATCGAGGTGCTGCCCTGAGTGCTGGTCGAGGTCATGGTCTCGACCCCGGGAATGGTAGAGAACTGCTTTTCCAGGGGAGTCGCGACCGCGGAGGCCATGGTTTCGGGGCTGGCCCCGGGCAAGCTGGCGCTCACCGAGATCGAAGGGTAGTCCACCGCGGGCAGGTCGCTGACCGGCAGCTGCCGGTACGCCACCAGGCCGAAGATGAGTATCCCGAGCATGACCAGCGTGGTCATGACCGGGCGCCGGATGAAGAGCTCGGTATTCATAGCACCCCCAGCCTGCGCGCGGTGTCGGCGGCGGCCTTGATCTGGACCTTGGAGCCCTGGCGCAAGCGCAGCTGCCCGTCGACCACGACGCGGTCTCCCGGTTGCACGTCGCCGGTCACGATGGCGAAATCGCCCGCCGTGCGGGTCACCGTTACGGCCTTGGTGGACGCGGAGCTGTCGGGCTGAATGACGAACACGAAGCTTCCCTGCTGCCCCGAGACCACCGCGGCGGCCGGGATCACCAGGGCATCCGGCTCGACGTACAGCTGGAGCCGCACGTTGACGAACCCGCCGGGCCAGAGCGAGCCGTCGTCGTTGGGAAAACGACCCTTGAGCAGGATCGTGCCGGTGCTGGAGTCGACGGCATTGTCCACGAAGCTCAGGGTGCCTTCGCTCGGGTCGCCTCCACCGGAGGGCTCGGCACGCACGATGAGGCTCTTCCCGAGATGCGTCTGGATGAGTGGCAGGTTATCGGCGGGGACCGCAAAGCGGACCAGGATGGGCCGGAGCTGGTTGATCCTGACCAACGGCTCCGACGTGGTCCCGCGCACCAGATTGCCCGTGCGAAGCAGGAGACTGCCGGTCCATCCCGTGATCGGGGCACGGATGGTGGCGTACTGCAGGTTGAGCCGCGCCTGATCGACGGCCGCCTGGCTGCCGGCCAGTGTCGCCTCGGTTGCGGCGGCGCTGGTTCGCGCGTGGTCGTACTGCTGCGAGGTGACGTACTCTTTCTCCACCAATGTCTCGTAACGCTTGGCTTCCTGCGCCGCATTGGTCGCCTGGGCGCGATCACGCGCCAGGATGGCGGCTGCCTGGTCGAGCGCGGCCCGATACGGCCGGGGGTCCAGCTCAAAGAGCACCTGGCCCTGCTTCACCTCGTCCCCTTCCTTGAAAGCCACCCGTCGCAGAATTCCGCTCACCTGAGCCTGCACCGCTGCGGTCTGCAACGGCTCGACCGTCCCCGTTGCCGCCAGCTCGAGCGGCACCGCACGCCGTTCGGCGGTGGCGACGGTGACCGGAATCGGCGGTGTGGGCGGGGGCTTCTTCTCGGCACAGGCCCCCACGACCAGGAGGCCAAACAGAGGTCTCCAGGCCTTGCTAGCGGCGCGGAATCTCACGGAGGTCCTCATCGTGGAAGCTTCTGGGGAACAGAGTCCCGGGTGAGGCGCAACGAGCTGCCGCCGCGCGGATCCAGGACGCCTGCATCGCGGGCCAGCTGCGCGAGCGAGGTGTTCCACTCCAGCCGGGCCAGAACCTGCTGGGCTCGCGCGTCGGCCAGGGCAGTTTGGGCCGACAGGAGATCCAGGACCGAGCCCACGCCCGCCTTGTAGCGGCCGAGTGCCACCTCGCTGGATTGGGTGGCGCTGGTGATGAGGTCGTTGGCGGTGCGGACGCGCCGGCCTGCGGTCTGCAGCGCATAGTAGGAGCGGAACACCTCGAAGACGACCTGCTGTCCCAGGGCATCCGCCCGAGCCGCCGCGGCATCCGCCAGCGCTGTTGCCTCCCGCTGATCGTAGAGCCGTGAAAAGCCGGCGAAGAGTGGCACCCGAAGACCCAGTGACAAGGTGTAGTTGTTTCCGCCCTGGGGAAGGGTCGTGGTATAGGTCCGTCCTCCGACCCCGTTCAGCACCAGTGAAGGGAGCCGGCTGGCCCGAGCAACCGATATCTGCGATCGGGAGGCGTCGAACTCCGCGCGTGCCGCCGCGAGGTCGGGCCGGCCTCTCACCGCTCCGGCGATGAGCACGTCGACGCTGTCGGCCAGGACAGAGACCGGCAACTGGGCCGCGGTGGAATCGATGTCGTATGGAAGGTTGGCCGGCAGCCCGAGCGACAGTGCCAGTGCGCCACGGGAAGTCTGCAGGTCCCCCTCGGTGGCCTGGACCGCAAGCTCGGCCTGGGACGCGGCGGTACGAGCCTGAAGCACGTCGGCAATCGTCGCTACTCCTACCCGATTCCGTTCTTCGGCCGCCGCCAGGTTGGCGCGCGCCTCCCGCGTCGTGGTCTGCTGCGCCGCGAGCAGGGCGCGGTTGGCAACGTACTCGAAGTATGCTGCCTGGATCTGGAACACGACATCCTGCAGCGTGGCGTTGTGGGTGAAGTTGGCGGCCAGGAGCGCGTTTCGAGCAGCACCGACGTTGCCGGAGCGACCGCCGAAGTCGAACAGCAGATAGGAGAGGCTGAGGCTCGGGTTCAGGACCGACTGGGTGACCGCGCTCCGACCTTGCGACGCGACGGTCTTGAGCCGGGTGGCCGTCACATCGCCGTCCACCGTGGGGAAATACGCGCCCCGCTCCGAGCCATAGGCGGCCGCCGCGGCGCGGGCGTTGGCCCAGGACAGCCGGGTGAGCGGATTGTTTCTGAGCCCCAAGTCCACGACCTCTGCCAACGTGAGCCGACGGATTCGCTGCTCCAGGTCGGGCGGGACCGTGCGGACGGCCGCCTCCTGAGGGGGCTCTTCAGCCGGAGGCGTCCACGCGACGCTGGGAGAAGGCGGGACCCCGGGAACTCCGCCGACCGAGGGCGTCCCGGCACATCCAAGGCAGGCGACGGCCAGGGAAGACACGATCCAGTAAAACGCTCGGGTCACCGTTGAGGTCTCGCCACACCCTTATCCCGCCAGCGCGTCAGCCCCTCGTAAGTGATTGCGGACTCGAGTGCCAGACCCATTAGAACGATAAATTCCATGGTTTGTGCGTTCAAGGCGCCACCTCACTCCCGGGTCAGACGTCGAGCCGGCGGTAAAGTTAACGCCGTTCAGTATCAACTGAACGCCCGAATACGAGTGGAGCGCGCAACCCGGCAACCGGGCGCGCGCTCCCGACCTCGTGACAAAATTGTAGCGATTTACTCGCCCAGTCGAATCCGTTCGATCCGGTGGGCCTTGGCCTGCGGGTTATAAAGCCTGAGGGTCACGATATCGCCCGACTTGTCACCCTTGAGGGCCTGCTTCAGGTCGGCCACACTCTTCACCGCCTTGCCTTCCACCGAGAGGATGATGTCCGGCCCACCGTTTCCCGGTTCCGCGATCTCGCCCTGCGCCGGCCCACCAGCGGTGACGCCGGTGACCATCAGACCGCGCTGCTCGGGCTTGAGCTCGAACTGCTTCACCGCGTCCTGATCCACCGGCTGTACTGTCAGGCCGAGCAGATCGATGTCCGCGGCGGCCTCTTCGCTCGAATCGGCTGCAACCTCCGCCCGCGTGTCGCGTGCCGCGGTAGCCTTCGATGCCGGCACTTCCTGGAGGCGCACATGGAAGGTCTTTCGCACTCCACCCTTCCTCGCGACCTCGACCTTTACCTTCTCACCGGCTTTGCGGAAGGCGACCTGCTGCTGAAGCTGGCCGACGTACTCCACCGGCGCTCCGTCTACCGACACGATAATGTCACCCGCTTCAATACCGGCCTTCCGGGCCGCCGAGCCTTCGGTGAAGTCCTGCACCAGCACGCCGCGGATCTCGGGGAGACCGACGTACTCCGCATCGTTGGCGGTGGCGTTCTGAACGCTGACTCCCATGGCGACCCGGTTCACCCGGCCGCCGGCGATGATCTGATCCATGACCCGGTGGGCCAGGTCGATCGGAATGGCAAAGCCATAGCCCGAGTAGTACCCGGTCTGGCTGGCGATCGCCGAGTTCACTCCAATGACTTCGCCCCGTACGCTCACCAGCGGGCCACCGGAGTTGCCCGGATTAATGGCCGCATCGGTCTGAATGAAGTCCTGGATGCTGCGGTCGTTCTGCCCCGGCAGCGCGAGACTGCGTCCTTTTGCGCTGATGATGCCGGAGGTCACCGTGAAGGTGAGGTTATCACCGAGCGGGTTGCCCACCGCGAGGACCCACTCACCGACCCGGGCGGTGCTGCTCTTGCCCAGCGGCGCGGGAACCAGATTGTTGGCTTCGATCTTGAGTACGGCGAGGTCGGTGTTCGGGTCGGTCCCGACGATCTTGGCCTTGAACTCCCGCCGGTCGAGCAGGCGCACCGTGACCTGATCGGAGCCGTCTACCACGTGGTTGTTGGTCAGGATGTAGCCATCCTTGGAGACGATGAAGCCGGAGCCGGATCCTTCCCGGAACCGGGGCTCCTCCTGCATCGGGGGCATGCCACGAAAGAACTCTTCGAATCCCGGGGGCACCTGCATCCGCGGTCTGGTCCGGGGCCCGCTTTGGCGTGCTGTCCCGGCCTTCTGCCCGGATCTGATATACACCACGCTCGGCTTGACGTGTTCGGCGACCGAGGCAAACGCTTCGCTCAGCTCCTGGAGCGAGGCGGTGCCGGCCGGCAGCTTTGGCGCCGCAACCGAGGCCGCCTGCTGTTGGGCCGAGGACTGATAGGGTAGGTGGAACAGGCCCGCAGACAGCAGGCCAAGGGCAAACGCGAATCCGACGCCGCTGGTTCTGAGGCGACGCAACCATCCTTCGGACATATCCACTCCTGCTTGAACTGCGATGGGGTCGGGGCCGAATTGCCCCGTTCGAATGGTCTGATGCCTGTGGGGGGAGTTCCGTCGCGGGTTGAAGGCTATGGGTTATTGGCTATGGGCTATGGGCCGTTCCTTGAACGGAAATAGCCCATAGCTCATAGCCTACAGCCCATAGCCCCCACCCTGAAACGGACCGCTGCCGCCTACCGTACGGGGGAACATCGACCGCTCCAAATCCCCCGACCTCCGGATCTTCTATGAGATTGGCGCTGCAGGCCTTGATACTGCTATCCACCGCCGTTGCCGGCACGGCCCGGGCACAAACCGCGGCCGATTCGGCAGCCATCCGAGTTACGGCCCTCGACTATGCCGAAGGCTGGTATGAAGGAAACGGGGACCGGATGGCCCGCGCCCTCCATCCTGAGCTGGTGAAGCGCATCGTGGTCCGGGACACCACCACCGGCAAGACCATGGTCCAGGGCATGGGTGCCTCCGTACTGGTCAACAGCACCCGGCACGGGTACGGCAAGGAGACTCCGAAGGAGCGGCAACAGAAGGAAGTGACCATTCTCGACATCTTCGGGAACGCGGCCAGCGCAAAGGCAGTGATGGCAGACTGGGTTGACTACGTGCAGCTGGGCAAGGTGGATGGCCGGTGGGTGATCGTGAACGTGCTGTGGGAACGGAAAACCCAATCCGCCCGGCGATGAGGTTCTGCCTGGTCGCCATCCTGACATGGACGACTGGGGTACCGCTGATGGCTCAAGAGGGCGGGTCGCCTAGCTCGGCCTGGCTGTTACGGCTGCCCGACAGTGAGGCCAAGCGGAAGTTCATCCTCGACTACACCGGTTGCCACCAGTTTGACGAGAAGATTGCACGGACCGGGGACCGGCCGCGAACACAGGCGGAGTGGGCCGAGGCGGTCACCCGCATGCTCGGGTACGCCGGCGCTCGCACGGGATTTCCCATTATCGCCGCCGATCGGGACCCGGCCAGCACCGCCGCCTGGCTGACGAAGTATCTGGGACCCGGCGGAGTCCGGGAACCGATACTCCGGAGCCGGGCTCGTGCCCGAATCACCGAGTTTCTGATGCCCGAGCCGGGGGACCTTCCGCATGACATCGCGATCGAGCCGAGCACCGGGAAGTTCGAGATCTTTCCGCTTCCTCTGCCGCACAGCGGACCCCGGCGCTTTGACGTCGACGCCCGGGGAATCGTGTGGATTCCAGCCTATTCCGCGAATCGCCTGCTCCGCTTCGACCCAACCACCCGGAAATTCAGTGAGATTCCGCTGCCGACTCCCGACGCCGCTCCGTATATCATTCGGTCCGACCGGCGGAACGGAGCACTCTGGATCGGAACGGCTGCTGCCGACGTGCTGCTGCGCTACGATCCTGCGCAGGGCCGGTTCGAGTCCTACCCACTGCCGAGCCGAGGCGCCCTGATCCGGCACCTCGCGATCGATCCGCGGAGTAACGCCGTGTGGGTGGCATATGGGGCCTCGCCCGGAATTCCTGCGCGAGTCGCCCGAGTTGAGCGGCAGTAACATTATCCCGGAGAATCTGATGGATAGCAGGACCACTGCTCGCCGGAGCGCGCGTGCCGGCCTCTTCCTTGTCACTGCCCTGTCAGCTTGCGGCGGCGGGCGAAGCGCCCCGCCGGTTACGACGGCGGCCCCTGGATCGACCGCGTCAGCCGCCCGTGGCCTGGAGATCCCTGCCTCCGAGGCATTCGAGCGTGCGGTGGCTGCGGGTACCCGGACGCGCACCGGTGCCCCGGGACCTCGTTATTGGCAGCAGTGGGCGGAATACCGCCTCGAGGCCGAGCTCAATCCGATCTCCAAGCGGTTGACGGGGCAAGGCACGGTGACCTACCACAACCGCTCGCCCGACACGCTGCAGGACGTCTACGTTCACCTGCTGCACAACATCTTCGCGCCCGGTGCCCGGCATAACACCGACGTGCCCTGGTCGGTCGAAGGAGTCGAGCTCAGCCGGGTGGCGGCCCAGGGACAGCAGCTCAAGGCCAGCGAGAAGGAGGGTCCGGGATACCACGTGGATGGCACGGTGATGCGGATCCGGCTGCCGAAGCCGCTGCCGCCCGGTGGATCAGCCGCATTTGACTTCGCCTGGAGACTCCGGATTCCGCCCGATGGTGCGCCCCGGGGTGGCCAGGACGGCGAGGCGTTCTACATCAACTACTGGTACCCCCAGATGGCGGTGTATGACGACGTCAACGGCTGGCAGACCGACCAGTACCTGGGAAACGCCGAGTTCTACCTTGGGTATGGCAACTACGACCTGGCTCTCACACTGCCCGCCGGCTGGCTGGCGACTGCCACCGGCAGGCTGACCAACCCGAGCGAGGTTCTGTCCAACCAGACCCGGGCCCGCCTCGACACGGCCAGTCACGCCAGGGGAATAGTGCGAGTGGTGACGGAAGCCGACCGTAGCGCAGGCACCTCGACCACGGCGGGGTCCAACGGCAAACTCACCTGGCGCTTCCGGGCGGACAGCGTGCGCGACGTCTCCTGGGCTACCTCATCCAAGTATCTGTGGGATGCAACCAATGCCGCCGTGGGCGACGCAAACGGTGACGGCCGTCCCGATACGACGGCGATCAATGCCTTCTACCGTCCCGAGCTGCGGGCCAGCCAGTGGGATCAAAGCGCGCGTTACAGCCGGCACTCGGTGGAGTTCTTCTCCCGATACCTGTTGCCCTATCCCTATCCCCACATGACGGCGGTGGACGGCCCCACGTCGTGCGGCGGGATGGAGTACCCGATGATGACCTGCATCGGAGGACAGTGGGACACGCTCGGGCTCTACGAGGTCACCACCCATGAGATCGGGCACATGTGGTTCCCCATGCTGGTCGGCTCGGACGAGAAGCGGTACTCGTGGATGGACGAGGGGCTGACCCAGTTCGACCAGTCGCAGGCCATGGCCGATTTCTTCAAGGGCTTCGATGACGAAGAGCGCAATCGCCGGAACTACCTCAACCTGGCGGAGAGTGGCGGCGAGGTGGAGCTGATGCGGCACGGCGACCGGTATCCGTCCTACATCTCCTATGGCGTCGCCAGCTACTACAAGCCGGCCACCATGCTTGTCGCCCTCCGGGGCGTACTGGGGAAGGAAGTCTTCAACAAGGCATACCGAGAATACGCCCGACGCTGGCTCTATAAGCACCCCACGCCCTCCGACCTGTTCCACACCTTCGAGGACGTCTCGGGTCAGAACCTGTCCTGGTTCTGGCGTACCTGGCTCTACGAAACCTGGAAGCTGGACCAGGCCATCGACACCATCACTCCGGCTGGCGACTCGCTCGAGGTGGTGATCGAGAACCGGGGAAAAGCGCCGATGCCGGTGCGCCTGGCGGTCACCCGGACCGATGGACAGGTCCAGGCTCTCACCATTCCCGCCAGTGTCTGGTTCGGCGGCGAGCGCCGGCGGACACTGCGCATTGCGCGCGAGCCGGAGGTGAAGAGCATCGAGATCGACCCGAAGAGGGAATTCCCCGATATCGACCGAAGCAATCAGGCGTGGCCGCGGTAGGCTCGGGTCGAGGGTCTAGCTAGCTTAGACACATGCCCCGCGTCCTCATCGTCGCCAACCGCCTTCCCATCACCGTTCGGGCAACCGACGCGGGAGTCGAAGTCCAACGGAGCTCGGGTGGGCTCGCAACCGGCCTCCTCCGGCCCCACGAACAGTCGGGTGGTCTCTGGATCGGCTGGTCGGGTGCTCCTGAGGGGCTGACGGCAGGGCAACAGTCTGAGCTCGACGAACAGCTCGCTGCCATGCGGCTGGTAGCCGTTCCCCTGACCGCGGATCAGGTAACCCGCTACTACGAGGGGTTCTCCAACGGGGTCCTCTGGCCCCTCTTCCATTATCTCCTGGATCAGGTGCCGCTCCACGTCCGCGACTGGGACGCCTACGTCGAGGTGAACGAGAAGTTCGCCGACATCGTGGCAGCGCAGTATCAGTCGG
This sequence comes from Gemmatimonadales bacterium, assembly GCA_046715295.1. GTDB lineage: Bacteria > Gemmatimonadota > Gemmatimonadetes > Gemmatimonadales > GWC2-71-9 > CAVVWJ01. The sequence continues at coordinate 9,149 of JBKJZM010000204.1, read as the reverse complement.
GTGACCTCATCTGGGTCCACGATTACCAGCTGTTTCTCCTCCCGGGATTCCTCCGCCAGCGGCTGCCGGACGCCCGGATTGGATTCTTCCTCCACATCCCCTTTCCCTCCGAGGAGCTCTTTCGCACGCTGCCGGAGCGTGACCGCCTGCTTCGAGGGCTCCTGGGCGCCGATCTCATCGGTTTCCACACGCCGGCCTATCTCCGTCACTTCGCCGCATCGCTCACCCAGCTCGGCCTCACGGTCGACATCGACCGAGCGCAGCTCGCCGACCGGGAAGTGCGGCTCGGCGTCTTTCCCATGGGGATCGATGCCGAGGCGTTCCGAAACCTGGCGGAGGATCCGGCGGTGCAGGCCGAAGCCAAGACTCTCCGGGGGGACGAACGCGTCCGGCTCCTGGTGGGGGTCGATCGGCTGGACTATACCAAGGGAATTCCTCGCCGGCTCCTGTCGTACGAGAAAATGCTTCAGATCCATCCGGAGCTGCGTGAACGGGTGCGGCTGGTTCAGGTGGCGGTGCCATCTCGCACTGGAGTGGGGGCCTATCAGGACTTCCGGGCCCTGGTGGAGGGGCTTGTCGGCAGAATCAACGGCGACTTCGGAACCCCGCATTGGGTACCGGTGCACTACATCTACCGCTCTTTATCGGAGCGGGAGCTGGTAGCGCTGTACCGGGCCGCCGACGTGATGCTCGTGACCCCGTTGCGCGACGGCATGAACCTGGTGGCCAAGGAGTTCGTCGCCTCCCGCACGGATGGGGACGGGGTCCTGGTTCTGAGTGAGTTTGCCGGGGCGTCATGGGAGCTGCCGGAGGCGGTGCAGGTCAATCCCTACGACGTGGACGGCATGGCCGAGGCCTGCTACCGCGCGCTCATGATGGAGCCGGAAGAGCGGAGAACCCGTCTGGCGCCGCTTCGAGTACGGGTGGACACCTACGATGTGCATCGCTGGGCGGCCACCTTTCTGGAACAGCTCGAGGCGATTACCCGTCGAGTCCCAACGTCGTCTCGGGCCCCGGCCGGCTCTGCTGCTGCACAACAGGCCCTCCTGGACCGGCTAGGCGACACGGAAGACCTCCTGGTCTTCCTGGACTATGACGGCACCCTGGTTCCGTATACAGCGACGCCCGATCTCGCGAGGCCGGACGCGGGGCTGATAGAGCTGCTCGAAGGGTTGGCAAGCCGCCCTCGAACCGAGGTGCACGTGGTGAGCGGACGGGCCCGCGAGGCGCTGGAGCGCTGGCTGGGCGGCCTGCCGGTCTCGCTTCATGCCGAGCACGGGTTCTGGTCGCGGGTCCCGGGCGGATCCGAGTGGACCCCGGCAGCGGAGGTGACCGGCGAGTGGCGGGAACCGGCGCTGGCGATCCTCCGGGATATCACCGCCCGTACACCGGGGTCGCTGGTCGAGGTGAAGTCGGTTGCGCTGGCCTGGCACTATCGGATGGCCGACCAGGACGCCGGGGCTCGCCGGGCCAATGAGGTCCGCCTGCACCTCTCGCAGTTGCTGAGCAACCAGCCGGTGGAAATCCTGGCCGGACACAAAGTTCTCGAGATTCGCCCTCACGGGATTCATAAAGGTCGGATCGTCCCGCCGCTCTCGCCCGAGAGACTGGCGGCAACCACCGTCCTCGCCATCGGAGACGACCGCACCGACGAAGACCTCTTTGCCGCCTTGCCCGCCGCCGCGATCACCATTCGAGTGGGCGCCGGACCTACCCGGGCGCGCTTCCGACTGGACGGCTTTGCCGCGGTGAGAACTCTGCTGCGCTCGCTGGTCGAAGCCGAGGTTCCCAGATAAGAGCGCGCCAGCCACCGGGGCTCGCGGTGCTCTTTTTCACCGAGCTCTGGGAACGCCTCGCGTACTACGGGATGCGCGGCCTGCTCATCCTGTACCTCATCGACACGACAACTGGTGGATTCGGCTGGACCCAGGAGAGCGCGAGCCGGCTCTACGGGTGGTTCACCGGGCTGGTCTATCTGACGCCGGTCCTCGGTGGCTGGGTGGCCGATCGGTACCTGGGGACCTGGCGATCGCTCGCGATCGGCGGCGCGGCACTCTCGCTCGGGTACTTCACCCTGGCCCTCGGCCCGGGCTGGTCCTTCTACACCGGACTGGGCCTGATCGTGCTGGGCACCGGCTTCTTCAAGCCCAATGGCTACACCATGGTGGGCCAGCTCTATGGGGCGGCTGACCCCCGCCGCGACCCGGGCTTCACCATTTACTACATGGCGATAAACCTGGGTGCGCTGATCGGGCCGCTGATCTGCGCCTGGCTCGCCGCCGATCCTCGATACGGCTGGTCGTATGGCTTTGCCGCATCGGGGACGGCGATGCTCATCGGTCTGCTGTACTACCTGTGGGCCCGGCGCTTCCGTCTCCAGAGCATCGGGCTTCCGCCGGCATCGCAGACGAGCGATCGGCGTCTCAAGGCCCCGCTGACCCCGGCCGAACGAAAGAGAATTCTGGCCGTGGCCGTCATTACTGTTTTCGTGGTCTTCTTCTGGTTGGCCTACGAACAGGTGGGCTCTTCGATCAATGTGTTCGCCGCCCACCGCACCGACCGGATACTCACCGGCTGGTTGGGCCGAGTCGTTCCGGGCGGCGAGATCCCAGCCGCCTGGTTCCAGGCCATCAATCCCTTCTTCATACTACTGTTGGCCCCTTTGATGGCTGGATTCTGGCGACGGCTCGGTACCCGGGCGCCGAGCACCCCCTCCAAGATGGCGCTGGGTCTCATCCTGCTCGGCCTGGCATACGTGGTGATGGTGATCGGTGCGGCTCATGGCGGTGGCGGTGAGCGAGTGAGCCCCTGGTTCCTGGTGGCGTTCTACCTCGTCTTCAGCTGTGGTGAGCTCTGCTTTCTTCCAGTGGGAATCTCCTTCGTGAGCCAGACCGCGCCCGCCAGGCTTGCGTCGCTGCTCATGGGGGTCTGGCTCACCGCCAACTTTTTCGCCAGCCTGATCGGCGGCTACCTGGCAGGGATGGTCCAGCGGATCGAGCGGGGAGAGATCTTCACAGTGGTGGGCGGCCAGGCAGACTTCTACCTGCTGTTCGTCGGACTGTGTTTACTGGCGGGTTGCCTGCTTGGACTGCTGAGTCCTACCTTGAGGCGGCTGATGGGAGATCGGGGCTCGCTCAGGCCAGAGCCCGCGGGCTAATCGCTAACGGGGAGGTACCGAGGCAGGGTCGATGTGTCTCAGCGTCCGGCGGGCGGAGGCCGCGATCTCGTCGTTGATCTCTTCATCCACCATAATCACCAGGCGAGGCACAGCGGCCTTGGCGGCCGGGCCGATTTCCAGCAGAGCGATCGTGACCGGGAACCGAACGGCAGCTATCGGATCGTCGAGAGCCTCGATCAGTGCCGGGACGGCGGCGGCCGCGGCAGGTCCCATGCCCGCAATCTCGTAAGCGGCCGCGTTCCGGGTCTGGGGGGCCAGTCCCTTGAGGTCGGCGATCCACTCACTCAGCGGTCTTCCGGCGGAGACGGGCTCCTGCGCCTTGTGCCCGGTGGTCTGACCGTAGGCGACGGCCGTTAGTGAGAGCAGCATCACCCCCAGGCTTATCGGCATACGTTGCGGCATTTCATCTCCCTGCGTTGTTGGCACCTCCGCCAATCGGCGGACACACCGGGAATATAAGTGCCTCGGCCTCCAAAACGGACAGACAGTGATCAGGCTGGAGGGGCCGAAACCGGCGGCTGGGGGCGACCGTATCGTGTAGGAGCCCATGCTTCTCGCCCTATTTCTTCTTCTGTATGCCGATACCACCGATCCGCCGACCAAGTACGACGGTCGGGCGGGGAAACTGGCCGTCCGGGTCCCACGCCTGGAGGCCGAGCCGGTGATCGATGGGACGCTCGACGAGGATGTCTGGGGCCAGGCGGCGCTGCTCACCGGGTTTTCCCAGTTCTCTCCCGCTGATGGGGTTCCGGCGGCCGATTCGACCGAGGTACTGGTCTGGTATTCGCCCACCGCGATCCTGTTCGGCATCAAAGCCTTCGAAGCGCACGGGGCGGTACACGCCACACTGGCCGATCGCGATCGCACCGCGTCCGACGATCATGTGCAGATTCTGCTCAGCACCTTCGACGACGGACGCCAGGCCAGCGTCTTCGCGGTGAACCCGTTCGGGGTGCAGTCGGACGGGGCGCTGGTCGAGACCGGGTCCACCAGCGGCAATGGGTTCAACAACGCGGTGGTGCGGCGGGAGCGGGCCGACCTCAGCCCCGACTTCGTCTTCCAGTCGAAGGGCAGGGTCACCGGGGATGGCTATGAGGTGGAGGTCCGGATTCCGTTCAAGAGCCTCCGCTTTCAGCCGAAGATGGAGCAGAACTGGGGCATCAACATCGTCCGGCAGGTGCAGCACTCGGGACACGAGGACTCCTGGGCTCCCGCCAAACGCGCCAGCGCCTCGTTCCTGGCGCAGTCCGGCCGGCTGGTGGGACTCAAGGACCTCCGCCGTGGCGTGGTGCTCGATGTCACGCCCTCGCTCACCTCCAGGAGCACTGGCAGCCGGGCAACCAGCGGGTGGGATTACGCCGGGGGAGGCCCCGAGCTCGGAGGCACGGTGCGCTGGGGCATCACCAACAACCTCAGTCTGAATGGCACCGCCAACCCCGATTTCTCCCAGGTCGAGTCAGACGCGCAGCAGTTTGCCTTCGATCCCCGGCAGGAAATCTTCTTCTCCGAGAAGCGGCCGTTCTTTCTCGATGGTATCGAGCAGTTCACCACTCCCAACCAGCTGATCTATACTCGGCGGATCGTTCAGCCGGTGGCGGCCGCCAAGCTCACCGGTAAGGCGTTCGGTACCGACCTGGCGCTCCTCACCGCGGTGGACGACCGGGCCGGATCGACCAGCGGCGACGATCACCCGATCTACAACTTGCTCCGGGTGCAGCGGGACATCGGCTCCCAGTCGAGGCTGGGCCTGGTCTACACCGACAAGATCGACGGCGGCAACTACAACCGGGTCGCGGGCGCCGACGCGCGCCTCGTGTTTGGCGGAGTGTACAGCGCGCAGCTGCAGCTGGCCGGAAGCCGTACTCGCACCAATGGGATCACCAACACCTCCCCGCTCTGGTCGGCCCGGTTTGTCAGGAATGGCCGCACCTTCGGGTTGCGCTACAGCATTACCGGCATCGGCGAGGATTTTCGGGCCCGAAGCGGGTTCATCTCGCGGCCCGGCATTGCCCACGCCACGCTCAACCACCGGGTGACCGCCTACGGAAAGCGGGGCGGATTGGTCGAAAGCCTCACCGGCGACGTGACACTGGACGGCACCTGGCAGTACGACCGGTTCGTACACGGCCAAGGGATCCAGGATCAGAAGCTGCACTTCAATACCAACACCACCTTGCGCGGTGGGTGGCAGGTGGGCGGGTCCATTCTGGTGGAGTCCTTCGGCTATCCCGACGACGTGTACTCCGATTACGCGCTCGAGGTTCCCCGGAGCGGCGGTACCGGTACCGATACCGTGTCCTTCACCGGTACCCCCACCATCCCCAACCTCGACTATGTGCTCTCACTCGACACGCCGGAGTTCTCCCATTTCTCCGGCAACGTGTTCGTGCTGTGGGGCAGGGACGAGAATTTCTACGAGTGGGCCAGCGCGGACATCGTGATCGCCAACCTCACCCTCGACTGGCGTCCAACAGACAGGCTCAGGATGGAGGGGATCTACCAGCTGCAAAGTGTGGCGCGTCGCACCGATGGAAGAACCGTCAACATCCAACGCAGTCCCCGGCTCAAACTCGAATATCAGCTTTCGCGCCCTATCTTCCTGCGCCTGGTGGGCGAGTACACCACAGAGCGGCAGGTGGCCCTTCGGGACGACACTCGAACCAACGCCCCGATTCTCATCTTCGATGACGCGGCCGGCGACTATGTCCGCGCAAACGCCTTCGGGCGGCGTTCATTCCGGGGTGATTTCCTCTTCTCCTACCAGCCCACGCCGGGCACGGTGCTCTTCGCCGGCTACGGCAGCACCCTACGTGACCCAACAGTGCTCGGCCGGGCCAGCCTCCGCCGCTCGGAGGACGGATTCTTCCTCAAGCTGAGTTATTTATTCCAGATGTAGACAGGCCGACTTGTAGTCGGTGCGCTACATCACGTGGAGGTCCGCCACAGCCTCTGTGAAGATTGTTGCAGCTCCGTCCTAGCCTGCTACAAGGCACGTCACTACATGAGATTGCCGAACATCGCATCGAGGAGAATGTAGCCCGTCCTCGATGGCTTGCCTCTTGCCCATACCGCTGCCGAATCCTTTGCACCCCTACAACTGAATCTTGGCCCTCCGCCACACATAGCGGTTGGGCAGGGTACGGCTCGTCTCTCCTCCGGCTGGAGCAGTCGCGATGCGGATCCTGATCCTGAACTACGAGTATCCACCGCTTGGCGGGGGTGCGGCGGTAGCTACAGCCGCGCTGGCGCAGGGGCTCTTCGAGCGCGGCGTGGCCGTGGACGTGGTGACCGCCGGCGCGGGGCCTGGCACGGAGCGGCGCACCGCGGGCCGGCCGGTGGGGCCGCTCGTCGAGGGCGGTCTGACCGTATACCGGGTGAAGAGCCGGCGCACCGGAGTCCACGAGGCAGGGATGGGAGACGCGGCGAGTTATCTCGTGGCCGCGTTGCCCGTGATCCGCCGGCTTCTCCGCAGCTACCGATACGATGCGGTGCACATCTTCTTCTCGCTTCCGACCGGCGCGTTGCTTCCCTTCCTCCGGCTGCGCGGCACGCCGGTGGTAGTCTCCCTCCGCGGATCCGATGTCCCGGGCTATGACCCGCACAATTCGACTCTACAGTGGGCCCACCGGCTGCTGACCCCGATGACTCGGTGGATTTGGCGCCGGGCGGATCGTGTTGTAGCCGTCTGCGACAGCCTGGGGCGACTGGCCCTGAATACCTGGCCGGATCTGCGCTATGCCGTGGTACCCAACGGGGTAGACCTGGCGCTGTTCCATCCCGCTGACCCGGCCACCCCTCGCCCCTCGAAGCGAATCCGTTGCCTCGCCGTGGCCCGGCTGGTCGAGCGGAAGGGTCTGGGAGATCTGATTCGGGCTCTGGCGTTGCTGGAGCGGGGTCGCTTTGAGCTGGAGATCGTGGGCGGCGGGGCAGACCAGCGCGTGCTGCGTGACCTGGCGGCCCAACTCGGAGTGGCAGAGGAGGTCCGATTCCTCGGGCCGCTGCCCCGAGCCGAAGTCGCCGAGCGCTATCGGGCGGCGGACCTGTTCACCCTGCCATCATCGGCAGAGGCATTCGGCAATGTGTTTGCCGAGGCACTCGCCTCCGGGCTTCCCATAGTCGGAAGCGATACCGGTGGGATCCCCGATCTGGTGGAGCATGGCAGCAACGGCCTCCTGGTTCGGTCGGGAGACATCGGCGCGCTCGCAGGAGCGATTGGCTATCTGGCTGACGACCCGGAGCTGCGCACCGAAATGGCCCTGCGGAACAGGGCGAAGGCGGAAGCGACGCTGGAATGGTCCCAGGTCACCCGGCGATACGTGTCCATCTACGAAGCGATTCAGCACCGCCTGCCCGCCCGGTCGCTGGTCGCCCAACCCACCGCGAGCATCTCGTGACCACCATTCCTTTCTGGCTGGCCGTGGACGCGGCCAGCACCTTTGCTACGCTCGATCTCGACGCCGAGTCGGTGGATGCGCTGGCTCGCCGGCGGCTGGGCCGGCTCCTGTACGATTCGGCCTGGAGCAACGCATTCTATAAGCGGCGTCTCCGGAATGCAGGCATCGAATGGTCCGATCCGATCCTGGAGCGCGATCCGTATCGTGCGCTTGCGGCACTGGCCCCGGTGTCGAAGCTCGAGCTGCGTCAGGCCGGCTCCGAGGCCCTCACGGGCGGCCGAGTCCATCCCAGGTGGCGTTCCTCCTCCTCGTCCGGGTCCACTGGCGAGCCGTTCAGGGTCTACTACGAGCCGCGAGCCTGGGCCACGCTGAAATACGCGGTCAAGCTCCGCGCACGCCGGGCCTGCGGTGTCGGCCCAACCGATCGTGTGGTCATTCTCGATGCCATGCCCCCTGGAACAGCCGCCTCCCGGCTGGAGCAGGCCATGGGCTGTGGCCGGATAAGCGTACTGCAGCCTGCCTCGGCGGTGGCCGCTGCTCTGCTGGACTTCCAGCCGGATGTGATCTACGGGCTACCCTCCGCACTCCATGAGGCGGCACACGCCCTCGAGGCACGGGGCGATCGTCTGCACGTTACCGCCGTCTTCACCAGCGGAGAGCTGCTCGACGGCTCGGCACGAGAGCGGTTGGCCTCGAGCTTCGAGGCTCCCATCTACGACATCTACGGCACATCGGAAACCAAGGAAATTGCCTGGCAGTGCACTCGTGGCGGGATGCATCTGAACAACGACGTGGTACGCCTGGAGGTGTTGGACGACGCGGGACGGTCAGTACCTGCGGGGGTCGAGGGCAACCTCGTGGCCACCTTGCTGGTCAACCGCGCAATGCCGCTCTTCCGCTATCTCACCGGCGATCGGGGCGCGCTGCTGTCCGACACCTGTCCCTGCGGTCGATCCTCGCCGCTCCTTGGAGTCGTGACCGGGAGGGCGGCCGATGTGCTGGTGCTTCGTGGTGGCCAGCGCATCTCCCCCTATGCGCTCACCTGTGCCCTGGAGCGGGTCGGCGGGGTCCTGCGCTACCAGGTGAGCCAGCTGGATCCGGCCCGGGTCAGGGTGCGAGCGATTCTCGAGGCTGCCGCCAACCGGGAGACGATCGCCGATCAGATGCGGACCGCGCTCCGGTTCGACGTGGCCCCATTTCTCGATGCCGACGTGGAGTTTGTCGACCGTCTTCCCACCGGTCCCCGAGCCAAGTTCCGGGTGGTAGAGCCGCTCAAGTGAGTGCTCCCGGGGCGGTGGTAATCGGGGGCTACGCCAACGCGGTGAGCGCGCTCAGAGGGCTCGCGCGTGAAGGAATCCGCACGGCGGTGATTCTTACCCGGGACCATGACATCGCGCAGCACTCGCGCTATGCGCACGAGGCCCATCGGGCGCACTACCTGAGTCGCCGACCCGACGGCTTGATCGAGCTGCTCGAGGCCCAGCGCAAGCGCTGGAAAGGCTGGGCCCTGATTCCCACGAACGACTACGCCCTGACCGCTCTCGCCGGCCACCGGGACCAGCTGTCCCCCTGGTACG